>NZ_CP083546.1:3976568-4323136 GCF_025144145.1 Leisingera sp. M658
AAATGACGTTACATCCCGGGGGATCAAAATGAGCCTGACGACCACCATGACGGACGATGCACAGATCGTTAAAGTCAATGCCGAACGCATTGATGCCGCCATGGCCATCCAGTTCAAGGAGGACATGCGCACGGAAACAGAATCCGGTGCGGACCGTGTCATCCTGGACCTTTCCGAAGTGCAGTTTATTGATTCAAGCGGGCTTGGCGCGATCGTCGCCGCGATGAAGCAGCTTGGCGGCACCCGGAAACTGGATCTCGCCGGGCTGACCCCCATGGTCGAAAAAGTGTTCCGGCTGACCCGCATGGACACGATCTTTGACCTTTATGGTTCCCTTGGCGACGCAATCGCTCCGGCTGGCGCAAACTCCTGAAAACCAATGCGCTGTCAGTGCAAAGCGAGAAATCGATGGTAAAAACTTTTGCCTGCTCGTTCACGGCTACGAACCTGAATGCCCGTTCAGGCATCTCATCGGTTGTAGACCAGCTTCGGTCCCTAGGGATCCCGGGTGCCCGTGTGGATGAGGTGCAAATCGCTCTGACCGAGGCTGTGAACAACGTAGTCGAGCACGCCTATAAAAGTGCTTACCCAGGAGACGTGCGGATCCGGGCTGAGCTTTATCCTGAACGTTTGTGGATCAGCATCCAGGACGCCGGTGTTCCTTTTGCTAAGGGAGAATTGCCGGAGGGCAAACCTGCTGATATCAGCGTTCCGGTTGAAAGCATGCCCGAAGGCGGGTTCGGATGGTTTTTGATCCGCGAATTGGCAAGCCAAGTCCAATATGAGCGTTCGGAGGGAAACAACAATCTATCGCTCTGCTTCGAAATCAAAGTGACCAGCCCCTCGGCCGAAGTCTGAACAGCCCCAGGTTTGCAGAGGCACGGCTGCGGGTTTGCTGCATTTTAACGCTTTGCCATAATCGCGCCGCAATCCCGGCCCACCTCAGCCCGATAGGTATGCGACTTTTAAACTGTAGCTGAAATGAGCTTCCCCCGGTACCGCGTGTTCTAGCCCCCACCAGTGCGCGGCACCGGGGATACTTCCATTGGCCCGCTTTCCTGACCCAGGGTGACGTTCCGTTCCTTCAGTACCGCTGAAGATTTAAGTTGCCTTCCCGCCGTGTGCGCATAGCCTATGCAAGGTGACGGCAGGAGCAGGGAAATGCGCGACTTTCATCTTCCGGGGCGATCAGCCGTCTTTGCCCAAAACGGCCTGTGCGCGACCTCGCATCCTCTAGCTGCCAGCGTCGCCGTCGATATCTTGAAACGCGGCGGCAATGCAATGGATGCGGCTCTGGCAGGGGCGGTCTTACTGGGGATTTGCGAGCCGCAAATGACAGGCATCGGCGGGGATTGCTTTGTTCTATATTCCCGCCCGGGACAGGGCATCCAGGCGCTGAACGGATCAGGCCGCGCCCCTGCCGGGGCCAGCGCTGCTGCGCTTCGGGCACAAGGGCTGGAAACCGTTCCGCTGGGCAGCCCCGAGGCGGTGACGATCCCTTGTGCGATTGACGCGTTCTGCCGTCTGGCCGAAAGCGAAGGACGGCTTGGGATTGATGCGCTGCTGCAACCGGCAATCCACTATGCCGAAGAGGGCGTTCCCGTGGCGCCGCGCACGGCGTTCGACTGGATCAACAGCGCAGCGGCATTGCAAGGCGCGGCGCGGCACCACTACCTGAAAGACGGCCAGCCGTTCATCAGCGGCGATGTGTTCCGCACACCTGGGCAGGCCGAAGTGCTGCGCCGCATCGCTAAAAACGGGCGGGAGGCCTTTTATTCCGGGGACGTGGCCGAAGATATGGTGGCCGCGCTGACGGCGCTTGGAGGCGTTCACACTCTGGCGGATTTTGCCGCTGCCAGCAGTTTTGCAACACAGCCGGTTGACGGCCAGTACAATGGCCTGGGCCTGACCGAGCATCCACCCAATGGTCAGGGTGCAACTGCGATTTTGCTGCTGAACATACTCAAGCATTTTGAAATTTCTAACATGGATCCGTTTGGCGCTGAACGTGCGCATATCGAGGCGGAGGCCGCCAAGCTTGCCTATGATGCGCGCAACCGGTTCCTGGCCGATCCAGATCACACCACCCGGCTGGCGCATATGCTGGCACCCGAAACGGCTGCCCGGCTTGCCGCGCTGATCGACCCCAAGCACGCCCTGCCGGCAGCGCAGCCGCTAACCGAGGCGGTGCACAAAGACACGGTCTATACTACTGTGGTGGACAAGGACCGCATGGCGGTCTCACTGATCTATTCTATCTTCCACGGTTTCGGCTCGGGCATTGCGTCTGAACAATTCGGTATTCTGCTGCAGAACCGCGGCGCCGGCTTTACCCTGGAAGCGGGTCATCCGAATGAATTCGGACCGGGAAAACAGCCGATGCATACGATCATCCCCGCCATGCTGCAGCAAGACGGAGAAGTAATCATGCCCTTTGGCGTGATGGGCGGCGGTTATCAGCCGACCGGCCACGCCCGGCTGGTCTCCAACCTCGTTGATTTTGGCATGGACCTGCAATCAGCTGTCGATGCCCCCCGCTGCTTTGCCGATAACGGAGTGCTGAAAATCGAGCGCGGCTATGCGGCTGAGGTTCGCCGGAAGCTTGCGGATATGGGGCATCGCGTGGTGGTGCCGGACACGCCGCTGGGCGGCGCGCAGGCGATCCGGATCCATGCCTCGGGCGTGCTGGAAGGCGCCAGTGATCCGCGCAAAGACGGCTGCGCGCTGGGGTATTGATGAAGGGGAGTTCCGGCCGGCCGGAAACAGCGGAATTCAGTTCAGCTGATAGTGCAACGCATAGGCGCCGCCATCGAAATTCCCAAACATTTCAGGGACATCCGGGTGGCCAATAGGCTCCCCGGAATAGTCCGCCACCAGGTTTTGCTCAGAGACGTAGGCGACATAATAGCTTTGGTCGTTTTCCGCCAGCAGGTGGTAGAACGGCTGGTCCTTTACCGGGCGGCTGTCTTCCGGGATCGCCTCATACCATTCGTCGGTATTGGAGAACTCGGGATCAACATCAAAGACCACCCCGCGGAAGGGGTGCTTCCGGTGGCGGACGACCTGCCCGAGGTTGTATTTTGCGCGTGTTCTCATCATGGTCATGTTCGCCCCCGTACATTGTAAATAGCGCGCGCGCCAAGCAATTGTCCAACTCTTGACGCAAATTTTCAGGGAAACAGACTGTGAACCTCGCTTTGACAGTACTCGAAATCACCGCCCCGGTGTTCCTTCCGGCCATGGCCGGGTTCACATGGGTGAAACTCTGGTTCGAGTGCCGCACGCAGTTTGTCACCCGGTTGACGATGACCCTGGCGGTGCCTGCCTGATCTTCACCGAACTGATGAAAACGGAGCTGGACAAGGCGGCGCCCGGGGCCTTTTTCCTGGCCGCCTTGGCGGGCCATGCAGTGCTGGAGGGCATAGGCGGAATTGCCTGCCGCACAGCGCACCTGGGCCGCCGCACCTATCTGGCGCCTTTCATCCTCGGCAATACCGGTAAACTGGGGCTCCCGCTACCGATGTTTGCCTTCGGCGAGGCCGGATTGGGCTATGCCGTTGTCATGCTTGCTGTTTCAGCCACCCTGTCCTCCACCTATGGGATCTATCTGGCGGCGGGCCGCAATGCCGGCAGCAAAGCTATCCGGGAACTAATGGTTTGGACAACGCTTCCGGGCGGGCTGTTCCTGTGGCAGGAATTGGGAACACCGCGCTTCCTGACCAATGCGCTGGAATAGACCGGGCAGAAAAGTTTGAAGCCGATTCCAGCGCTGTGGCCGGGCTTGTGCTGGTCTCAACCCTGATGTCAACGGCATTGCTGCCACTGCTGCTGACCCAGTTTCTGTAATTGTGATTTCCTCACCTGCCGCAATCCGCTAAACTTGCCGCAAAATAACCCAAATCAAAAATGGGCAGAGGCAATGAGCAGAATAATCAGCGCCCTCGTTCTCCTCATGGCGGTAGCGTCTTGCGGAGGCGGGCACAAAGCGCCGCCGCGCAATCTGGATAATGCGTGCAGCATCATTCAGCAGCGGCCCGAATACCTGAAAGCCTTCCGCGCGTCCCAGCGCCGCTGGGGTGTCCCGGTGCATGTGCAGATGGCAACGATCTATCACGAAAGCCGGTTCCGCGGCGATGCCCGCACGCCGCACCAGTACCTGCTGGGAGTGATCCCGGTCGGGCGGCAATCCAGTGCTTACGGTTACAGCCAGGCACTGGACGGCACTTGGGACGATTACCGGCGCGATACCGGCCGGCGGCGGGCCAAGCGCGACCGGATCAGCGATGCGGCCGATTTCATGGGCTGGTACATGCGCAAGAGCCGCGAAAAGAACGGTATCCAGCTGTATGACGCGCGCAATCAATACCTCGCCTACCACGAGGGGCATTATGGCTACTCACGCGGCAGCTACCGGTCCAAACCGTGGCTGCAGCGTGTTGCAGGACAGGTCGAATCCCGCGCCCAGACTTATCAAGCCCAGCTCGCGACCTGCCGTAAGTTCCGCTGAGATCCAAAAGGGGCTTTCTTTGTGAAAGCCTCTCAACCGTTGGGCCTGATATTGCGATTGTTCCCTAACCGTTGAATTCACGCGGAGCCGCACCGGGCGCCAGCCCGGTGCCGGGCCCAAGGCCGCCAGGCTGTTCTGGCAAGGCCGGAGCAGCCGCGGGCGCGGGAGCCGCAACCCTACCGGGATCTGCCGCTGGTGGTGAACAAGCTGGAGGACAGTTTTTGACCGGTTTCCATTGCACCCAGAATCACAGTTGTCTGGCCGCCTGCACCGTCGTGAATGACCCATTTGCGCAGTTCTACCGGGGCGCCGGTGAACATCATTTCGATACTGCCATAGTCCGGGTGTTCCGGGTCCTGTGCCCGCACAATAGTAGAGGTGCCGTCAAAACTGTGCCCCACCACCATATTTGCACGCCCTAAATTCACGTTGCGGTCCAGGATGATTGACAGCGGAGTCCGCTTGAGCGGGTAGGTCTCAGGCGGCTGGTTTGATTTGGGATCGTGGATCACCACCGCCCCGCCGCCGGCAACCACGGTACCGCCGCCCTTGCCGTCATACTCAAACCGCATCCGGCCCGGGCGGTGCATGTAAAGCTTGCCCGTCGACAGGCTGCCGTCGTCATTGATCTGGGTGAAGGGGGAGGCTGCGGTGGAAATCCCGTTCAAATAACGGGAAATCTCATTGAGGCTAAGCTGCTCAGCCGCCCAAGCGGCCGGCGCAGCAAGGGTCAGCGCAAAGGCGAGTGCAATCCGTTTCATGGCCTCAACATAGGCACGCTGCTGCAAAAGTGAAGATGCCGGATCCCTACGGACCCGGCATCGGCAGATTTTCGTCAGCTCATTGTTCGGGAACCAGAATTTCCCGCTTGCCCACGTGGTTGGCAGCCGACACGACGCCCTCGTCCTCCATCTGTTCAACCAGCCGCGCTGCTTTGTTATAGCCGATCGCCAATTTTCGCTGGATGTAGGAGGTGGAGCATTTGCGATCCTTGACCACGATCGCAACTGCAGTGTCGTACAAAGCGTCCTCTGTATCAGTATTGCCGCCGGTGTTCAGTCCCAGAACTGCATCAATGTTATCAGCCTTGTCGTCAGCCGGACCATCCAAAACGCTGCCGACATAGTCCGGCGGGCCGAATTGCTTGAGGTGGTTGACCACTTCCTCGACCTCTTCGTCCGAACAGAACGGCCCGTGGCATCGGGTGATCTTGGCGCCGCCGGCCATGTACAGCATATCCCCCATACCCAAGAGCTGTTCAGCGCCCATTTCACCCAGAATGGTGCGGCTGTCGATCTTAGAGGTGACCTGGAAGGAAATCCGGGTCGGGAAGTTTGCCTTGATGGTGCCGGTGATCACGTCAACCGAGGGGCGCTGTGTTGCCATGATAAGATGGATGCCCGAAGCCCGCGCCATCTGCGCCAGACGCTGGATGCAGGCTTCGATCTCTTTGCCGGCGACCATCATCAGGTCTGCCATCTCGTCAACAATCACAACGATATAGGGCAGGACAACGGGTTGAAACTCTTCGGTCTCGAACACCGGCTCGCCGGTGTCGTCGTCGAAACCCGTCTGCACGGTTCGCGAGAACATCTCGCCCTTGGCCAGCGCTTCCTTCACGCGGCCATTGTAGCCGGCGATGTTGCGCACACCCATCTTGGACATCTTGCGGTAGCGGTCCTCCATCTCGCCCACCACCCACTTCAGCGCCACAACGGCCTTCTTCGGGTCGGTCACAACAGGCGAAAGCAGATGCGGGATGCCGTCATAAACGGAAAGCTCCAGCATTTTGGGATCAATCATGATCAGGCGGCATTCAGCCGGCGTCAGCTTATACAGCAGCGACAGGATCATGGTGTTGATCGCCACCGACTTACCGGAACCCGTGGTGCCGGCAATCAGCAGGTGGGGCATTTTGGCGAGGTTCGCGACCATGGAATCGCCGCCGATATCCTTGCCCAATGCCAGTGGCAGCGCGTGGTTGCCGTCGCCGAAATCCCGCGACGACAGGATCTCGCGCAGGACCACTTTTTCGCGTTTCTCATTCGGCAGTTCGATACCGATCACTGTACGCCCCGGCACGGTTGAGACCCGTGCCGAAAGCGCCGACATCGAGCGGGCGATGTCGTCAGAAAGGCCAATCACCCGAGATGCCTTGAGGCCCGGTGCCGGTTCCAGCTCATACATGGTGACAACGGGACCGGGACGGACCGAGGTGATCTCTCCCTTGACGCCATAGTCATCCAGAACGGCCTCCAGCATCCGCGCATTTTCTTCCAGCGCTTCGTCGCTCAGGTGGTGACGCTCGATGCCGGTCGGGTTGGTCAGCAGGCTTAGCGGCGGCAATTCAAAATCGCTGCTGCTGGCATCGAACGCCAGATTGGGCTGCGCTTCGGCCTTGGCACGCGCCGAGGGCTGTACGGTTTTGCGTGCCGGCTGTTCGACCACTGCCTTGCGCGGCTCGGCCACGGGCAGATCAACGGTCAGACGCGGTCCCGGCACCGGGCGCGGTTCGGGCGCGGAGGAAACTGGCGCAGGCGGTTCCGCAGCATCCGGCAGATCCTCGGACGGGACGTAGTCCGGAGCTATCATACTGTGATCCGAAGCGGCCTTTGCAATCTCATCTTCGTCCCGCAGGTCAGCATACGATGCTTCCGAACCAAAGGCGTCTTTTGCGGAAGCCTGCCAGGAAAGCGAGGGATCTTCCGGCAGCGGCGGCATCGTTGCAAGCGCAGCGGTCAGAGGTGGCTCAGGCGGCAGGCCGTCCTGGTCCATGGCAGGGTTGTAGATCAGCGGTGCGGGACGCTGGCCGCGGCCTTTGGTCAGCGGCAAGGCCGGATCCTGCTCCGGCGGCACATCTGCTGCCCGGCGAATGCGCACGGCATTGGCGATTTTCTGGGAAATCCGGTCTTCACCGCCTTCGCCATCAGCCGGAAATTCAGCCGCGTCCTCGTCCTGCATGTCAGCCGCATAGGCGCTGTCCGCCTCCGGCGCAGGTGCAACACGGCGGATCAGGCCGGGCACACGCGACAGCAAACCGCCTTTGGCAGGCGCTTCCGGCTCTTCCTGCTGGCTGTCCGCAATGTATGCGTCTTCTGCATAATCCTCGAACATCTCCGGCTCAGCGTCAGCAGCGTCATAGGCAGATTCTTCCGCTTGTTCCGCCCGCGCCTTACGGTAGGTCATTGCGGCCTGCAGCCCGCTGGACGCCCCGCGCCCCAGCAATGCGGCCACGGCGCCATAGCCCAGGATCAGGCCGATCATCACTTTGTGCAGGCCCTTCTTCACCTCGGGCCAGGTGAAGCCAAGCACCGCGCAGCCAAGCGCCAGCATTCCCGCGGCACTCAGCAGCGACATGATTTTCACCATGAAATGCAGGCCTACAGGCAGCAGCGCCAGCAATGCGCCCAGGAAGGTGTAACCAACCATGCCGCCAAGGCCGAAGTCATAATTCTGCTGCCAGGTGGAGCTGGCGTTCAGGGTTTCCATGTGCAGCGCCACCACCAGCAGCCACGGCACCGACAAAAGCAGCGGCCAGACCACCCGGTCCTCGCCCTTGTGCAGCACAAACCGCAGACCCCAGGCTGACAGGAACAACGGCACGGCCCAGCTGGCCTTGCCGAACAAGGTAATCAGGATGAAAGAGACAGAAGCGCCGGGACGGCCCAGCCAGTTCTGCACTGGCGCGTCCGTGGACACGGTCCAGTTCGGATCGTCCGGCGTATACGACCCCAGCATGGCGGCAACCATCAGCCCCACGAGGATCAATGCAATCCCAATCAGTTCCTTGCCGCGCTTTTCAATAGCCGCCTGCATATTGCTGTCGAGCAGCGGATCGCGGCTGCGGGTTTGAAATGCCATGCCTACCTCAGTTCCGTTTCTTTTGCCCGTGCCCGCTGTTACCCGCAAGGTCACGAACCTGTCCGTTTATTGGTCTTGGCTGCGCGGCCCCAAGCCAGGGGCCGCGCAGCAGAATTTCAGTACAGGCAGCCGCGCAGTGTGCTTAGCGCCCTGCGGGTGTCCTCGGCGGGGGCGACCAGCGCCACCCGGATATATGTCTCGCCCGGGTTCTGTCCCGGCGCGCCTTGCGCCAGATAGGCGCCTGGCAGCACCCGCACGCCGGTCTCCTGCCACAGCTTCAGTGCGGCCTGCTCGCCATTCTCTACCGGAAGCCAAAGGAAGAAGCCCGCTTCGGGCGCCATGTATCCATTGAGGCCGGCAAAGACCTCGTCAGCTATTGTGTATTTTTCCTGGTAGAGCGCGCGGTTCTCCGCCACATGCGCCTCATCCGCCCAGACCCTGGCCGCGGCCGCCTGCAACGGGGCCGGCAGCGGAGCCCCGGAATAGGCGCGCAGCTGTTTGACCCGTTTGATGGTCTCGGGACCGCCAGCAATCAGTCCGGAACGCAGCCCCGGAAGGTTTGAGCGTTTCGACAGGGAGTTAAACAAAACCACACGCTCGGGATCAGCGCCCAGCTCCTGGGCGACGGTCAATGCGCCGACGGGGGCTGCGTCGCGGTAGATCTCGGAATAGCATTCATCTGCGAAGATGCGGAAATCATATTTCTCGGCCAGCTGGATCAGCCGGGTCCAGTAGCCGCGCGACGCGACAGCACCCTGGGGATTGGCGGGCGAACAGATATAGGCCGCAACGGTACGGTTCAGCACGTCCTCGGGCAGGTTCCCGTAGTCCGGCAGATGGCCGGTGGCCGTTGTTGCGGGTACAAATACCGGCTCTGCCGCCACCGAAATCGTAGCCACCATATAGACCTGGTAGAAGGGGTTCGGGATCAGCACCACCGGCTTTTGCCCGTTCTTCTTCTCAGGACACAGCGCCATGGTGGCGTTGTAAAGTCCTTCGCGGGTGCCGTTCAGTGCCATGACTTGCGTTTCAGGGTCCGCGGTTACGCCGTAACGGCGGGCAATCCAATCCGCGATGGCACCGCGCAATTCTGGCGTGCCATCATTGTTAGGATACTGGTTAAACCCGGCGGCGTTTTCAGTGATGACATCGGTGACCCAGGCCGGAAACGCATGTTTCGGCTCGCCAATGCTCATATGCACCACATCCCCGCCAGGGGTGTGATGGTCCAAAAGCGCCCGCAGGCGCGGAAACGCATAGGCTGGCAGGTTTGAAAACCGCTCAGGAAAATCCATATCTAATGCCTCGGTCACAGGATCATTGGCGCCCCGTTTGCGCCTCAGGTTACAGGTGGCGGGCGGGTGCGTCCACCCGGTGAAGTGCCCGCTGGGCCGAATGTGGCTTTCAGGCCAAGGCCATTTCAATCGCGGCACCGGTGCGCAGCAAGGCTTCCTCGCAGTCCGGCAGGCCGAGCACCTGAAGGCCGCAGCTGGGTGTGCCGGTGGGCAGCGAAAGCGCGCACAGCCCCATCAGGTTTCCGATCCGCGTGTTGCGCAGTGCCAGCAGGTTGGACTGCACGTAATAGTCATGATCGCTTTGCAGCCGTTGCAGATTTGGCGGCAAAATTGGCGAAACGGGGCTGAGCACCGCATCAAACCCGGCCACTGTCTGGTCCCAAGCCATCCTGCACTGCTCCAGCTTGGCCCAGGCCGCGACATAGTCCGGACCGCTGAACTGCGCACCGGTTCGGAAGCGCTCAAGTATTTCCGCATACATCAGATCCGGCGTTGCCTCGATCACGTCTTTCCACAAGCCGTAGGCTTCGGTGGTGTAGAGAATCGGGCTCAGCGCCATGGCCTCTTCCAGCTCTGGAACCTCCAGCGGCACGATTTTTGCGCCGGCGTCTTTCAGGCGCTGCAGCGTATCACGATGGGCGGCAGAAACCTTTGGATCCAAATCGTTTTGCGCCACATTTTGCAAATCGGCAAACCGGCACCCTTTCAGCGATCCGGGATTGCGCAGATCCGGTCCCGCCGTTCCCTCCAGCAGCCCTAACAGCAGCCCGGCATCCTCCACCGAGCGGGCCAGCGGACCGATGGTATCGAATTTCAGGCACAGCGGCACCACGCCTTCCAAAGTAATCCGGCCTGAGGTGGTTTTGAGCCCTACCAGATCGTTCCAGGCAGACGGAATACGGACCGAACCGCCCGTATCAGAGCCGATCCCGGCTGCGGCCAGACCAAAGGCAACTGACGCAGCCGCACCGGAAGACGATCCGCCTGGCGCGGCCTCCTGATCATTGACGCAAGGCGGTGTTTCCTTGATCGGGTTGAAGCCAAGGCCAGAGAACGCCAGTTCGCTCATATGGGTTTTGCCCAGGCAGACCGCCCCCAAGAGTGTTGCGTTGCGCAGAACCGCTGCATCCTGTTCCGGCACCCGGCCCTTCAGCAGATCCGAACCGGATTCGGTTGCGGTGCCTGCGCTGTCAAACAGATCCTTCCAACTGACCGGCACCCCGTCCAGCGGCGACCGGCGCAGGCCCAGATCCGCACGTGCCTGCGCAGCCTCGGCTTCGGCCAGGGCGCGATCATGGGTCACTTGGGTATAGATCCGGTCCTTCAGCGGATGGGCATCTATGGCGTTCAGATAACAGCGGGTCAGCGCCGCCGGACCGATTTCACCCGCCTCAATCCCCCGTCCCAAAGCGGCGGCGGTCATTGTCAGCCAATCTTGCATCAGCCCGTCTCCCCAAATGCAGTTGATGCAAACGGTAGCGGCAGTAAGACACAGGCACAATCCCGCGCTTCCCGGATGGACAATCCCGCCAGCAGGCGCATATTGCGGGGCATGAAAAATGCCTCTGATATCCTGATCGTGGGCGGCGGGCTGAACGGCCCCGCGCTGGCCCTGGCCCTCGCGCAGACCGGCCACAGCGTCACTGTGGTTGATGCGCTGACCCCGGACAAGCTTGCTGATGAGAGCTTTGACGGGCGCGGTTACGCGCTGGCGCTGGCTTCGCAGCGGCTGCTGCAGCAGACCGGCGTCTGGCAGCATGTCGGGGACAACGCGCAAGCAATGCTGGAGATCAAGGTGACAGACGGTCATGCGGGCCACGGCCCGTCACCGTTTTTCATCCATTTCGACCATGCCGAGCTGGAAGAAGGCCCGATGGGCTATATGGTTGAGGACCGTTTCCTGCGCCGGGCCTTTCTGCTGGCAATGGAGGACGCGCCGGGCATCACCCTGGTGTCCGGGCGCACCGTGGTTGCACAAGCACCGGACCAAAGCGGTGTCACGGTCACCCTGGACGATGGCGGCGAGCTGCGCGGTCAGGTTCTGGTCGGCTCGGACGGGCGCCGCAGCGGCACCGCGCAACGGGCGGGCATCAAGCGCACCGGCTGGGACTATGGCCAGACAGCCCTGGTCTGCGCCATTGACCACGAAAAACCGCATCACGGCATCGCGCATCAGTTCTTTATGCCGCCCGGGCCGCTGGCGATCCTGCCGCTGCCGGGCAACCGCTCCTCCATCGTGTGGAGCGAGCGGACGGAGACCGCCAAGGCCATCCACGCGTTGAATGACGCCGAATACATTCAGGCGCTGCGGCCGCGCTTTGGTGATTTCCTCGGAGAGATTTCCCTGGCAGGCAAACGCTTCACTTACCCGCTGAACCTGACCATCGCCAACAGCTTTATCGGCGACCGCATGGCGCTGGTGGGGGATGCGGCGCATGGGATGCACCCGATTGCCGGTCAAGGACTGAATGCAGGCCTACGCGATGTCGGAGCAATGGCCGAAGTGATCACCGAGGCCACACGGCGCGGTGAAGACATCGGCTCCTCCCTGGTGATGGAGCGTTACCAGCAATGGCGCCGATTCGACACAGCCTCGCTGGCTGCAGCCACGGATGTGTTCAACCGGCTGTTTTCCAACGACAACCCGCTGCTGCGTCTGGGACGGGATATTGGCATGGGCTTGGCAGGAGCGATACCTGGCCTGCGCCGCAATTTCGTGCGCGAGGCTGCAGGCCTGACCGGCGACTTGCCCAAGTTGCTGAAAGGGCAGCCAATCTAAAGCATGGGCGCTGCCTTTGTGCAGTGTCAGTCCAGCGCGCGTGCCTCATCTGCCAGCATCACCGGGATGCCATTGCGGATTGGAAAAGCCAGGTTGGCAGCACGCGAAATCAGTTCTTGAGCCGCGGCATCATATTCCAGCACCGCCTGCGTCAGCGGGCAGACCAGCGCTTCCAGCATCCGGCGGTCAAAGGCAGGTGCCTGTGTCTCGGTCATTGCAGGGTTTCCTCCTGAGAGCCGCCGCGCAGGGCGAATTCAATCAAAGTGACAAGCGTTTCCCGCCTTGTGACAAGGCAGGGCGCTTCGAGCAAGGCCTGTTTCTCTTCGGTGTCGAATTCCAAGAGCATGGCCAGAGAATTGATCAGCAACTCGTCGTCCGCGTCTTTCAATGCCTCCCAATCGGTTGACAGGCTCCGGGAAGAAAAGAACCGCTCCAGCAGATCCAGGAAAGACGACCGGTCGAGGGTATCGTCCGCCTCGGAACGGCCAAGGTCCCGGTCAAATCCTGTCCAGCTGACATCACAGCGCTGATAGGGGGTAAAACCGTTGGCTTCACGGGTAATCCTGAACCTGGAGACGCCCGAAAGCGTGACCAGGTACCGTCCGTCTTCTGTCTCGGAAAACTGTGTGACGCGCCCGGCACATCCAATCGCGTGCAGCTCCTCCCCGGTTCCGTGCGGACCCGGACAGGGCTGCACCATGCCTATCAGACGCTGCCGCGTCTTGAGCGTATCTTCGAGCATCTGCAGGTAGCGCGGCTCAAAAATGTGCAACGGCAAACGTGACCGGGGCAGCAAAAGCGCCCCGGGCAATGGGAACACGGCAATCGTGTCCGGCAGATCAGCAGGCTGGATCATGGGACAGAGTGTAGTGCTGCCCTGGTCTTAGGCAAATATCATTGAGCTAAGTTTCCGGCGCCCGTTGAGAACCACCGGGTCGTTGGGTTTCAGCGCATCAAAGATGGTGAAGAGCTGCACCTTGGCGGCGCCCTCGTTCCACTCGCGGTCGCGGCGGAAAAGCTCCAGCAATTCGTCTACTGCGGCTTCTGCATCTCCAGCCGCATGCAGCGCCTGCGCCAGGTCGAAACGCGCCTGCAAGTCATCCGGGCTGGCGTCCACCGCAGCCCGCAATTCCCCCACCGGGCCAGCATTCTCGGCCTGCCGCGCCAGGGCGATCTGCGCATGAGCGGCTTCAATCTCGGCTGCATCCGCAATCTCGGCGGGTGCGCCATTCAAAACGGCCTCCGCCTGATCCAGATCGCCAAGCGCGATATGCGCGCGTGCCAGTCCGCCATAAGCCGCGGCGTTCTTGTCATCTTCGCCCAGAATGGCAGCAAAAGTCTGCGCTGCATCCGCCACGGCACCCTCAGTCAGCATCAGCTCGGCTGCTTCCAGCGCCTCGCCCAGACCGCCGTCGGCTGACCCGCCCCCCGCCTCGATGGCCTTGTTCACAAAAGCCTCGATCTCCGATGCCGGCAGTGCGCCCTGGAACATGTCCACCGGACGTCCCTCCACAAAGGCGACCACAGTGGGGATCGACTGCAGCGGCAGCCCCTGTTGCGCCAGTGCCTGTGCCAGGCGCTGGTTTTCGTCCACGTTGATCTTGGCCATGGTGGCGGCGCCTTTGGCCTTGGTGACAGCCGCCTCCAGCATCGGCCCCAAGGTTTTGCACGGACCGCACCAAGGCGCCCAGAAGTCCACGATCACCGGCGCCTGCATCGACGCTTCGACAACGTCCTGCATGAAAGTGGCTTCGGTCACGTCTTTGATCAGATCACCCGCCGGTGCGGTGCTGCCAAGAATTTCGGTCATCAGATTGTTCTCCGCTTGGAACTTGCCCCCTATATGGAATCCTAAGCGCCGGAAACCAAGAGAGGAGTTTGCCGATGGCCAGCCGCAGGTTCGATCTCTTTGCGTTATCTGAAAAGATGATGCGTATGGATGACGCCGCTTGGGCGCGGCACGCCAACCCCTGGAGCGTTGTGAGCCGAATGGCCGTTCTTCCTCTGATGACACTCGCCATCTGGTCCCGGGTATGGCTGGGCTGGACTGCGGTCCTGCCCGTTTCGCTGGTGCTGGCGTGGACCTGGTGGAACCCGCGCGCCTTTGGCCGGCCTGCCAGCACCGGCACCTGGGCGTCCCGCGGCACATTTGGCGAGTGGGTGCTCCTGAACCGGGCGCAGGTTCCCATACCGCACCATCATCTGAGTTGGGCAAAGGGCCTGGCGTGGGCGTCGGGCATTGGAGCGATCCCTTGGATCTATGGTCTTTGGATCTTGGATCCTGGTTACATCCTTGGCGGTCTGACGCTGATGATTGGCGGTAAGCTGTGGTTTGTGGACCGGATGGTCTGGCTGTACCAGGACATGCAGGACAGACACCCGAATACGCCCGCTGGCTGCGCTGAGCGGCAGTGTTCCCGTCCCCGTCAGCGCGCCCTGGCTGCGCCAGAGCCCTTACGGCGTTGGGCCGGGCGCCGCGCTGACGCGCGGCGGAACCGCACTGCGCGGCAGCGCCGTGCCATGCCCAACGGAGGAGAAACATCCTGCGGATGTTGCGGATCAGGCGGGAGCGCTCCGCCTGCTGTCACAGATCAAAGGTTGCAAATACCGGCGCATGATCGCTGGGCTTTTCCCAGCCGCGGGCACCCCGCAGGATCCGGCTGGAATGGGCCGCGTTTTTAATGTCCGGCGTCGCCCAAACGTGGTCGAGACGGCGCCCTTTGTCGGCGGCATCCCAGTCCTTGGCCCGGTAGCTCCACCAGCTGTACAGGCGGCCGTCGGGGATATCGTTCCGGGTCACATCGGACCATCCGCCCGCATCCATCACGTCTGCGAAATGCTCCACCTCAATGGGCGTATGGCTGACGACCTTCAACAGCTTCTTGTGGTCCCAGACATCATCCTCGCGCGGGGCGATATTGAGATCCCCGACCAAGATCGATTTTTCCGGTTTATCGGCTTGGAACCAGTCGCGCATCTCCGTGAGATAATCGAGCTTCTGGCCGAATTTCTCGTTCTTTTCCCGGTCCGGCACATCACCGCCCGCCGGTACATAGAAGTTGTGGATCACCACTCCGTTTTCCAGCCGTCCGGCCACATGGCGGGCATGGCCAAGGCTGGCGAAATCCTGGTCCCCTGCATCCTCAATCGGCAGGCGCGACAGGATTGCCACCCCGTTGTAGCCTTTCTGGCCGCGTGCAACCATGTGGCCGTAGCCCAGAGCCGCGAAGCCGTCCAACGGGATCTTGTCCACCGGACTTTTGCACTCTTGCAGGCAAAGCACATCCGGCCCCTCCTCCTGCAACAGCTTCTGCACAATCGGTTCGCGCAGACGGACCGAGTTGATATTCCAAGTGGCAAGAGTAAATGGCATCGCGCGCCTCATCGTGAAATCCGGGTTCCGGCGCGATACTGCCTGTCCGGGCCGGGAAGGACCAGAGATGAATTGGCCTGCGGGTTCAAACAATCCAGACAAAAAAAGGCCGGGCATCACGCCCGGCCAAGTCCAACAGGGAGGTGCATACCGTGACCCGGATATGCGCGGGATAGGGTCTGTTTTAAAGATGAACCTCAGGTTCTTCTTTGATCTGGCTCAACGCCGGTTACATCACGCGACCAGCCGGTAACCGCCGGATTCCGTCACCAACAGGCGTGCATTCGACGGATCGGGCTCAATTTTCTGCCGCAGACGGTAGATATGGGTTTCCAGCGTATGCGTGGTCACACCTGCATTGTATCCCCACACCTCATGCAGAAGAACATCCCGCGGCACCACACCATCGCTGGAGCGATAGAGAAACTTGAGGATGTTGGTTTCTTTCTCGGTCAGCCGGATTTTACGCTCATCCTCCGCGATCAAAAGCTTCATCGACGGTTTAAAGGTGTAAGGGCCAAGCGCAAAGACTGCGTCCTCGGATTGTTCATGCTGACGCAGCTGCGCCCGGATCCGGGCCAGCAGCACCGGGAACTTGAAGGGTTTAGAAACATAGTCATTGGCACCGGCATCCAGACCCAGAATAGTGTCTGCATCGCTGTCGTGGCCTGTCAGCATCAAGACTGGCGCCTTCACTCCCTGCTTGCGCAGCAGGCGGCACAGTTCGCGCCCGTCCGTATCCGGCAGGCCCACGTCCAGAATAATCAGATCATACAGGGCTTCCTTGGCGCGCTCCATCGCGCCTTGACCGTTCTCCGCCTCGAATACATCGAAGTCCTCGGTCATCACCAGCTGCTCGCTCAAGGCCTCTCGCAGGTCTTCATCATCATCAACCAGCAGAATTTTCTTCAGTTGCGCCATCGGCTCGCCCTCCTGTTCACATGACAACACATGCGCATCCCTTGCGCCCACGGCAAGATTTGCTGCAATACTCTCACGCCGACGTGTCCATGGCAGGGAAAATGTTTCACATCCGTTGCAATTGGGCGTAAAGACAGCGAGCCTTTGTTACAAAATAACACCGGAATCCCCGTATGAGCCTGATGCCCACTATAATCGAACTGCTGGCCCGTGCCCGGGTCGATCTGCGCATGGGCCTGCCGGTGGTATTGAGCGATGGAAAGAGTGCCGCGCTGGCAATTGCTGTGGAACCGCTGACAGAAACACGTCTGGCAGACATGCGTGCCTTGGGCGCTCTGACTTTGGCCTTGACGGCCCGGCGGGCGGAAACACTGAAGGCCCGGGTGTATGACGCGGACACCGCCCGCATTATTGTTCCCGGTACTGAGGGGTTGAAGTGGATCCAGTCGCTGGCCGACCCGGCCGATGATCTGAACACACCGATGAAGGGTCCGCTTTCCAGCCGGCGCGGCGGCAGCGCAGACCTGCACCGGCTGGCAATTGCACTGGTGAAATCCGCGCGCCTGCTGCCAGCTGCTGCTCTTGCGCCCATCAGCGATCCGTCCGGGTTTGCCGCGGCCCACGGCCTTACCGCCATTTCGCGTACAGCCGCAGAACCCTTGCTGAGTGAAAGCTCCCCCCTGCATCCGGTTGCGGCCGCCCGCCTGCCAATGAATGCCGCCGAAGCCGGCAGGCTTCATATCTTCCGCCCGGAGGATGGCGCCGAGGAGCATTATGCTGTGGAAGTCGGCCGCCCCAACAGATCCAAGCCTGTTCTGGCCCGGCTGCATTCGGCCTGCTTCACCGGCGACGTTCTGGGTTCGCTGAAATGCGATTGCGGCCCGCAGCTGCAGGGCGCACTGGCGCAGATGGGCGCGGAAGGTGCGGGTGTCCTTCTGTACCTGAATCAGGAGGGCCGCGGGATCGGCCTTGCCAATAAAATGCGGGCTTATTCGCTGCAAGACCAGGGCTTTGATACAGTGGAGGCCAATCACCGTCTGGGGTTTGAGGATGATGAGCGCGACTTCCGCCTGGGCGCCTCTATTCTGCAAGAATTGGGCTTCTCCCAAGTGCGGCTGCTGACCAACAACCCGAACAAGATTGCGATGATGGAAAAAACCGGCGTGCATGTGGCGGAACGGGTGGCGCTGAAAGTGGGTGAAAACGCCCACAACCAGCATTACCTGGCGACCAAGGCCCAGAAATCCGGGCACATGCTGTGACATCACCCGCCGATCTGGTCCTGACCCCCCGCGGCCTGCGTTTTCTGGGGCGGGTGCTGCCGTGCACAATCGGCAAAGGCGGGCTGTCCCGGAACAAACGCGAAGGGGATGGTGCGACTCCCGTCGGCGTGCATCGCATTGCAGGCATGTTTTACCGCCCCGACAGGCTGTGCCGCCCTGCCTCCTGGGCCAAGCCCATTGGTCCGCAGGATCTATGGTCGGACGACTCGGGAGATGCAAATTACAACCTCCATGTGCGGGCGCCGTACCCGTTCAGTCACGAACGACTGCGGCGCAGCGATCCGCTTTATGATCTCGTATTGATCACCGATTGGAACTGGCCAGCCGCAACTCCGGGAAGCGGTTCTGCGATCTTCCTTCATCAATGGAGGAGGCCTGGATACCCCACTGAAGGCTGCATCGCCTTCTCACGCGCGGATCTCCATTGGCTTGCTGACCGGGTTCAACCTGGATCCCGGGTTATCGTCCCGCCTCTGGCACGCCCTTGACGCAACCAAGACTTTTCAAAAAGTCTTGGCAAAAGTTTTGCCCAAAACTTTTGTGCCTCAATAGGTGCGGGCGCCGAAAATGGCAGAACCGACGCGAACATGGGTAGCGCCAAGGGCTATGGCTTTCTCGAAATCGCCGCTCATTCCCATCGACAGGCCCTTAAGCCCGTTGCGCTCAGCAATCTTTGCCAGCAGCGCGAAATGCAGGCTGGCCTCTTCTTCCACCGGCGGGATGCACATCACCCCCTTTAGAGGCAGATCAAGCTGGCGGCAATCTGCGATGAAAGCATCTGCATCGGACGGCATCACGCCTGCCTTTTGCTCCTCCTCGCCGGTATTCACTTGAATGAACAATTCCGGGCATTTGCCCAACTCCTGCGCCAGCCTGGCCAGCGTATTGGCCAGTTTGGGCCGGTCAACTGAATGGATGCTGTCAAACAGCTCCATCGCCTGGCGGGTTTTGTTGGTCTGCAGCGGGCCGATCAAATGCAAGTCGATACCGTCAAACTGCTCCGCAAATCCCGGCCATTTTCCAGCTGCTTCCTGCACCTTGTTTTCACCGAAACAGCGATGGCCTTCCTGCAGCACCGCCTCGACCCGCGCGTCCGGCTGCACTTTGGAAACCGCAATCAGCTGCACACTGCCCGGCGCTCGGCCAGCATGATCTTCAGCTTTGGCAATTCGGGATCTGATTTCTTCAAGCGGCATGGGTCCGGCCTCATAGCTGTTTGGCCGCAAAAAACACTGTTTGAACGCAAATGTTAAGAGGCAAAAGAAAAGGGCAGGTCCCCGAAGGAACCCGCCCCGAATTCACGCTAAGCGTGCTTCAGCTTAGAAGCTGAAGTACAGGCCTGCCTGAACGGTGGTGTTGTCGGAGGACGATTCAACCGCACCCGCTTCGAACGACACGCCGCCACCCAGATCGTAGGAGTAGTTGATGCCGAAGGCGGTGCCGTCGGTGCCGCCAACGCCGGTGCCTGCCGGGTTGTCTTCGCTGCTCACGAAGGCAACCAGAGTGGAGGCTGCGCCCAGCTCAACGTTACCAGCCAGGGTGATTTTGTCGACGTCTTGTGCAACGCCGCCAACAGTCACTGCGTCCATGTTGTTGCCGTATGCAAGACGAACACCGAACTGACCCAGATCGCCTGCAACGGTGAAGACCAGTTTGTCTTCGGTTGCGACGTTGGAGTCCTGGTAGCCCAGAGCGGCAGTCCAGTCACCGAAGGTGTAGGCAACGTGCACAGCGGTACGCTCGGTGCCCTCGGTCACAGCTGCCGGAGCTGCGCCAGTGGTGGTGTCGTTGGCTTTCGAGTAGGACAGGTGGCCCGAGAAGCCGCCGACAGAGTACAGAGCTTCGATACCGTTACGGCCGGCTGCTGCGGAGGTGTAAGTGTCCCAGTCAAAGCCGTTACCTGCAACGTTGGTCACCAGCGAGTTGAAGCCAGCGCCGTCGATGCCGATACCAACCGAACGGGTTTCCAGATAGAAGCCCGGCATGTTGTCGATCGCACCCCAGATGTTGCCGACGTTCACACGCAGGCCGCCGTAGGCAACGTGGAACTGAGCGCCGTTGAACACGCCGGTGCCGGGTGCGCCGTCACGGTTTTCGAACTGGGCACGGGCACGTGCGCCAACGGTCACGCCGCCGTCGGTTTCGGTCGACGCGTCGAAGGTGAAACGCAGACGGCTGGTGATGTTGGTTTCATCACGAACGGTGTCAAGAACGCCGTCGCCGTCGCTGTCAACGCGCAGACGATCATTGCCTTCGTTATAGTCCAGGCCAAAACGGCCATAGCCGGAGATTTTGACTTCGGCCGCGGCCATGCCTGCGGTGGCGATCAGCGCGGTGGTCGCGAAGAGAACCTTTTTCATGTTTTTCCCTCGGTTTTCTAATCTTAAGCCCAAACCGGGGAATCCGGCGTGGGTATGCCAAGGGGTTTCGCTCTTTCGCCCCCGTTTTGGCAAGTGTTGGGAAAGTCGGGCGAAACGATGCGGTCCGGGATGGTGCAGCTATGCCACAGTCTGCCTCGCTACAGCACCGGATGGACGGCAAGCGCGCAGGTTTACAGGCTTCTGCACCATCGACCTCTCACCCCGGAGGCGTATCGCACGATGGGAGGGCCCTCTATATAGGGCAAAGCACTTGCTCCGCCCGCGCCGCTTGCGCTAGGTGTTCGGCCAGAAATTGGCTCCGGGAGCGGTTATGACCAGAACAAAGACTCTGCAGGCAACTTTGGCCGGCGCAATATGCCTCAGTCTAGCTGCGTGCGGCGGCAACAAGGACCGCAGCCAGGATGGCACCCTGCTGGGCAAGGACCGGTTGGCGGTTGATGAAATTGGGGCACAAAGCAATCCGTCCTCGATCTGGGATGTGTTCCGCGGCGAGCCGGACCAGAACGTGCAGGTCAACCGCTACCTGTGGGCGGCCAGCCTGGACGTGCTGAACTTCCTGCCCGTGCAATCGGTTGATCCCTTCACCGGTGTTATCATCACGGGCTATGGCACCCCGCCTGGCGGCGGCCGCACCTACCGGGCCACCGTTCACATCAAGGACCCGGCCCTGGACGCGCGTTCCTTGAACGTGGCGCTGCAATCCAAGGGCGGCCCGGTCAGCGCCAGCACGTCCCGCGCTGTTGAGGACGCGATTCTTTCCCGCGCACGGCAGTTGCGGATCGCGGATAAAAAACTCTGACCCGCTGCGCTCTGGAAACACCAGCCAAACCCCATTATCAGAAGCGCCGGGCCACTTGCCCGGCGTTTTCATGCAAAGGACCGCTCTGATGTCGCGTTACTCCGCCACGGAAATCGAAGCTAAATGGCAGGAAGCCTGGGACAAGGCCGGGATTTTCCAAGCCAAGCGCACCGGCGGCAAGCCGAAGTACTATGTGCTGGAGATGTTCCCCTACCCGTCGGGCAAACTGCACATGGGCCATGTGCGCAACTATACGATGGGCGATGTGATCGCGCGCTACAAGCTGTCCACCGGCCATAACGTGCTGCATCCGATGGGGTTTGACGCCTTTGGCATGCCGGCCGAAAATGCCGCGATGGCCTCGGGCGGACACCCCAAGGACTGGACCTATTCCAACATCGACACCATGGTCGAGCAGATGAAACCGCTGGGCCTGTCGCTGGATTGGTCGCGCATGTTTGCGACCTGCGATCCGGAATATTACGGCCAGCAGCAAGCGCTGTTCCTGGATTTCCTGAAAAAGGGCCTGGTCTACCGCAAGAACGCCGTGGTGAACTGGGATCCCATCGACATGACCGTGCTGGCCAACGAGCAGGTCGAGAACGGCCGCGGCTGGCGCTCCGGCGCGCTGGTGAAGCGGCGCGAGCTGACCCAGTGGTTCTTTAAAATCTCCGATTTCTCCGAAGAGCTGCTGTCGGCACTGGACGGCTTGGAGAACTGGCCGGCCAAAGTCCGCCTGATGCAGGAAAACTGGATCGGCAAATCGCGGGGGTTGCAGTTCTCGTTCGACCGCACCGACGGCGGCGAACCGATTGAGGTCTACACCACCCGTCCCGACACGCTGATGGGCGCGTCTTTTGTCGGCATTTCGCCCGACCATCCGATTGCCAAGGCGCTGGAAGCCGAATCGGAAGAGGTCGCGGCGTTTGTCGCTGAATGCCGCAAGGGCGGCACCACCGAGGAAGCCATCGAGACGGCGGAAAAGCTGGGCTATGACACCGGCATCCGCGTAAAGCACCCGCTGAACCCGGAGTGGGAGCTGCCGGTCTGGATCGCCAACTTCATCCTGATGGATTACGGAACCGGCGCGATCTTTGCTTGCCCGGCGCATGACCAGCGCGACCTGGACTTTTGCCGCAAATATGATCTGCCGGTCAGCGACACCTTCTTTGCGCTGGACAATGATTCTCCGGTTGCGGGCGAAGCCTTTGTGCCGCCGAAGACCGAAAAGGTCCGCTGGGTTGATCACTTTGCCGGGCTTACGGAAGCCACCGGCGAAGAAGCCATCAACGCCACCGTCGATTTTGCCGAGAAAGCCGGCTGGGGCAAGGGCGTCACCAAATTCCGTCTGCGTGACTGGGGTCTGTCGCGCCAGCGCTACTGGGGCTGCCCGATTCCGGTGGTCCATTGCGAAGACTGCGGCGTGGTGCCGGAGAAGAAAGAAAACCTGCCGATCGCTCTGCCCTATGACGAAGACGGCAAACCCATCGACTTCTCGGTTCCCGGCAACCCGCTGGACCGCCACCCCAACTGGCGCAACTGTGCCTGCCCGTCTTGCGGAAAGCCGGCCCAGCGCGAAACCGACACCATGGACACGTTCGTCGATTCGTCCTGGTACTTCGCCCGTTTCACCGCACCGCGCGCCGAAACCCCGACCGATCTGGCCGAGGCTGAATACTGGATGAACGTCGACCAGTACATCGGCGGCATCGAGCACGCGATTTTGCACCTGCTCTATTCGCGCTTCTTTGCCCGCGCGATGCAGATTTGCGGCCACCTGCCTGAAAAATCCATTGAGCCGTTTGATGCTCTGTTCACGCAAGGCATGGTGACCCACGCGATCTACAAGACCACCGGCGGCAATCACCGCCCGGTTTACCACTACCCTGAAGAAGTGGAGCTGCGCGACGGCAAGGGCTTCCTGAAGGACGGCACCGAGGTAGAAATTATCCCCTCTGCCAAGATGTCCAAGTCCAAGAACAATGTTGTGGACCCGCTTCACATCATCTCGTCCTTTGGCGCCGATACCGCACGTTGGTTCGTGCTGTCCGATTCTCCGCCCGAACGCGACGTAGAATGGACCGCAGCCGGGGCCGAGGCTTCCTATAAACACCTGAACCGGGTCTGGAACATGTGCGACCGGATCGGAGAAATGGACCCGGAAGCGGCGGGCGAAGGCGACGAGGATCTGCTGCGCGAGATGCATAAGGCAATCCGCGACGTGACCCTGGGTGTGGATTCCTTTGGGTTCAACGCCGCAATTGCCAAGCTTTACGCCTTTACCAACACGCTTGCCAAATCCAAGGCCGGCGCATCAGTGCAGAAGCAGGCGATCATGACCCTGGCCCAGCTGATGTCCCCGATGACCCCGCACCTGGCCGAGGACATCTGGAACCATCAGGGCGGCGAAGGCCTGTGCGCCACCGCGCCCTGGCCGGTTGCAGACGACGCCATGCTGGTCGAGGACACCGTCACCCTGCCGATCCAGATCAACGGCAAGCGCCGCGGCGAGATTGAGGTCGCCAAGGATCTGGACAAGGCAGAGGTTGAAAAACTGGCGCTGGCACACGAAGCTGTGCAGAAGGCGCTGAATGGCAGCGCTCCGAAGAAGGTGATCGTGGTGCCGGGCCGGATTGTGAATGTCGTTGCTTAACCGCAGAACCCTGCTGCTGGCCCTGCCCGTGGTGGCAGCGGCCTGCGGCTTTACCCCGGTGTACGCCCCTGGCGGCACCGGAACCGCGCTGTTGGGGCAGATCGAGGTTCAATCCCCTGAAAAGATCAAGGATGCCAGCGGTACAGACGCCTATTTCCTGGTTCAGAATCTGGAGCAGCGTTTGGGCCGCGGCGGCAGCGCTGCCTATAAACTTGACCTGACGCTCAGCACCCAGGAAGAAGGCCAGGCGATCACTGCAGGCAATGAGATCACCCGCTATTCGGTGATCGGCAGTGCTGGCTTTTCTCTGACCCGCTTGTCGGATGGCAAGATCGCCTCCAGCGGCACCGTGCGGAATTTCACCGGCTACTCCGCAACCGGCTCCACCGTGGAGACGCTGGCAGGTGAACGTGACGCGCATGAACGGCTGATGGTCATTCTGGCCGATCAGATCACCGCACAGATTCTGGCAACTGCGGATCTATCCGCACCGGTGGAATGAAGCTCTCTCCGCGCGAAGCGGATGGCTATTTCGCCAAGCCTGATCCCGGCAAGACCGGCATTCTGATCTATGGCGCAGACGCAATGCGCGTGTCGCTGAAGCGGCAGCAGGTGCTGGCGGCCCTGCTTGGCCCCGGTGCCGAAGAGGAAATGCGTCTGACCCGCCTGCCCGGCAGCGACCTGCGCAAGGATCCAGCACAGCTGCTGGATGCCGTGAAGGCGGTGGGGTTCTTTCCCGGTGTCCGGGCGGTTTTTGTCGAAGGCGCCAATGACACCGCCACCCCTGCGATTGCGACAGCGTTGGAAGACTGGCAGCCAGGGGATGCGCAGATTGTGGTCACAGCCGGGCAGCTCAAGGCCACCTCGAAACTGCGGAAGGCGTTTGAAGGCCACCGAAATGCCTATTCGGTGGGAATATACGACGACCCGCCCTCGCGCGCCGAGATCGAGCGGATCCTGGGGGGGGCTGGTATCCGCGACGTTCCCGGCGACAGCATGTCAGCGCTAACGGATATCGCTAATGATATCGGCCCTGGCGACTTCTCCCGCATGATCGAGAAGCTGGCGCTTTATAAACACGCTGACAGCAGCCCGCTGTCACTGGAGGATATCGGCGCCGTTGCCCCGCAATCGACCGAGGCCGCGCTGGACGATGTTCTGAATGTGGTGGCCGAAGCCCGAAGCGCCGAAATCGGCCCGCTGATCCGCCGCCTTCAAGCACAAGGCACCAACGCAGTCACCCTCTGCATCGGGGCAACCCGGCATTTCCGTACGCTTTACACAATTGCAGCGGCTCCCGGCGGCCCTGCCCAGGGGATTGGCCAGCTACGCCCGCCGCTATACGGCAAACGCCGCGACCGGATGCTGCGCCAGGCACAGAACTGGGGCGCAAACCGGCTGGAGACCGCGCTGACGATCATTACCGATACCGACCTGGCGTTGCGTTCCGCCGGCCAGACCGCACCGGCGCTGGCGCTGATGGAGCGCGCCCTGATCCGGCTGGCCATGCTGGGCCGCGCCCGCTGATCCGGTAATGCCTCTCCTAGCTTGATCCCCCCTGCTGTGCCGCCCATCTTAGGGACACACAACAGGAGAGAGACGATGTACACCGTCACCGGCATTCCGCTCACCCGCACGTTCCGGGTGCTTTGGGCGCTTGAAGAGCTTGAGCAGCCCTATGAGCTTAAACAGCACGGCCCCCGCAGCCCGGAAGTTCAGGCGCTGAATGTCTCGGGCAAGGTGCCAGTGCTGCAGGCCGAAGGCGAGGCCATCAGCGATTCAACTGCCATTCTCACTTACCTCGCTGACAAGCACGGCGCCCTGACCGCACCCTCTGGCACGATAGCCCGTGCCAAGCAGGATGCGATGACGCATCTCCTGCTGGACGAAGTGGATGCTGTGCTGTGGGCAGCGGCCCGCCACAGCTTCATCTTGCCCGAAGAGCAGCGGGTGCCGGAAGTGAAGGGCAGCCTGAAGTGGGAATTCTCCCATAATCTGGCGCGGCTTGAAGGCAGGATGGGCGCGGAGTTCCTGATGGGTACGGAATTCACCATCGCTGACATCATCTGCACCCATTGCCTGAATTGGGCCCATAGCGCCAAATTCCCGATCGAAGGCGAAAAGCTGCTGGATTATGGAAAACGGATGCGGAAACGCGACGCCTATCAGCGGGTTGCCGCACTCGCCAAGTAGTCTGCGGCTGCCCGGCCCGCCCAGCGCCCGGTGGCCAGGCACGCTGTCAGCAGATAACCGCCCGTCGGCGCCTCCCAATCCAGCATTTCCCCGGCGCAGAACGTGCCGGGGATTTGTTTCAGCATCAGGCCGTCATCCATCGCGTCCCGCCGCACGCCGCCAGCGGTGGAAATCGCCTCATCCATCGGCCGCAGGCCTGCATGTTTGACTGGCAGCGCCTTGATTAACCCGGCCAGGGCCTGGGTACCCTGTGGCAAAGGCCGTCCGAATTCCTGCAATACTGCTGCCCGTGCATCGCCCAGCTTCAGCACCTTTCGCAGATGGTTTGAAACGCTCGCCTTGCCGCGCGGGCGGGACAGGCGGCGTGCTATTTCCGCCGTATCCAGGTCCGGAAGAAGATCCATCTGCAATGTCTCTCCCTCCCGTACCGCGGCACAGACGGAATAGACGCCACCGCCTTCCAGCCCGCGCTTCGATATCACGGCTTCCCCGCGTGAAGACGAAGGGCCGGCGTGCAATGCAATACCCTTAAGCGGTTGCCCGAACTGCGGCGCCATGTGATCGGACCAATCCACCAGAAGCCCTGCATTGGCAGGTTTGAATGGTGCAATCTCCACAGCTTTTCCATCCAGCAGAGGGACCCAGCCCCCGTCCGACCCAAGCCGCGCCCAGCTGGCGCCGCCCAGAGCCAAAACCACCGCCCTGGCTTCAATCCGCTTCGGCCCATCCGGCGTTTCAAATACAAGCCCGGTGCCCTCCCAGCCACCCCAGCGCCAGCGCGTGCGGATCTGTGCGCCGAAACCATCAAAGCGTGCCAGCCAGGCGCGCAGCAGCGGAGAGGCTTTCATGACCGTCGGGAACACCCGGCCAGTCGAGCCGGTGAACAGCTCGCTCCCCAGTCCTTGTGCCCAATCCTGAACCGCCTGTGCATCAAAGACGCGGATCATTGGCGCCAGCCAGTCTGCGGCCTCTCCATAGCGGGTGATCAACTGGTCAAACGGTTCGTCCTTGGTCAGATTCAATCCGGACTTGCCCGCCATCAGGAGCTTGCGCGCCACCGACGGCTTGGCCTCTGCCACCAGAACGCGATACCCGGCGCGGCCCAGTTCCTCGGCGGCCATCAGCCCTGCAGGCCCGGCGCCGATCACCACTGCATCCCAAGTTTCCATCATGCCATCCCCTTGCCAACGCCCGTTTCCAGCGCCCGGCGCCAGCGCTTTTTTTCGCTGCATCGAGCCAAGGCCCGTGTGTTTCCGTTCCAATCTGCCCGCTTTGCGGCCGGCCATTTCCGAGCGCTCAACATTGCATCAGCCCTGGGTGAACAGCTGATAACCCGGGTGGGCAACGGCGCGCAGACTGGTAATCGGGGCGTCGCCGATCCAGGTTGTGCGTTCCATGACAAACAGCGCGTCCCCGATCGCACTCTGGAGAATTTCACTGTCGTCCTTGGTTCCGGGGCGGGCATAAAGGCGCAAATCGCACCTGCTGTAGGGGCGGTTGCGGACAAGCCATTCGTTTGCGCTTTCGCGTGTCAGGTCCACCGTATTTATTTCCGGCACAGTCTCCAGGCAGATCCAGCGGTCCTCAAAGATATAGGGGCGGCTGTCGGCCAGATGCAAAGCTTCAACCCGCAGCATCGGCCGGGCTTCATGCAGGCCGAAATTTGCCATTATGGCCGGGCTGGAAGGCTGCACCGACTGCCGCACCAGCTGATAGCGGTACACGCAGCCTTTCTGTTCGACCTCAAGCCTGGTGATCGGGATGTTCAGGGTTGCCCGTGTCACAGGATCGCGCTGCACCATTGTGCCGCCCTTGCGGCGCCGTTCCACCAGCCCGCTTTGAGCCAGATCCCGCATGGCCCGGTGAACGGTGGACCGGGCGCAGCCGAACCGTACGGCGAATTCCTCATCCCGCGGCAGCTTATCCCCTGGCCCATAGGTGGAGTTCAGGATCATCTCCCGGATGCTGTCCCGGATGGTTACCCAGGAATGCCGTGGCTTGTCCGTCAATATTCATCCCCCAGTTCAAACGGGAAAATGTTTGCCGCCGCTCCATATTGCATTCTGCGCAGAAAGGCGAACTTGAACCGCGCAACTGTGATTGACAAGAATATGTAGCTACATATTAATGTAAAGCGCCTACAAAACACAATAAAGTCTGCGCTGCCGGCATCCGCCCATCGCAGATGCACCGACAGACGGAGGAATGGACACATGGAAAGACGCGCGTTTTTGAGAACCGGCGCTTTGGGTGCGGCGGCAACGGCGCTGGCCAGCCCCGCCATTGCCCAGGGCAAAATGCAATGGAAGATGGTAACCGCCTGGCCGAAGAACCTGCCTGGACCCGGTGTGGCGGCACAGATGCTGGCTGACCGGATCACCACCCTTTCAGGCGGCCGGATCGAGGTTAAGCTGTTTGCCGCGGGTGAGCTGGTGCCGGGCCGCGGCGTGTTTGACGCGGTTTCTGAAGGCACCGCCGAGCTGTATCACGCCGTGCCGGCCTATTGGGGATCGAAATCCAAGGGTATCCTGCTGTTCGGTTCGCAGCCGTTTGGCCTGCGCGCAGATGAGCAGTTCGGCTGGATGTACCACGGCGGCGGCCAGGCGCTGTATGACGAGATGTACGGCCGCTTTGGCATCAAGCCGTTCCTGTGCGGCAACTCCGGCCCGCAGTGGGGCGGCTGGTTCAAGACCGAGATCAACTCTGCCGAGGACCTGAAGGGTCTCAAGTTCCGCACCACCGGACTGGCCTCGGAAATGGCATCGAAACTTGGCATGGCGGCTGAGGCCACCAGCGGTCCGGCGATGTTCCAGGGCCTGCAGACCGGCGCGCTGGATGCCGGTGAATTCATTGGCCCCTGGACCGACAGCGCGCTCGGCTACTACCAAGTGGCCAAGAACTACTATTGGCCGGGTGTGGGCGAGCCTTCCTCTGCCGAGGAATGCGGAGTCAATGCCGCGGCTTTCGGGAACCTGCCGGAAGACCTGCAGCAGGTTGTTTCGCTGGCCTGCGAAAGCCTCTACAATCCGGTTTGGACGGAATACACCACCAAACACGCCCTGGCGCTGAAGAAGATGGTCGAAGAAGATGGCGTGCAGGTGAAGATGTTCCCCGAGGATGTGATCGCCGCAATGGGCGCCGCTGCCAAGGAGGTGATCACCGACTTGCAGGAGGACGACGATGAGCTGGTGCGCCGCATTACCGAAAGCTTCCTTGGCTACCGCGACAGCATCGGCAGCTATATGACCTATGCCGATAACGGCCAGATGAACGCCCGTGCCTCGGTAATGGGTTACTGACGGGCAGCAACGGCAGCCGGCGCCCGGAACGGCGGGCGCCGGCTTTTTGATGGGGAGAGAGCGGAATGCGGCGGGTTGCAAATGCGCTGGACGGGATCAACCGGGGGCTGGCGAATGTGGTGCGCTGGCTGGCGTTGATCATGGTGCTGACACAGTTTGCGATCGTGGTCGGCCGCTATGTGTTCGGAGTGAACTCCATCGCCGCACAGGAAAGCGTCCTCTATATGCACGCAACCCTGTTCATGCTCGCCGCGGGCTACACGCTGCTTGTCGACAAGCATGTGCGGGTTGATGTGTTTTACGCCGGCCTCAGCCCCCGGTCGCAGCACCGCATCGACATCTTCGGCCACCTGTTCCTGCTGCTGCCATCAATGGCCGCGCTTTTATACTGGTCCTGGCCGTCGGTACGCAATTCCTGGGCAATTTTCGAAGGCCCGATTGCGGTTGGCGGCATCGAAGCCGTGTTCCTGCTGAAGTCACTGATTCCAGCCTTTTGCGTGCTGGTTATGCTGCAATCTGCTGCCCTGCTGATCCGCCTGTTTTCCGAAAGTGACGCCCAATGACCGCATACCTTGACCTGATCATGTTCGCAGCCCTGATGGCGGCGATCCTCATTGGGTTTCCGGTGGCCTTTTCCATCGCCGGCGTTGCGATCATCTTTGCCTGTCTCGGGTGGATACTGGGGGTGATGGACATCTCGCTGCTGGGCGCGCTTGGCCAACGGGTTTTCGGCCTGCTGAGCAACCAGGTGCTGATCGCCATTCCGCTGTTCGTTCTGATGGGGGCGATCCTGGAGAAAAGCCGAATTGCCGAAGATCTGCTGGACACCATGGGACGGCTGTTCGGCCAGTTGAAAGGCGGGCTGGGCATCTCGGTTGTGCTGGTGGGAGCGCTGCTGGCGGCCTCGACAGGCATTGTCGGCGCCACGGTTGTGGCCATGGGCATGATCGCCCTGCCAGCGATGCTTCGCGCCGGGTACGATGCCCGGGTGGCGTCAGGTATTGTCTGCACAGCGGGCACGCTGGGCCAGATCATTCCGCCATCGACGCTGCTAATCATTCTCGCCGACGTGATGTCAAACGCCTATCAGCAGGCCCAGTACGAGCAGGGAAAATTCTCTGTCGAGGCGCTGTCCGTGGGCCAGTTTTTTGCGGCCGCGCTGGTGCCCGGGCTGGTGCTGGTGGTGCTGTATCTTCTTTATATCCTGGTCAGAGGCATGCTGCGGCCTCAGGACATGCCCTCCGCCCCAGCGGAGCTGGCCCGCCCTGGCGGACGCCAGATCATGCGTGCCGTAGTGCCGCCGATCCTGCTGATTTTCGCCGTGCTCGGTGCCATCCTGGGCGGTGTCGCCACCCCGACCGAGGCCGCATCGGTGGGCGGCATCGGTGCCTTGCTGATGGCGGGAGCGCGTGCAGGGGGACCCTCCCGGCTGATCCTGTCCGGTGCCGCTGCGCTGATCCTGCTGGGGATACTGTCAGGGATTCATCCGGTCCGTCTGCAACGCAGCGACCTCAGCGGGGCCGACCTCGCAGCGGGGCTGTTCTACGCGCTTCTGGCCGCGGTCGCAGCCATTGCCGTTTTGGCCGCCCTGCGCAGCGGTTTGAAGAAACGCATCCTGCACGATGCGGTAACTTCGACCACAACCATGACCGCAATGATCTTTGCCACCATCCTGGCCGCAGGCATGTTCTCGCTGGTGTTCATCGGCCTGGGCGGCGAGGAGCGGGTGGCGCATATCCTTGGCAACATGCCCGGCGGTCCGTCCGGTGCGCTGCTGTTCTGCATGCTGTTCATCTTCGTGCTCGGCTTCTTCCTCGATTTCGTCGAGATCTCTGTCATCGTGCTGCCGCTGGTGACGCCCGCCCTGATCATCATGGGGCACGATCCGGTCTGGCTGGGCATTTTGATCGCGATCAACCTGCAGACCAGCTTTTTGACGCCGCCATTCGGCTTTTCGCTGTTCTACCTGCGCGGCGCCGCGCCAAAGGAGGTCACCACCCGCCAAATCTACCAAGGCGTCGTGCCGTTCATTGGCCTGCAGGCGCTTGGGGTGCTGCTGGTCTGGCTGATACCCGGCCTCGCAACCTGGCTGCCATCTGCAATTTTCTGACGCTGGGCGCCTTGGTGGCGGGCGCCTGGAACACAGCGCAAGGCTAGGTCGTTTCCAGCCCCAGAAACGCCGGGCTCTCCCGCAACTGCGCACCGGCAATATGCTGAAATTCCAAAGTGGTGTATGGGCGCCGCCACAACCATTCGCGGTTTGCCACGGCCCGCAAATCCGGGTCCGGCGGTGTTTCGTCTGTGAAGGCAAGAAAATGCAGGTCGAACCCGAATTCCGCAACATTTTGCACCGACAACAGCTTCATATCCGCATGCGCCGAAACTTCGGCGGCGATATCCCCGGTCCGCAAAGTGATCTGCCCGATATGCGCCCCGCCGCCCAGCGGCAGTGCTGCATTTCCTGCTCCGTCGGGGCGGTTGCCGAGAAAATCATGCTGCAGCAGCTCAACCGCAAAACCTTCGGGATCATGCAGATGCGCCATATACCCGATATCACGGAACTGATGCGGGGCAGAGACCTCCACTCCTTTCTGCCGCAGGTATTCGCAGGCGATGTCCAGATCGGGCAGACAAATCCCGATCTTCCAGTACCGCTCGTCCCGCCTGTGCGGAACCTGGGCACCGCCGGGCAGAAGGATCAGGTCTGCATCCTGTCCTGCGTACCCCGCGCGCCAGACCTCGCCTTCGGCCTGGACGTCCATGCCGAACACATCCGCATAGAACCCGGCGAGGCGTTCAGGACTCCTTACCTGCAGCCGCAGGCCGGACAGCCGTTTCACCGGCACATCCTCAGGATCCCGGCTGCGATCTCTGGCTGAGCCTCGAGAGAATGCGCCAGCAGGTCCTGCGCAGTATCCATCAGCGCGTCCGGTTCCACGATCCGGTCGACCAGCCCATAGTTGCAAGCCTCCTGCGCGGTGATTTTCTGCCCGGCTGCCAGGATCATCTTGGTGCGCGCAGGTCCGATCAGCGCCGCCATCCGCCCAGCGTCCGAGGGCTGCGGCAAGTATCCAAGTTTCATCACCGGGTAAAAAAACCTGGCCGAAGGCACTGCAATCCGGATGTCGCAGGCCAGCACCATGCCATTGGCACCGCCAGCCAAGGTGCCATTCAGCGCCGCCACTTTCAGGCAGGGAATTGAAGCCACAGCATTGGACAACCGCTCCCACACCGGCGAGGTCGCCAGGCCTGTCCGCGCCTCGTCCAGGTCAGCACCCGCGCTGAACACCTTGCCGGTTCCGGTCAGGATCAACCCGCGGGCCTCCTGCGCGCGTTCGGCGATTTCAGCCAGCTCTGTCAGCATCGCTTCGGTCAGCGAATTGGCTTTGTCAGGGCGATTGACGGTGAGGGTCCACAGCCCGTTCTGCGCGATCTCCAGATCGATCATACCAGGCCAACCCGCTGACGGATGCTGTCCTCGCGCAGGGAAACTTCCTGGCCGATGCAATCGTCCGCCTCATCCGTGCACATCCACATCAGCGTCCGCGCGGGCCATTCGGCAGGGATATGGTCTTCCCATTCAAGCTCGCTCACCGGGTTAATGCCGCTGGTCTTGATTTCACGCTGCATCTGGGTTGCGACCGTGCCCGGCGACAGCCCCATGGCGCGGATACCATTGGCACGTTCTTCCAAATCCAGTGCGCTGGTGAGCATCGCGGCGCCCGCTTTAGACGAACAATACGCGCTCCACCCCTCCAGCGCATGATGCGCCGCGCCCGAACTGACGGTGATAATAGTGCCTCCGCCCGCGGGCTTCATCAGCGGCAGGGCGGCGCGTATCCCGTTGAACACTCCGGTCAGGTTGATATCAATCAGCTTGCTCCACTCGCCGGGCTGGGCATCCGCCAACCGGGCAATAGGCTCAATCACCCCGGCGTTGTTGATAAGAATGTCCAGGCTGCCGAAGTGCTGATGGGCCTTGGCCAGCGCGCCCTCCACCGATGCGTAGTCTGATACATCGCAAGTAAAGGTCAGCACATTTCCGCCGATCTCCTCCGCCAGCTCCCGCAGCGCCTCTCCGCTCCTTGCCAGCAAGGCCAAATTGGCCCCTGCGGCAGCAAAAACCCGGGCCGTATCCGCGCCGATCCCGCGGCTGGCCCCTGTAATTGCAACTGTTTTTCCATTGAAATCCATCGGCCGTCCCTCCAAGTGGCTGCTGACCCATGTGGTAAAGCGGTTAGGGGGAACGGTCCAGCCCAAGGCCCCCTTGACGGCACCGCCCGCCGGGCCGACGATGATTTCAATTATCTCACTGAGAAAGGTTCTCTTATGTCCGTTAATTTTGCACGCAGCGGCGTTGCAGCGGTAATTTTTGTTGTTTCCGCCCAGAGTGCCCTGGCCGATCTGAGTGCCCAGGACGTCTGGGCTGACTGGAAAGCGTATCTGACCAGCACCGGTTACACGGTTTCCGGCACTGAAGCTGTTTCGGGCAGCACCCTGACTGTCTCCGATGTCTCGATGGTCATGCCGATCCCGGATGAGGACGGCTCCGGCACGGTGAGCTTGCCGGAAATCCAGTTTGTGGAAAACGGCGATGGCACCGTCAACGTGCTGCTGCCTGCGGAATTCCCGATGGGTTTTGATTTCACCGCTGAAGGTGAGAGCTTTTCGGGCAAATTGATCTATGCCCATGACGGCACCCCGATGAAAGTGTCGGGCGACGCCGAAAGCATGAGCTATGATTACAGCTCGTCCAATGTCACCATGACGCTGGATAGTCTGACTGCGGACGGCGAGGCCGTGCCGGCGGACGTGGCGAAAATTCAGATCGTCATGAACGACGTCGCTACCAAGACCGATATGAAAATCGCTGGCGCGCGCAACTATGACCAGACGCTGACTGCTTCCAGCCTGAGCTATGACATGGGCTTTAACGATCCCGAAAGCAACGGCACAGGCTCTTTCAAAGGCGCCCTGCAGGGCCTGAACTTTACCGGCACCAGCACCGTTCCCGCTGATCTGGAAAGCCCCGATATGACAGCGCTGCTGGCAGCCGGATTTGCCTTTGACGGCATCTTCACTTTTGACAGCGGCAATGGTTCCGTCTCCGGTGTGGACGGCAGCGAAAACTTCGCCATGGAAAGCAACTCCCAGGGCGGCTCGATCGCGGTGGCGATGGACAAGCAGCATCTGATCTATGATGTGTCCCAGACCGGCACCAATGTGAATATCTCCGGTTCCGAGATCCCCTTCCCGCTGGCGCTCAGCATGGCGGAGACCGGTTTCAAACTGATGATGCCGCTCGCCAAATCCGACGAAGAGCAGGACTTTGCCCTGGGCATTACCCTGCGCGACTTTGCGGTTCCGGATATGCTGTGGGGCATGGTCGACCCGACCGGCCAGCTGCCGCATGATCCAGCCACCGTGGTGCTGGACCTTGCCGGCAAGGGCAAGGTGCTGTTCGATCTGTTTGACCCGGAAGCCATGGAATCGGTGGAATCCGGCGAAGAACAGCCGGGCGAACTGAACGCGCTGACCGTGAAACAGCTGCAAGTCACCGCAGCAGGCGCCGAGCTGACCGGCACTGGCGACTTTACCTTCAACAACGAAGACCTCGTCAGCTTTGACGGCATGCCTGCCCCCTCGGGTGAAGCTGACCTCAAACTGACCGGTGCCAACACCCTGATCGACAAGCTGATCGGGATGGGCCTTATGTCCGACAGCGACGCCATGGGCGCGCGGATGATGATGGGCATGCTGGCCGTGCCGGGCGAGGGCGAAGACACACTGACCTCGAAGATTGCGATCTCCGAGGACGGCCAGATCCACGCCAATGGCCAGCGCATCAAATAACCGTCAAATCCCTGACAGGTTTTACAAAGGGGCTGCTATGTGCGGCCCCTTTTTTGCTGCCCGCCCTTGCGGCAAGCCGCCTCACTGGATAGCTCTGGAAGGGAGCAGAACAGAAGGTGCCCATGACCCAGTCCCCCGAAGCGCTTTGCCACGCCCTGATTGATGCCGCCCGCAAGTCCGGCGCGGATGCCGCCGATGCCATGGCCGCGGAAGGCAGTTCCCTCAGCATTGAAGTGCGGGAAGGCAAGCTGGAGCATGCGGAACGCTCTGAGGGCACTGACCTGGGCTTGCGGGTATTCGTCGGCAAACGGCAGGCGCTGGTTTCATCATCGGATATGCGCCCGGAGACCATCGCAGCAATGGCCGAACGAGCGGTTGCCATGGCCAAGGAAGCACCTGAGGACCCATATGCAGGCCTAGCTGATCCGTCGCAGCTGGCCAAAAACTGGAACCTGGCAGAGCTGGAACTGGAAGACCCCCGCGGCGAGCCGGAGCCTGCTGCCCTGCAGTCTGACGCGCTGGCTGCCGAGACCGCCTGCCAGGAAATCGACGGCATTACTCAGGTGCAGTCCTCAGCTGCAGGTTATGGCCGCCACGTTGTGCATATGGCCGCAACAAATGGGTTTTCCGGCGGCTACCAGCGTACCGGGCGTTCCCTATCCTGCACCGGGATTGCAGGCAGCGGAACAGGTATGGAGCGTGACTACGACGGGGATTCCCGCACTTTTCAGGCCGATTTGCGCAGCGCTCAGGACATTGGCCGCACTGCCGGTGAACGCGCGGTAGCCCGGCTGGGAGCCCGAAAGCCCAAGACCGGCAGCTTTCCGGTGCTGTTTGACGAGCGCATCTCTTCCTCTCTGATCGGCCACTTGCTGTCTGCTGCCAATGGGGCGGCGATTGCCCGCGGCTCCTCTTGGCTGAAGGGGTCATTAGGTGAGCAGGTTTTGCCCGAAACCCTGTCCATTCTTGAGGACCCGCACCGCCCGCGTATTTCCGGCTCCCGCCCGTTTGATGGCGAGGGTCTGCCGACCCGCAAGCGCACTGTCGTTGCCAACGGCGTGCTGACCGGCTGGACGCTGGACCTCGCCTCGGCCCGAAAACTGGGCCTTGAAAGCACTGGCAACGCCGCCCGCGGCATCGGCGGCGTGCCCTCTCCCGCGACCTGGAATCTTGCGTTGACTGAAGGAGAAGCCAGTCGCGAGGATCTCGTCGCGCAGATGGGCACCGGTCTCTTGGTGACGTCGATGATCGGCTCCACTATCAACCCCAACAACGGCGACTATTCCCGCGGAGCCTCGGGATACTGGGTGGAAAACGGCGAGATCGCGTATCCGGTCAACGAATGCACCATCGCGGGCAATCTGCTTGATATGCTGCGGCGGATCGTTCCCGCCAATGACGCGCGCCGGCACCTGTCGACCGTGGTCCCGTCACTGCTGATCGAAGGAATGACCCTTGCCGGCAACTGACCTTTCCCTGCTTGTGAAAGCGGCGGAACAGGCCGGCGATATTGCGTGCCGTTTTTCCGGTCCCGAAGCCAAACGCTGGGACAAGCCGGGCGGCGCTGGTCCCGTGACCGAAGCCGACCTGGCCGTCAATGCTATGCTCGAAGACATGCTGCAGCAGGCGCGGCCCGGCTATGGCTGGCTGTCGGAAGAAACCGAAGACAATGACGTGCGGCTGTTGCGCGAAAAGGTCTTCATCATTGACCCCATCGACGGCACCCGCAGCTTTGCCGAAGGGTCCCGCACCTGGGCGCATTCCTTTGCCGTCGCTGACCACGGCAAGGTGACCGCCGCCGTGATCTACCTGCCGCAGCGGGAGCTGATGTACACTGCCGCCAAGGGCCAGGGGGCGGATTGCAATGGCAACCCGATCCAAGTGTCCCCCGCCACAGAACTTTCCAGTTCTGAAGTGCTGGCCGCCAAACCCAACCTGCAGGCCCATCACTGGCTGGGCGGCACCCCGCCTGAGTTCATCCGCAGCTACCGGCCCTCGCTTGCCTACCGGCTGGCCAAGGTCGCAGACGGCCGCTTCGGCGCCATGCTGACGCTGCGCCCCAGTTGGGAATGGGACATAGCGGCGGGCGATCTGCTGATACGCGAGGCTGGTGGCATTCTTACCGATCAAACCGGCCGCCCCTTGTGCTTCAACAATCCGCATCCGCGCCTGAACGGAGTGGTTGCCGGAAATCCGGCCCTTCAGAATTCGCTGCTGACGGCGCTGGACCCGAATGCGCCTGGCATCGCTGGACATTAAACCGGACTGGCTTTAAGCGGCAGCAGCAGCGCTATCGTCATACCCAAATTTTTCACAGACAAGCCCGCATGTTGCAGGTACCTTGGGCCGGAAATTTCAGATCGAGCCAGATGCAACGGCGAACCGCAGCACCCAACCGCACTTCCGTTCTGCAGCCCCGCCCCAAAGGAGAGCTGTTGTGGGTGCACGCAACCACCCCTGAACGCTATCAAGCGCTTTGCGATATCGGCCGCCGCCTCAAATCCCTGCGCCCAGACTTGTCGGTGCTGGCAAGCTGGGAACCCGGACTGCGGCTGACCGGTACAGTTGGCTGCGATATTCCGATTGGCCCGCTGCCTGAAGACACCTTGGCCGAGGCCCGCGGGTTTTTGAACCATTGGCGTCCCGACGCTTGCATCTGGACCGGTCCGCCAGCACGGCGGGTGCTGCTTCGGCAAATGCGCGAGCGCAGTACCGGGTTACTGCTGGCGGATCTTCTGGAGGATGAAATGCCCAACCGCACCAGCCGCTGGCTGCCGGACCAGCGGCGGCGGCTGCTGGACGGGCTGACCTGCATCCTGACCCCGTCCAAATCCGTGCAGGCCCGGCTGACCCGGATCGGACTGCCAGCGGAACGGGTGCAACTGGCCGGCAAGCTGCGGGTGTCTGCAATTCCGCCCGGTTGCAATGACGAAGAGCTTTCTGCCATGCAACAGACCCTTGGCAGCCGGCCGGTCTGGCTCGCCGCCCATACCAAGCTCAGCGAACTGCCCCTTATCCTGGACGCGCATCGCGCCGCATTGCGGCTGCTGCACCGGCTGCTGCTGGTGGTCGCGCTGGAAGACGGCGCGGATCTTGCAGCAGCCCGCCGCCAGCTGCAGAACAGCGGGCTGTATTTTGCCGATTGGGAAGACGGCGGTGAACCCGAGGACCTGACCCAGGTGCTGTTGGCGGGCAGCGAAGATTTGGGATTGTGGTACCGCCTGTCTCCAGCCGCGCTGATCGCCAGCAGCCTGGATCCTATGGCGCAGGGCCAGTCGCCTTTGGACGCCGCAGCCTTAGGCTCGGCACTGCTGCACGGACCGGGTATCCACGCGCATCGGGACCTTTATGAAAGACTGGCCGCGGCGGGCGCTGCCCAGCCGGTGCTGACCCAATCGGAACTGACCGATGCTGTCATTGCGCTATCTGCTCCGGACAAGGCCGCCGAAATGGCGCTGGCCGGCTGGCAGAGCGTCACCGAAAGCGCCGCCACCGCCGACATGTTACTGGAAAAGGTCCAGACCCTGCTGGACCAGCGCGAGGATACCGATGCGGGCACCTGAATTCTGGCACAAACCGCCGGGGGATTTTGATCTTCGGGCAGCATTGCTAGCGCCGCTTGGCTGGGTCTATGCGCGCGCTACCGCTTCCCGGGTCGCCAGAGGCAACCCGGTGCGTGCCGGTGTCCCGGTGATCTGCGTTGGCAATCTGAATGCTGGCGGCACCGGCAAGACGCCCACTGTAATCTGGTTGCTGGAAACGCTGCGCAATCAGGGGCATGAACCGCATGTTGTGACCCGCGGCTATGGCGGCACGATGGAGGGGCCAGTGCAAGTCTTGCCTGGCCGGCACAAGGCCGCGCAGACGGGGGATGAACCGCTTCTTCTGGCCGCCTTTGCCGAAGTTTGGGTTGCCAAGGACCGCGCCGCCGGCGTAGGCGCCGCAACAGACGCAGGGGCAACCGTCATCGTGCTGGATGACGGATTTCAGAACCCCGCGGTGGCCAAGGACCTGTCATTGATCGTGGTGGACGCGCAGCAGGGCTTCGGCAATGGTCGCTGCCTGCCGGCAGGCCCATTACGGGAGCCGGTTGCCATTGGCCTGAAACGGGCTGACGCGGTGCTCTCGCTTGGGCCTGGGGAGGCCCAGAAGAAATTTGCCACGGCCTGGGGAAGCCATCTGCAGGGCTTGCCGCATTTCACTGGTGCGCTGGAGCCATTGCAAACCGGGATGCCCTGGAACGGCACACGCGTTCTGGCTTTTGCCGGCATCGGCCACCCGCAGAAATTTTTCAACACCCTGCGCAGCCTTGGCGCCGATATCGTCCGCGCCGAAGCGCTTGACGATCACCAGCCGCTTTCACCGGCGCTGATGAACCGGCTGGAGAACGAATCCAAACTGCTGAACGCCCAGCTTGTCACGACAGAAAAAGACGCCGTCCGCCTGCCGGACAGCTTCCGCTCCAAGGTCATTACCCTGCCTGTGCGGCTGCAGGTTGCAGGAGATGATGGGTTAAAAGAACTGTTGAAGAAGGCAGCGCCTGCACCCTGACCCCCAGCGCAATCCGAAGCCGCCGGGAGCGCGCCTGCCCGGTTTGCTCTGCCCTGAAAAGCCCAGGCACACGGCCCGGGCTTAAAGTTTTTCTGCTGGGAGAGCTTAGCCTTCCAGCTCTGCGTCCAACAGCGTCTTGAACTCTGTATAAGACTGATTGGAAATCTTTTCACCATTCAGGATGAACGACGGCGTTGCCTCGATGCCGTGCTCAGTGGCGTTTTCCTGATACCAGGCCACCAGGGTTTGCGCTTTCTCGCCATCTTGCAGGCAGGTTTCCAGCTGCTCATTTTCGATCCCCGCCAGGCGGCCGATCTTGCGCAGCTCATCGACAATCTCGGTTGCGCCGCCGGCCCGCGTCCATTCGGACTGGCCCTTATAGATCAGATCGGAAATACCAAAGAACTTATCCGGTCCGCTGCAGCGCGCAATCATCGAGGCCCACAGCCCGTAGCGGTCGAAATAGACCTCGCGGTAGATAAACTTGACCTTACCGGTATCGATGTAGTCGGCCTTCAGCTTCTTGAAGGTTTCATTGTGAAAGCTGGCGCAATGCGGGCAAGTGTAAGAGGCGTATTCGATCAGCGTGACCGGCGCGTCCTCGGCCCCCAACGTCATCTCGGCGATTGTTGAGATGTCCACTTCGGCCTCCTGCGCAACAGCGGCGCCAACCAGCGGGTTCTGCGGCAGATTGTTCTGGGTGTTGAATCCCGACAGGGCATAACCGCCCGCAACAACCGCAACCGCGGCAAAGACACCAGACATCAGACGGGTCATTTGAACCCCTTTCCTTGCGTTTTCTGTTTTGTCAGCACGTTCTGCCCCAGGCGTTCCAGGGCGGCGCGCAGATCATCGTTTTCCACACCGGCAGCCGCCTGGCTGGCAGCCGCAGTATCCTGCGGGTCGGGCTGCCGGGGCGCTTGCACTTTGGGGGCATATTTGAATTCCACGCGGCCGTCGGAAAATCCCGTCGGTGCCGTTTGCGTGATCCGTACCTTGGAGATGGCATTGAAGCCATAAACCGCGTTCACCCGCTCACGCAGGCGTTCTTTTTGCATTTCAAGCATTGGTGCATTGGCTCCGGTCGTCAGCACCGTCAGCGTTGCCCCAAAGGAACCGCGCCCGTAGCCCACGTTCACCGGACGCGCCATGCCAGCGATATCCGGACCGGCGATCTCTTCCCAGTGGGTCAGCAGCCGCGACACCGCAAAACCACGGCTTTCCCCCGCCTTGCGGATCTGCTCGTTAAGGAGCTTGGAGGTTCGTGCGAACCCGCGTGTGGTACTGCGCCTGAATGCCATGATCTAGCTTTTGCGTGACTGCCTGCCCTATTGTAAAGAGCCGGAATGCAGGCGCCAGCCAAACCGCGAGCCAAGGAATAACGAATGCGTGACTTGATCAGTAATTCCGCCGCGATGAGCGGAGACCTGCTTGCGTGGTATGATGTCCATGCCCGCGGGATGCCCTGGCGGGTGGGTCCCGCAGAGCGTGCGGCAGGCAACCGCCCCGATCCATACACGGTTTGGCTCAGCGAAGTGATGCTGCAGCAGACCACGGTGGCCGCGGTGCGGGACTATTTCCTTCGCTTCACCAGCCTTTGGCCTACCGTATCCGATCTTGCCGCGGCGGAGGACGCCGAGGTCATGGCCGAATGGGCCGGCCTTGGCTACTATGCCCGCGCCCGCAACCTTCTGAAGTGCGCCCGTTCGGTCGCAGGCGGTTCCGGTGGAGAGTTCCCGGACAATTACGATGACCTGCTAAAGCTGCCTGGTATCGGCCCCTACACCGCCGCCGCCATCGCCTCGATTGCGTTTAACCGCCCAGAGACCGTTCTGGATGGTAATGTGGAGCGGGTGATGGCCAGGCTGCACGACATTCACGACCCGCTTCCCGGTGTGAAACCTGTACTGAAAGAACGTGCTGCGGAACTGACCCCGTCTCAGCGGCCCGGTGACTACGCCCAGGCGGTGATGGACTTGGGCGCCACCATCTGCACGCCCCGTAACCCTGCCTGCGGCATCTGTCCCTGGCGCAATCCCTGTGCTGCGCGGGCTGCGGGCACTGCGGCTGAGCTGCCGAAAAAGGTGCCGAAAAAACCAAAACCCACCCGGAGCGGTATCGTTTACCTGGCGAAATCCGCCGACGGCACATGGCTGCTGGAACGGCGGCCAGACAAGGGGCTGCTGGGCGGCATGCTTGGCTGGCCCGGTTCGGAGTGGAGTAACGCCCCGGGTCCGAACCCGCCTTTTGAAGCGGATTGGCAAGAGCAGGATGGGGAAGTGCGCCACACTTTCACTCATTTCCATCTGATCCTTCGGGTGATGACGGCCGAATTGCCAGCAGGTTATAACCAGAATACAGCGCAGGAACTGATACCACACCACGACTTCCGCCCCTCCAGCCTGCCCACAGTAATGCGCAAGGCTTTCGATCTTTATCAAGGCCTCTAAAGAAGCCGGCGCCGCTCTTGGGTTTTCAGATGTTAGGGCATAGTGTCAGCGCAAACGCGCGCTGATTGATTTGGGAGACACAGGCATGATCGCCCCCGAAACCCTTGCCCGCTGGCAAAGCGCCCTGCCGTTCTGGATGTCCTTTTTGCTGTTGCCGCTGGTTTGGGTCGCCGCTCTTTGCGGCGGTTGGACACTGATCCTGCCGCCGCTGGTAACCTGGCATCTGTTTGCGATGCTGGACGGGGCATTCGGGCTTAACCTGGAGAACGCCGACCCGGAAACGCCGGACAGAGACCTCACTTGCTACAAGGCGCTGACCGCTGCTTGGGTGCCCCTGCAATTCGTCACGCTGTTCGGATTGATCTGGTACGTCAGCGGTGCCGATCATCTGAGTGCATTCGGCAAGTTCGCTGTTTTCTTTGGGGTCGGCGTCGTGACCGGCGCCGTGGGTATCACCTACAGTCACGAGCTGATGCACCAGTCCAGCCGGGTTGAGCGCTGGCTGGGGGATATCCTGCTGGCTATGGTGATGTACTCGCATTTCCGGTCAGAGCACCTGCTGGTGCATCACCGCTATGTCGGCACTCCGCGCGACCCGGTGACAGCCCGCTATAACGAGGGGTTCCACCGGTTCTACCCGCGTGTGTTGCGGCAATGCTGGCATTCCGCATTCCGCGCTGAACGGGAGAAGCTGGCGAAGAAGAACCGCAACTGGACCGACCGTTCGAACCCGTTCTTCCGCTATTGGGCGCTGCAGGCCGCGATGCTGCTGCTGGCGATGCTGCTGGGCGGGCTGACCGGGGTGCTCTTGTTTCTGGTGCAGGCCGGGGTCGCCATCTGGCAGCTGGAGGTGGTCAACTATGTCGAGCATTACGGGCTGACCCGCAAACACTTGGGCGATGGCAAATACGAACCCGTGCAGCCACGCCACTCGTGGAATGCGGCGCATAAGGCGTCGAACTGGCTGCTGATCAACCTGCAACGCCATTCGGATCATCACTACAAACCAAACCGCCGCTTTCCGCTGTTGCAGAACTATACTGAAGCCGACGCGCCGCAGCTGCCTTATGGCTACCCGGTGATGACCGTCGCTGCGATGATCCCGCCCTTGTGGCGCCGGGTAATGAACCCGCGGGTGCGGCGCTGGCGGCAGACGTATTACCCCGAGATCACCGATTGGCACGCCTACAACAAAGCGCAGAATCCTGTGCCCCGATAGCCTTACGTCCAGGCTAGAACCGTCATCGGCTGATCCAGCCCGCGCACCTCTTGATCCGGATGCCGGGCGTTGCCGTCCAGCAGGTCCAGGCCGGCCTGCTCCGCCCTCACCTGCGCGGCCAGCGTTTCGCTGATCACAATCCCGGCCTGCAGCTTGCGGGTCAGGTTCTCCAGCCGGGCGGCGATGTTCACTGTCATGCCCAGCACCGCAAACTCCAGCCGGTTGGAGCCGATATCGCCCAGCAGTGCTTCGCCATAGTGAATTCCGATCCCGGCGCGGATTTCCGCCTTACCCTGACGGGCGCGCTCCCTGTTCCATGCGATCAGCGACCCGCGCATGGAATGGGCACAGGCCAGGGCATTGGTGGCATCCTGCCGGCCGGCAACCGGCGTTCCAAATGTCGCCATCAGGCCGTCGCCTAAGTATTTGTCCAGCGTCCCGTGATGGCGGAACACCTCCCCCTCCATCCGGCCGTGGAATTCCCGCAAGAGGTCAATCACCATTCGCGGGTCCATCCCCGAAGACAGTCTGGTAAAGCCAACGATATCGATGAACAGCACCGCCACATTTTCGCTGCGCACCTGTTTCAGCGGCTCGTCGTTCTGCGACAGCTGATCCACCACATTGGGCGAGAAATAGCGCGACAGATTGGCCCGCTCCCGCTCCAGGCTGGCGTTGCTCCTCAGCAGCGCGTTGAACCGGCGCACCGAAAAGCCCAGCGTCACCGCCACCAGCACAAAGACCACGGCCTCCTGCACCCGCAGCTGGATCACAAAACTGTTTGGGTCAAAAAACTCCGCCAGCTCCGGGGCAAAGCCAAGCGTCGCGGCCACAGCTTCCGAAAGTCCGGGAACCGGAGTGGCAAACCACCAGGCCAGCGCCAGCGCGCTGAGCCACATCGTCGCCGTCCATGTGCCGATCGCAATCACTGTGCGCCAGGAATAAGCCATGGTGCCTGCGGCCAAGATGACAAAGAAATACTGAAAGTTATCAAACCGGTACTGCATAGCCACCGGTATTTCGCGGGCGTCAAACGGGTTGGGCATGACCAGACCGATGGTCATGATGAGAAGATCAAGGAAGATCAGAAACAGCTCCAGCCGTGACCTGCCCACTTTTCCCACCCGGCTGATGAACCAGCCGTTGAGGCACAAAAGCGCAAGGATCCCATGATAGTAGAGGATCTCCCAGGCCGGGTTCAGGAAGATGATGAAGACTGCGATAATGGGCAGTGCGATCCAGCGGGCCCGTACTGCCAGCTGCAGCCCCCGCTGTTTATGCGCATCCAGGGCCGCTTCGGCAAATCTGTTTTCCGCAGTTGAGATTTTCCGGCCGCCGGTTCCAGGTTCCTGGACAGCTCCGGTTCCGGAGATAAGTGCGGTATCGGTCATGGGCTTTCCCCTCTTCCCGCTGGCTGCCGCAGCGTCAGTATTGCAGATAGTTGCGCTGTTCTGATCAGGGAATAGCGCATCACAGCGCAGAAACTAAAAAACCCCGCCTGATGCAGGCGGGGCAAGGTGTGCGCCTGCGCATTATGCACAGGCGCCTGCAATAGGTTTTCACGTTCACAAAAGCCCCGGGCCTCAGTTCTGCATCTCAGCCCGGATCTGCTGGCGCAGCACGTCGATCGGCACTGTCTTGCCCTCGCGCTTGAAACACCAGTAGGTCCAGCCGTTGCAGGACGGCGCGTTTTCCAGATGAGCGCCCACCTGATGAATCGAACCTTTGATGTTGTCGCCAATCAAAGTGCCATCGGCGCGCACTTTGGCCTTGTGGCGGCGGTTCATCGAATACAGCTCCTCGCCCGGGCGCAGCATGCCGCGCTCCACCAGCTGGCCAAAGGGCACCCGCGGTGCTGCGCGTTTGCTGGCGGACACTTCCAGGGCCTCGCGGTCGAACTTGCGCACAGCCTTGATGCGTTTCTCCGCCACCTTGCGATAGGCTTCCTCGCGTTCGATGCCGATGAACTCGCGCCCGAGCATCTTGGCCACAGCGCCGGTAGTGCCAGTGCCAAAGAACGGATCCAGCACCACATCGCCCGGGTTTGTCGAGCCGACCAGGATCCGGTGCAACAGCGATTCCGGCTTTTGCGTCGGATGCGCCTTGTCGCCGTTTTCGTCTTTCAGCCGCTCATGTCCGGTGCAAATCGGCAGCACCCAGTCGCTGCGCATCTGAATGCCCTCGTTCAGCGCCTTCAGCGCTTCGTAGTTGAAGGTGTATTTCGCGCCTTCCGACTTGGACGCCCAGATCATGGTCTCATGCGCGTTGGTGAACCGCTTGCCGCGGAAGTTCGGCATCGGGTTCGACTTGCGCCAGACCACATCGTTCAGCACCCAATAGCCTGCGTCCTGCAGCGCCGATCCGACACGGAAAATATTGTGGTAGGAACCGATCACCCAGATAGACCCGTTCGGCTTCAGCACCCGGCGCGCCGCCTTGAGCCACTCGCGGGTGAACTGGTCATAGACCGCAAAACTGGAAAACTGGTCCCAGTGATCATCCACGGCATCGACTTTGGAATTGTCGGGACGGTGCAGCTGGCCTTTCAGCTGCAGGTTATACGGCGGATCCGCAAAGATCAGATCGACCGAGTTGGCCGGAAGACTGTTCATCGCCTCGATGCAATCGCCGCCCATAATCGTGTTTAAAGGGAGCGCTGCCGCGCCCTTTGTCATAGTTTTGTTCATTGCTCTGCCTCATACCCGCGGCGCATTTTTGCGCTCATTAGGTTGTCCACAGGATGAGTCATCGCGGATTCGAGGTCAATTTGTTTATTAGAACAACACCCTACGGTTCACTCTTGATACAAGATGTTGTGTACGGGTTTGAATGACCGCCGATGATGTGGGGTCACACCTAATTCAACTAGCGCCTCGCGGTGCTGTTTCGAGGGGTAGCCTGCGTTTTTCTCCCAGCCATATCCAGGAAACTGTTGCGCCAAATCCACCATGACCCTGTCACGCACCAGTTTGGCAATAATCGACGCCGCCGCGATGGAGACTGATTTGGCATCTCCTTTGACCACAGCTTCCGACGTCAAAGCCAATCCTTTGGGTATCAGGTTGCCATCTATCAGCAGATAGTCCGGTGCCGGATCCAGGGCTGCTACCGCGCGCTCCATCGCCAGATGCGAGGCACGTAAAATATTCAGGGAATCAATCTCTTCGACTGAGGCGTGGGCAACGGACACCTGACCAGCGGCCAGAATTTTTCCTTCCAGCGCTTCGCGTTTTTTCAAGCTCAGTTTCTTGGAATCGTTGAGCCCCTCGGGAATAGCAGAGATGTCCAGCACCACCGCTGCGGCAGTGACCGGCCCGGCCAGCGGGCCGCGGCCCACCTCGTCCACTCCGGCTATTCTCAGGTACCCTTTGACAAGGGCGGCATCTTCCAGGCTGTAATCAGGTTTTGTCATGCCAGTGAGAAAGCCAATTCGAGCCGGAATTTCAACCCGCACAAAAAAGAGGGGGCCGAAGCCCCCCAAGTTGCTGCTGCCCGAAAGCGGAATATCGTTAGCGGTTGACCATCCGGAAGCCATGCTGCTTCAGACAGCGGGGTTTGTAGCCGGTGCGGTTGCGTTTGCCGTTCCAGAAGGTCACCTTGCAAGCCCGCGGCAATTTCTGCGTGTACCCGTAATTGCGGTCGAGACAGCCTTTGCCGGCCAGCGGATAGTTGCGGCTGTAGCGCGGAAAATAGCGGACACACTGTGCCGGCAAGTCATAACGGTGCACCCGCGGCGGCAGCGGTTTCACATGCCCGCCATGGCGGTTGTGCGAGTTATGCCTGTGGCCGCCATGCCCATGGCCACGCGGCGGGTTGTAAGTCCGGGTTACTGCGTGATCGTCGTCTTTCCTGGCATCATTAATGGCCGCACCAAGAATCCCAAGCAGGGCCATGCCGGCAATAAATTTGGCGACATCCTCGTCTGCGCGGGCAGGCGCTGCCGAGAAACCGGTAATGGCAATAGAAGCTGCCACGATCATGGCAATGAATTTGCGGTGCGGCTTGGAACCATATGTCTGGGCCATTTCGGGACCTTTCTTTTGATTGTCGGATGCGCAGCCTGTGCGCTTGGATGTCTCCAACCTGGCCCCACCCCCTTCAGACAGGCAATATCGGCCGCTTGTTATTGGATATCAGCAGTCTCAACCCCCTGCGGTTATTGAATTTCAAGGCCCGCCGCCGCAGGATGCCCATATGAAACAGAACCTCCTGATCCCCGCACTTGCGGCTGCCCTTCTGGCGCTATCGCTGCCAGCCCAGGCGGCAGATTGCTATGCCGACTACAAGGCCAAGCAAGACAATCCGCTGCGCCTGCACTACGGCGTGATCCAGCTCTCCGGCGCCTGCAAGAAAAAATCCGCCCGGCGCGAGGTCCAGGCCCGTATTGCACCCGGCGGCTGGAAGCTTTTGAATGTCCTGTCCGTCTTCGGCCCCGAAGGCCTGCAACAAAGGAAGGCCAATGCCGGATCCTACTATCTCCGTTTCTGAGGCCCGCGCGGCTGGCAGCAGGGTGATCGCGCTCGGCATTGCAGCGATTGTTGCGCTTCTGGTGATTGCCGGCACGGTTCTCTTGCTGACCCTGCCCGATGCCAATGCCTTTAACGCGCGGGTTGAGCAGCTGTTTGTCGAAAACGATCTGACAACCCAGGCCGAGATCAAGCTGCTGGAAATCCTGGCCCAGTCCGGCACTGCCTTTGCCGACACGCTGACCAGTTACCGGATGGTGATTTTTGTCCTGCTGCTGTTTGCCACTGCGATGATGGTGGCTGCATTGACGGTGCTTGGCATGCTGGTGATGCTCAACCGCCGCATGGCGCAGATCGAACGCTCCGGCATCCAGGTGAATGAACTTCTGATCAGCCGCGATGAAAACACTGTCTACCTGAACAACATGGGGTTCAAACTGACGCCCGCAGCGATGGAAACTCTGGCGGTTCTGGCGGAGGCCCGGCTCGACGATGACGTGCTGTCAGGCGCCGAAATCGAAGCAGTGATTTCCGGCCGCATCTCCGCCGACTGCGAGGAAGCCGCCGGCGCCACCCGGATAAAACGCCTGCGGGACACGCTGGGCAACCAGATGGTGAGTGAACTGCTTGTCAAAAACATCGCCAAGCGCGGTTATGTGCTGGCCATCAGCAGAGACGTGATCCGTATGGTCTGACCTGTCTGGCTCCGCTTTGCTCAACATCATGTGTTCAACTCTGGATTTTCCGCCCCCAGACCCCACATAGTCCAGAACCGGCCCACGCCGGCCGGTCCTGGTTTTCAGCACATTTCCGGCGCAACGGACAAGGACCTCAGGGATGGATGCACAGGTACACGCACCGCATCGGGGCTACGGCATTGTTATCGAGCCGCTTCAAGGCTTGGTCACGGCCCGGCGCAATGGCACCGTTCTGGCGCAAAGCTCCCGCGCCAAGGTGATGTATGAAACCCGGCTTCCCCCAGCGATCTATTTTCCCTCGGAAGACGTGACAGCACAGCTATCGCCTAACACCCCCTTGCAAACCTTCTGCCCCTTCAAAGGCACGGCCAGTTACCGCGACATGCTGTTAACTGGCGGCGGCATACAGAACGCTGTCTGGTCTTACGACGAGGCAATGCCGGAGGCAGCGGCCATATCCGGCCATATTGGCTTTATGCCTGGCGCAGAGGCCGAATTCGACCTGGGCAGCAACAGCGTGGAAATGCCGGACTACGGCAATATCTCCGGCCCGGTGATCGACTGGCTGCTGCGGGACGCCGCCCTGGTTCCGACCCCCGAAGACCTGACGGCCGCTCTGGCAGAAAAATTCGTCGAGCAAGGCATCTATTTGTCCCGCATGTCCGTCATGGCATGGTCGCTGCACCCGCTGATCGCGGGCAAGAACTACATCTGGCAAAAGAAAACCGGCGAGGTCACCACCTACGCGCCGTCTTACGAAATCCACGACCACCCAGCCTATCAGAACAGCCCGCTGCGCCACGTCTCCAACGGCATGGGCGGTGTGCGCCACCGGCTCGGCTGTTGCCGGTCCGCAGATGCGTTTCCGATCCTTGAAGACCTGCGCAAGGAGGGGGCCACCGACTATGTCGCCATGCCGTTGCGCTTTTCCGACGGGCGCATCAATGTGCTGACCCTCACCAGTGATCACCCGAACGGCTTTTCCACGGCTAACCTGGGGCTGATCTTCGAATGCTCCGATGTGATTGCCCGCTACTATGAAATCTTCATGCAGCGCGAAAACGCGCAGTCGCTGCTGGAAACCTATGTTGGCAAGCGCACCGGCGCCCGGGTACTGGGTGGCGAGATCCGCCGCGGCGACGGAGATGAAATCGACGCCGCCATCATGTTCTGCGACCTGCGCGGCTCCACCCGGCTGGAGGAACAGCTGGGCCGCCAGGACTATATCGCGCTTCTGAACCAGTTCTTCGAGACTGCCTCGACCATCGTGCATGAGCACGGCGGCGAAGTGCTGAAATTCATCGGCGATGCTGTGCTGGCGGTGTTCCCGGCCGGCAGCGATCCTGAAAGGGCCCGCAGGCAGGCCCTGAACAGCGCCCGCACCATCGTGGCCCGGTTGGAGGAAATCGCCCAGGAAGAAGACGGCCACCGCTGCGAAGCCGCCATCGGCATCGCCTACGGGCGCGTGACTTACGGCAACGTCGGCTCGCGTGAAAGGCTGGACTTCACGGTGATCGGCCAGGCCGCCAATATCGCCGCCCGGCTGGGCGACTACGGCAAGACGGTCAACCATCCGGTCATTGTCAGCCAGGACATTCTGAGCGATCCATCACAAGGCGTTTCGCTGGGTGCGGTCACCCTTCATAACGTGTCCCAGCCAGTCACCTGTTTTGCTGTCCCGGCCAAGATTGAACCGTAAGCGCCTCGGCGCTCCCCTACGCTGCGCGGCTTGACGCGGGCCAGAAATTCCAAGGCACGAGGTCATCGATACGGCTTCTGGGATGACCGTCGAGCAACGCGCGCAACGTGCCGGAAAGGCAGTAGACCGGATCGACGACGCACATTTTGCAGTTCGCGATCAAGCTGGTGAGCAATTGACCTGCCAGTGAACTTTCATCCAGAGCAAGGGTCGAGAGGCTGAGCGCTTCATCATCGCGCTTCCCGGGGAAGCCTTTCCTAGGCTCTGGCCTCATTGAGTTTCAAAGCCAGTAGATAACGAGGGCTGCAAGCGCGATTGCTGACAGGAAGACTTTTGGGCATCTGTCGTATCGTGTTGCAACCCGCCGCCAGTCCTTCAGCCTGCCGAACATAATCTCAATGCGGTTGCGCCGCTTGTACCGGCGCTTGTCGTATCTGATGGCTTTCTTGCGCTGCTTTCGACCGGGGATGCAGGCGCGTATCCCTTTGTCTTTCAACGCTTCTCTAAACCAATCGGCATCATACCCGCGATCTCCGAGAAGCCATTGGACGTCAGGCAGGCCACTTAGCAGCGCCTTTGCACCGGTGTAATCACTGACCTGTCCGGCGGTCACGAACAGGTTCAGTGGACGCCCCTGGCTGTCACAGATTGCGTGCAGCTTAGTGTTCATGCCGCCCTTAGTGCGCCCGATCAGGCGCCCACGCCCCCCTTTTTAACCCCAAGACTGGAGGCCGTACGGTGTGCTTTCAGGTAAGTTGCGTCCATTGCCCGGCAGGGCATCACGAGGTGATGTCCCGAGAGGGGATCATCACGGTCTTTTCCTCACCGTGATCAGCAGCCAGACCGGCCATCATCTGGGCAAAGATGCCTTTGTCGCTCCACCGCTTCCAACGGTTGTACAAAGTCTTGTGCGGGCCGTAATCTTTGGGAGCATCACGCCAGCGCAAGCCATTGCGATTGATGAAGATAATTCCGCTCAGAACACGCCGGTCATCAACACGCGGCTTACCGTGGGACTTCGGAAAATAAGGCTCAAGACGGGCCATCTGCGCGTCCGTCTGCCAGAAAAGATCAGACATATCACCGCTCATTTTTCGAACCGTGAATCACACCACCCACCGGAAATCAATGGGTCCTGACCCTAAGAAGTACAAGAGCAAGAATTGGTCGTCTTACAATGACAGCTTGAAGCAGCGCGGATCGTTGTCAATTTGGTTTGATCCGGAGATGGTTTGGACGCCGCCGCCAAACGGCAAGCGAGGTCGGCAACAGCAATTCAGTGATGCCGCCATTCAGACGTGTCTGACGTTGAAGATCCTGCTTGGCATGCCGCTTCGGCAGACAACTGGGTTCGTCCAGAGCCTGTTGCGATTGGTCGGCCTGGACTGGACCGCGCCGGGCTTCAGCACCTTATGCCGCCGCCAGAGAACACTGAATGTGGGCCTGTCATATCGAGGCTCCAAAGGTCCATTGCACCTCCTTATCGACAGCACAGGTATCAAGGCCGAAGGTGAAGGCGAGTGGAGTGCGGAGGATCAGAAAACAGTCCGGGGGACTGTTTTCCCGACAAACGCGCAAGCATGGCGGCCCCAAACGCCGCATCTGGCGAAAAATACATATTGGAATTGACGAAGAAACACTGGAGGTTCGGATGGTCGAGGTCACCAGCAGCAACGTCGGAGATGCTCCCATGCTGCCAGAACTTCTGAACCAAATCCCGCCCGACCAGGACATCGGCAGCGTCACAGCTGATGGGGCATATGACACGCGTAAATGCCACGAGGCGATTGCCGCCAGAGGTGCCAATGCCGTGATCCCTCCGCGCAAGAATGCCAAGCCCTGGAACCCGGCGAACGCCGGAGCGATTGCCCGAAACGAAGCGGTCAGTGCGCAGCCATATCTGGGCCGCACCTTGTGGCGACGTTGGAGCGGATACCACCGCCAAAGCCGCGTCGAAACGAAGATGCATTGCATGAAACTACTTGGCCAATCGCTGGTGGCGAGGGACTTTGATCGGCAGGTTGCAGAAATCCACGTCCGCATCGCCATCCTCAACCGCTACACGGCTCTTGGCATACCCGTCACTGAGCCTGTAGGCTGAGTCCGTATGGGGTATAAGGGGAAGAGCGTCCTTCGCCTGATTTGTGCAACAAAGCCATTGACAGCCGGTGTGCATAAAATCCGGCTTCCGTGCATTCTTATGCCTCATTGGCAATTGATTTTCTTGGCGACCCCGGCAGGATTCGAACCTGCAACCTGCCCCTTAGGAGGGGGCTGCTCTATCCAGTTGAGCCACGGGGCCGCGCTTGTTTATGCGATAACAAATCCCTCCTGCGATCACAATGGTAAGCGATGCATCTGCCCCCCTCGATGGCATCCAAACGCGCTCAACTACCCTGTGATATGTAAGCCTCCAATCCACAGCAGGAGGGGAACATGCCGAAACATAAGGTATGGAGGTTCACCATTGAAACATCTCCTTCAGGCAAGAATACCTGGCCCATCGACCTGAAACGGGAAGCAATTCGGCGCTTCGGCGCGCTGCAAAACGGCAAGGCTTGGTCCGAAGACCTAGGTTACGATTTCGAGCTGAAGCATGATCGGCGGACCTGGCTAATCGAGGTCATACCCAGCCAAGGCGATCGGTGCCAGTTCGAGATGGGAGTGTCCGAGGTTCGCGCCGCACGGGAGGCAGCCAGGCCTAAAGCCGGTCAGCGTTATGTCGTGATCTATGTCGCCAACCCTGCGACTTTGAGAGCAACACGGGTCGACATTTTGCCAAACCCTATGAGCGATGAACCCGAATTGGGCGGTGACAGAGATCGAGCGAAGTGTTGAAATTCTGCTCTTGCCGGTTTTTTGCGGTTGCGGTGCTGCAACATCAGAGGCGGTTTCCCGCCTTGCGTGCCTGCGCCGTGTTTGTGCCGTGAGCGCGACGTCAGACCGCAATGGGCCAAGAACGCTCGTGCAGTGCGCTTGAGCCGATGGATCGCTTTGGCCGAGGCTGTTTCGTATTAGTGCTGCGCGCCAATATAGAGACCATAGGGTGCGTCAGCTAGAAGCCTCTGCCGGGGTCAGTTGCAACACTTGCTCACAATGGGATGGGCGGGGCCGATTGCCTGTTTGCCGCGCGCAGTTTCCATTGTGCAGCAACCGATGTCTGCGCTAACGTTGCACACAGCAATAAAAAGAGGCTCAGGAACGTGACCACGGACAGCAAGCGCCCTCTCACCCTCCGCGATGTATCCGAAGCAACCGGTGTATCCGAAATGACCGTAAGCCGCGTACTGCGCAATCGCGGCGATGTGTCGGAAAAGACCCGCACCAAGGTGCTGAGTGCCGCCAAAGAACTGGGCTACGTGCCCAACAAGATCGCCGGCGCGCTGGCTTCGAACCGGGTGAACCTGGTGGCGGTGATCATCCCCTCGTTGTCGAACATGGTGTTCCCCGAGGTGCTGACCGGCGTCAACAAGGTGCTGGAGAATACCGAGCTGCAGCCGGTGGTCGGCGTCACCGACTATCAGCCCGAGAAAGAGGAAAAGGTGCTTTATGAAATGCTCTCTTGGCGCCCCTCCGGTGTGATAATTGCAGGATTGGAACATACCGAGGCCGCCCGCGCCATGCTGAACAGCGCCGGTATCCCGGTGGTGGAGATCATGGATACCGACGGCAAGCCGGTGGATGCGATGGTCGGCATTTCCCACCGTCGCGCGGGCCGCGAAATGGCCAAGGCGATCCTTAAGGCCGGATACCGGCATATTGGCTTCATGGGCACCAAGATGCCGCTTGATCACCGGGCGCGAAAGCGGTTCGAAGGTTTCACCGAGGCGCTGGCCAAGGAAGGCGTGGAGATCGAAGACCGCGAGTTTTACTCAGGCGGTTCGGCGCTGGCCAAGGGGCGCGAGATGACTGAAGCCATGCTGGAGCGCTCACCGGAATTGGATTTTCTCTATTTCTCCAATGATATGATCGGCGCGGGCGGGTTGCTGTATTTGCTCGATCAGGGCATTGATGTGCCGGGCCAGATTGGCCTGGCTGGTTTCAACGGGGTGGAGCTGCTGCAGGGGCTGCCCCGCAAGCTGGCCACTATGGACGCCTGCCGCCTGGACATCGGACGCAAAGCGGCTGAGATCATTGCGGCACAGCTGGACGATCCGGACACAGAGATCGATAAGCATGTCACGCTGACCCCGACCATTTCCTATGGCGACACGCTGAAACGGCGCTGATGGCGCTGCAACGGCTGGACAATCAAAGCGCGCGGCGGCTGTTCCTGGACCGCCATGCCTTGCTGGAGCAGCCTGCTGGCCCTGCCAAGGGTGCGGACTTGCTGGCGCTGATCCAGCGTTTGGGGTTTGTGCAGCTCGACAGCATCAACACGGTGGCGCGCGCCCATGACGTGATCCTCTATTCACGCCGCCCGGGTTATCGGGCCAAACATCTGAAGCAGCTCTACGAGCGGGACCGCGGGCTGTTTGAACATTGGACCCATGACGCCGCGATGATCCCGATGGGGTTCTACCCCCATTGGCATCTGAGGTTTCAGCGTGACACCGAGTTGCTGCGCAATCGCTGGCGCAACTGGCAGCGCGACGGGTTTGAGGCGCAGTTCGAAACCGTCCTGAACCATGTGCGGGATCACGGCCCAGTCAGTTCTTCTGACCTTGGCAAGGATGAAAAGAAGGGTTCCGGCGGCTGGTGGGACTGGCATCCGTCCAAAACCGCGTTGGAATATCTCTGGCGTTCCGGCGCGCTGACTGTGGTGGGGCGCGAAGGTTTTCAGAAACGCTATGACCTGACCGAGAGAGTGATTGAGGAGCATCTCTGCCCAGGCGCCCAGCCCTGCGATGAGGAGGCCACAGTCAGCTGGCTTTGCTCCGCTGCGATGGACCGGCTGGGCTTTGCCACTTCCGGCGAGCTCGCAGCGTTCTGGGACACGGCTTCTCCGGCGGAAGCCAAGCTATGGTGCGCCGAACAGCTGCGCCAAGGAGAGCTGGAAGAGATCGAGATCCAGCAGGCTGACGGCAAGCTGCGCAAAGTGTTCGCCCGTCCGGGCACCGTGGAGACCACTGCGGAATTGGGTCCGGCACCAGGCCGGATGCGGGTGCTCAGCCCCTTTGACCCAGCCCTGCGCGACCGCAAGCGGGCGGAACGGCTGTTCGGTTTCCATTACCGGATTGAGGTCTTCACCCCCGCACCCAAGCGCCAGTACGGCTATTACGTCTTTCCGCTGCTGGAGGGCACACGCCTGGTCGGCCGCATCGATATGAAGGCGGACCGGGACGCGGGCGTCTTGCGCGTCACCGCCGTATGGCCTGAACGGGATGTGAAATGGTCGCTGCCCCGCACAAAGCGGCTGGAGGCAGAACTGGACCGGGTTGCGCGCTTTGCCGGCCTCAGCAGAGTGAGTTTCGCTGACGGCTGGTTGCGCTGAGGAATTACTCGGGCCGTAGCTGGGCCTCGATTACTTGGCGGTAATCCTCCGGCGCGGGTATTGCAGTAAAGCTCTCCGGAGCAATGAAAACGCAAACAAACTTGCCTTCAAAGCACAGCACCCCATCCTGCCGCGCTTTCACCCGGAAAGTCACCGACTTTCCACCCAGTGCCGAAGGCCAGACCTCGCATTTCAACCGGTGCCGCGGGGTGACCGGCGACCGGAAATCGATGCTCATATGCACGAACGGCGTACCGGTGCCGCGGTCCAGCTCCATCTGATACCAGCCATCGCCGCCCAGGTGATGCTCCCACCAGGCGTCAATCGCCTCCAGCGCGAAAACTGGCAGCCGCCCGGTATAGGCAATCCGGGCCGGGTCGCAATCGCCCCAGCCCACGCGGATTTCATGCTCGAAACTCGACTGCTGCCCTGTACTGTTCTGCGCCATCACACTAGCCCCGTCATTGCATCAGCATCAGCGGCAGCAGCGTGATGATCGGGAAGGCAACCAGGATGACCACCCGGATAAGATCAGAGGCAACAAAGAACATCACCGCCTTGTAAGTGTCGATCATCTTGGTCTTACGGTCCATTGCGCTGATGATGAACAGGTTCATGCCCACTGGCGGGGTGATCAGGCCAACCTCGACCACGATCAGTACCAGGATCCCGAACCAGATGGCGACATATTCCGCCTCGATCCGGTTCACCCGGCCTTCGGTCACCCGGATGCCCAGCTCTTTCATCTGCTCGCGGGTCAGCTCCGCTCCGGCCGCAATGGCGTCCTTGATCGAGGCGAGCATCTCGGCCCCCATCCCCTCAGGCACTCCAGCCTTCAGCACCTCCATCGCTGCATCCGCCTGCATCGCTGGCAACGACAGCAGACCGAAATCCATCGCCGAGATTACTGGAAAGAAGATCGGGATTGTCAGCAGGATCATCGACAGCGAATCCATCAGGCAGCCGAAGACCAAGTAGAATCCCAGGATCAGTGCCAGCACCATCCAAGGGCTAAGACCCTGGCTCACAACATAATCCGCCAGTTCCTGCGGTACTTTTGTGAGTGCCAGGAAACCATTGTAAAAACCAGCACCCAGCACGATGAAGAAGATCATCGCGGTGGACCGTGCGGTCACCAGGAAACTGTCAGCCAGCGTTTCGCGGTTCAGCCCGCCATTGGTCCAGGCGATAAAGCCGGTGCCAAATGCGCCCACGGCTGCGCCCTCGGTCGGAGTGAACCAGCCCAGGTAGATACCGCCCACCACCAGGCCGAACACCAGAAGCACCGGCCAGACATGTATCAGCGCGGCAAAACGCTCGCGCATCGGCACTGGCGGGCGGGTGCCTGCACTTTCCGGGAACAGCCGCACATAGACCGAGATTGCAATTACATAACCCAAAGCCGCCAGCAGGCCCGGAATGAAGGCGGATAGGAACAGCTTGGCGATGTTCTGCTCGGTCAGGATCGCATAGATGACCAGCACAACAGAAGGCGGGATCAGGATACCCAGCGTGCCGCCCGCCGCCAGCGTCGCGGTCGAAAATCCGCCGGCATAGCCGTATTGCTTCAGCTCCGGCAGTGCCACACGGCCCATGGTGGCAGCGGTGGCCAAGGACGAACCGCAGATCGCACCAAAGCCTGCGCAGGCGCCGATGGCCGCCATCGCAACCCCGCCTTTGCGGTGGCCCAGGAACCCTTCAGCTGCCTTGAACAACGCGGTGGACATGCCGCCGAGCGTCGCGAAATGCCCCATCAGCAGGAACATCGGCACAATGGTCAGCGAATAAGAGGAAAAGGTCGAATAGGTCTCGCTTTTCAGCCGCCCGAACGCCACTTGCGTGCCGTCCGTGACCCAGATCAGCCCGCCAAGGCCGACTAGAAACATCGAGAGCCCGATCGGAACCCGCAGAAAGATCAGCAGCATCAGAACCGGGAAGGAGGCGATGCCAATTTCAAGAGCCGTCACTGTTCGCCCTCCACGCCGTCCCAAATCAGGATCCGGCCGGTAAAAAATTCGATGGTGCGGATTGCACCCATATAGAGGCCCACAATCGCGGCGACGACAGCCGCCACCATGCTGATGCCGTAGGCCCACCAGACCGGAAACTCGAGCAGGAAGGAGGTCTCGCCATTGGAGAATTTACTCGTAAGCCCAGCCCCCAGCCGCCAGGCGATAAGAATCAGCACCGCGGCAAAGACAATTTCGGTCACCATCCGCAAAAACCGGTTCACTCCGCGTGGAAACGTATTGGCCACCACATCAACCGAGGCATGTCCCGCGGTGATCTGGCACAGCGGCATAAAGGCGAAGATGGCAAAGGCCACACCGGCCTCGACCAGTTCAAAATCGCCGTTGACCGGCCCGACCCAGCCGGTCATCCACTTTGAGAACCCCGGCGCAATCCGCTCCATCAAATCGCCATGGAAGACGCCGTTGAGCAAACGCCCAGCGATCGAAACACATGTCAGAATGATCAGAAGAGTGAGGACCGCACCGCCCAGGTAGGCCATGGATTTGGCCAGCCGCATCATGAGCTTGTGCATCGTTCAGTTGCCTTATTCCGGTATGCAAAGGGCCGCAGTGCAAATGCCGTGCGGCCCTTCACTTTTATCAATCAAAACGCCTTACTGATACTGCGGCGTGTATTTCTCGATCAGCCCGCTGGCTTCTTCGATCAGCGCGGTACCGTCGAGGCCTTTTTCGGCCATGTCGGCGATCCACTTATCGTAGATCGGCTGCGAGCGTTCACGCCAAACAGCAGTTTGTTCTTCGTCCAGGGTGATCACAGTGTTGCCCAGATCCAGCGCCATCTCGCGCGAGGGACCATCCGAATCCGCCTGGGTGCCGCCAGCAAAAACCGAGAATTCCAGGCCAGAGTTATCGTCGATCGCCTTCTTCAGGTCATCCGGCAGGCTCTCATACTTGTCTTTGTTCATCGCCAGAACAAAGGTCAGCGTATACAGTGCCTTGCCAGTGAACTCAGTGTGGTTCTCCACCAGCTCCGGGACCTTCAGCGCCGCCGTCACTTCCCACGGAATGGTGGTGCCGTCGATCACGCCCTTGGACAGACCTTCCGGAATCGCCGGAACTGGCATTCCCACCGGGGTTGCACCCAGCTCAGTCAGCAATGCGTTGACTGACCTGCCACCGCCGCGGATCTTCATACCTTCCAGATCTTCAGGCGTTTCCACCGGATCGGCGGTGTGGATCAAGCCGGGTCCATGCACCCAGGTGCCCAGAATGTGGACATCCTTGAACTCGGTGTCCTTCATGTGCTTGTCGAACATTTCCCAATAGGCGTGCGACACGGCGCGCGCATTGGTCATCATGAACGGCAGCTCGAACACTTCGGTCGACGGGTAGCGGCCCGGGGTATAGCCTACCACGGTCCAGACAATATCCGCCACGCCATCAATGGCCTGGTCCATCAGCTCAGGCGGCTTACCCCCCAGCTGCATCGACGGGAAGCGATCAACCTTGATGCGCCCGCCCGAGGATTCCTCGACGTTGTCCGCCCAAACATCCAGGATCAGTTTCGGCACGTTTGCCTGTGCCGGCAGGAACTGGTGCAGTTTCAGGGTCACCTCCTGGGCAAATGCCGGCATTGCGCCGAACATTGCCAAGGCCGCTGCCCCCGCTGCCCCCAATAGCTTTCTCCGAGTAGTCATGTCTGTCCTCCCTTAGACCAAATCATTTGCGGGGTCCGCCGCTCTCGCAACATTACTGCGGCAGATGTCAGAATTCTTTCCGTTTCCGCCACCAAGACCCCGCGCAGGGTTCGTTTTACGAACCAGTTGCCCCCCTGCTATTAGGTGCATTTGTAACTATCAACAGCGGATCATGCATTTTCCACTCATGAAATCTGCCTGCGCTTCCTGATCTCAGACAAGTTTCACAGCCGATATGTTACAAAGCCCCCTGCACTCACATTAAAATTGATACATATTAAGATGGCCGCATGGCAACAAAAATCATGGCTTTGCGCGCCTTGCGTCATTCCGCAGCAGCCAGCGTCAAGTCGACCGGTGGCAGCCCATCAACCCCGCCGCGCATCCGGTCGCCTGCCTGAACGGCTCCAACACCGGCCGGCGTTCCAGTCAGAATCACATCTCCGGGCCGCAAGTGATAATAGCCGGACAGATGGCAGATAATCTCCTCAACGGACCAGATCATTTCCTCCAGCGCGGCGTCCTGCCGGATCTCCCCGTTTACCTCCAGCCAAATGCGCCGGCCAGACGGGTTGCCCCAATCTGCTGCCCGGGTCAGCGGTGCCAACACCGTCCCGTTCTCCAGATCCTTGCCCAGATCCCAGGGGCGTTGTTTCTGCCGCTCACGGATCTGCAGATCGCGCCGGGTCATATCCAGCGCACATCCATAGCCAAAGACAGCAGCCCTCGCCTCTTCGGCGGATGCTCGGAACACCGGCGCGCCAATCGCCACAGACAGCTCCATCTCATAGTGGAAGTTTTCAGTTCCAGGCGGATAGGGCACAGCCGCGCCCGTCAGCACCGCATTGACCGCCGTCTTGGTGAAATAGAATGGCGCCTCGCGGTCCACTTCGTTGCCCATTTCGGCAGCATGAGCCGCGTAATTGCGCCCAACGCAGAAAATCCGCCCGACCGGGTATCCAGACGGTTCTCCGGCAACCGGAATCACCGGTGCTTCCTGCAATTTGAACAGAATCTCACCCATCATAGAATCCTTCATACCTCGGCAGATTCAGGCTGCCTCGCCAAGTCAGAGCCGCAATCCAACAGCCTGTAAACCCCGCTTTCGGCTTGAATGGTTTGAATGCCCTGCACACGGCCGTCCAGCACAATCCTGATCTTCTTTTCCGATGAATACTGCTTGCGCGTCGCGCGTTTGATGCAGAGCCTCCCCCAATGAAGTGGTCCGCGCATATTTTTGGGAAAGCTGAGGACCATAGATGGCCAAAGGAGACCGAAGCCCGAAGAGATTGACGTGAAGTTGCGGCAGGTTGAAGTCCTGATGGGGCAAGGCATGCCCCGGATTGATGCAATCAGACAGATCGGCCTGACTGAACAAACTTATTACCGCTGGAAGAAGTACGGTGGAATGGGCGCAGAGAAGCTTAAGGAACTGAAGCGGCTTCAGAAGGAGGACGAGCGCTTTCGCAGGGCGGTATCGGACCTGAAAATGGACAAATTGATTCTGTCCGAGGCCGCAAAGGGAGCGAAGAGCGTGCCGGAAACGGTCTGGTGACGTTTCAGCCCTGAATGGGCGGAGCCCCTAAGCCCCTCACCCCGCCGTACTTGCATTGATCTTGTGCGCAGCCAAATGAAAGTTTCCGAGCGTCGCGTTTGCCGCGTCCTGGGCCAGCTCCGATCCACACAGGGACAAGAGCCGGTTGGTCGGGTTGACGAAAACCGTCTGGTTGCGGACATGATCAAGTTAACACGTCAGTATGAAGATACGGCTACGCCGCAGTTCCCGGTGGACGTATGCCCAATCTGGCTGAAAGCCGCAGTACGTCTCGTATCTTGCGCATCCGCTGCCCGGCAGGCGCATACGCGCTTGCTGCCGAGAGGGGGCAACCTCTTCATCGCGCTCCCTCTGGTCCCAAAAGAACCGCAAGGTAGCGGGCTGCTGATCGCCTCGCAGCAACACACCTGAGAGGTCGCCGGATGTCATTGGACATGGGTGGCCGGATCACACCGGATTACGCAGGCAAGGCATTCCAACTTGGAATGACAGCAGTAGGCAATCTCATTGGTTTTGGCGGCGCGTTCGCGGATAAATGCACCCAGAGCTTACTCCAAGGAGGCCGCATGGACCGCGCCCAGATCGTGCATAAGAATTTCCTGGACAGGGTTAAGGCCGCAGACTTCCCCGCAGGTGCGGCGCCCGCAGGACCGCTTGCCGTATCAGAGGCAGTTGGCACCTTCCGTGCACAGGTGTTGAGCCGGGCGCTGGACTTGACCAGCCGGGCGATGCAAAAAGCGGGAGAGGGGTTTTACACAATCGGATCCTCGGGGCATGAGGGGATGGCGGCGGTGGCGCGGGCGCTGCGCCCGACCGACATGGCCTTCTTGCATTACCGTGATGCAGCGTTTCAGATTGCCCGGGCGGATCAGGTTCCGGGGCAACGGATTGCCTGGGATATGCTTTTGTCCTTTGCCTGTTCCAGCGAAGACCCAACCTCAGGCGGCCGGCACAAGGTTCTGGGCTCCAAGACACTGATGATCCCGCCGCAAACGTCTACCATTGCCTCGCATCTGCCCAAGGCAGTGGGAGCGGCTTACTCCGTCGGTGCAGCCAAGCGGCACCAGCCAGAGCATCAGGTGCTGCCGGAAGACGCCATTGTCATGTGCTCTTTCGGGGATGCTTCGGCCAACCATTCGACCGCGCAAGGGGCAATCAACACCGCGGGCTGGAGTTCGGTGCAATCGACGCCGCTACCTTTGCTGTTTGTCTGCGAGGACAACGGTATCGGCATTTCCGTAAAAACGCCGAAGGGCTGGATCGAGGCCTCGATGGCGCAGCGGCCGGGCATCAAGTATTTCAAGGCAGACGGGCTGGATATCTATAACGCCTTTGCAGTGGCGCAAGAGGCAGCAGAGTATGTGCGGACCCGCAAGAAGCCGGCCTTCCTGCATCTGCGCACCGTGCGGCTGTACGGCCATGCCGGGGCGGATGTTCCGACCACTTACCTCAGCAAGACCGAGGTTGAGGCGGATGAAGCCAATGATCCGCTGCTTCATTCGGTGCGGCTGCTGAATGAAGCCGGGGCGCTGCAGCCCAAGGAAGCGCTGAAGATTTACACGGACACTTGCGCGCGGGTGGAGCGAATCCGGGCAGAGGCGGTGACACGGCCGCATCTGAAGACGGCAGAAGATGTGGCTGCCAGCCTGATTCCGCCAACGCGGAACTGTACGCCCACCAATGGCCCGCGTTTAGAGGAGCGGACGGCGGCGTTCGGCAGCGACATGCGGGCGATGGAGGAGCCGCAACCGATGTCGCGGCTGATCAACTGGGCGCTGACCGATTTGATGCTGGAGCATGGCGAGATCGTCATGATGGGCGAGGATGTAGGCCGCAAGGGCGGTGTCTACGGCGTGTCTCAGAAATTGCAGCAGCGGTTCGGACCGGACCGGGTCATCGACACCCTGCTGGATGAGCAGTCGATCCTGGGACTGGCGATTGGTATGGGGCACAATGGGTTTGTGCCCATCCCGGAAATCCAGTTCCTTGCCTATCTGCACAATGCCGAGGACCAGCTGCGCGGCGAAGCGGCGACTTTGCCTTTCTTCTCAAACGGGCAATTCACCAACCCGATGGTGCTGCGGATTGCAGGCCTTGGCTATCAGAAGGGTTTTGGCGGGCACTTCCACAATGACAACTCTCTGGCGGTGCTGCGGGATATTCCTGGAATTGTGATTGCCTGTCCCTCAGATGGGGCTGAGGCTGCAATGATGATGCGCGAGGCGGTGCGGCTGGCGCGCGAGGAGCAGCGGGTGGTGGTTTTTGTGGAACCGATTGCGCTGTATCCGATGCGGGACCTGCATGAGGCGAAGGATGGCGGCTGGATGCGGACTTACCCCTCGCCGGACCGGCGGATCGCTTTGGGCGAAGCGGGTGTGCATGGGGAAGGCACCGATCTGGCCATCGTGACCTATGGCAATGGAAGGTATCTTTCGGCCCAGGCGCAGGCGGAACTGGCGGCCCAGGGAGTGGACGCGCGGATTGTGGATCTGCGCTGGCTGGCACCGTTGCCGGAGGCGGCGCTGTTGGAAGCGGTAAAAGATTGCAGGCATGTGCTGGTCGTCGATGAATGCCGCATCACCGGCAGTCTGTCAGAGGCGTTGATGGCACTGTTTGCGGAACAAGGCGATGCCCCAACGGCGCGGGTGGCGGCCAGTGATTGTTTCATTGCCACAGGACCGGCCTATGGTGCCACGCTGCCGTCGAAGGAGAGTATTGTTGCAGCTGCTTTGAAGCTGGCAGGAGGCAAGTCATGACTCGCACGGCTGTTCTGATCTGCCCGGGACGGGGCACTTACAACAAGGCGGAACTGGGGTACCTGCACCGTCACCATGCGGACAAGGCGGCGCTGTTCGCCGGATTTGATGCGCAGCGAAAGGACGCCGGGCAGGAGGAAGTCACGGCGTTGGACGGGGCAACCCGGTTTTCGGTGTCAAAGTACTCCCGCGGGGATATTGCATCGCCATTGATCTATGCCTCAACCCTGGCGGATGCGCAGTCGCTGGCGGATGACATTGAAATTGTCGCGGTTACCGGCAATTCCATGGGCTGGTACACCGCGCTGGCGGCAGCCGGAGCGCTAAGCGCGGCAGATGGGTTCAAGGTGGTGAACACCATGGGCACGCTGATGCAGCAGCAACTGATCGGCGGCCAGCTGGTCTATCCCTTTGCAGGTCCGGATTGGCAGGATAACCCGCGCCGCAAGACCGAGCTGCTGGACTTGGCGGCAGAGATCAATGCGCGCGAGGAGCATGATCTGGGGCTGTCGATTGACTTGGGCGGAATGCTGGTGCTGGCCGGGAATGAGGCCGGGTTGACAGCGTTTGAGGCGGCGGTGCCAGTGCTGGACGACCGCTTCCCCATGCGGCTGGCCAACCATGCCGCGTTCCATACAGCGCTGCAAGCACCGGTGGCAGCAGAGGGGCGCAAGCGGCTGAGTGCCGAGATGTTCTCTCAGCCGGATGTACCGCTGATCGATGGCCGCGGGCAGATCTGGTGGCCGGGTGCCACGGATAAACAGGCGCTGTGGGATTACACGCTTGGGCGTCAGGTGGTGGAGACCTATGACTTCACCCGCGCGGTGCAGAATGCAGCTTATGAGTTTGCGCCGGACCTGTTCATCGTGACCGGCCCCGGCACCACACTGGGCGGCGCCGTGGCCCAATCCCTGGCACAAATCAGTTGGAAAGGGGTGATTGGAAAGGCGGGTTTTAAAGCGCGGCAGGCGGAGGATCCGCTGTTGATCTCCATGGGGGAAGACGCACAGCGGTCATCGGTAAGCGGCTGATCCAGAAGTATCCCGCGTCTTTTGCCTGTATCAAAGATGCAGGCAAAACAGCCTTGGCGTATCGTCTGCAAAGATCGCCTGACCCGCTTTAACATGACGGCCAAGGGCATCCGCTGCCCGGCAGTTGATTGCGCAGCAATCAATGAGTGTGGATCATCACCATCTTTACTCTGCTCCAATCCGGCCCAAGGATTTCCTGGCGGCCCAAACCTGTCGTTATTGCGATCAGAATAATTGTCTCTAAAAACGGGTTTTCACTCCCGGCACATGCCTCGAAAAATGCCCCCGCTCTGCTGTGTTCAGATATCTTACCCTGCCTTGCGGCTCCTTCAGTTTCTCGATCCGCTTCATGGGATTTTGTTCCAAACACCCATACTCCCGAACAGTAACTTTGAGGGCTTGATGGAGCCCCGACCAGTAGCGATTCACAGTCGCGTTCGAAACACCGCCTTCGCTCCTGCCAGTACCTCCCCAGCGTTGATTTCCGCTTCGATCTGCCTGACCCAAGCTTCAGCATCACTTTTGCGGTAAAGTAAGCCGGCTACTGCTCGTAACCCTTGCGGCGAATCTGAGCTTGCCAGCGAATACTTTTAGCACTTTGGCCCCTTTGAACAGACGCCAGCCCCACCGCTCCGTTGGCAATGTTGGTTGTCATCCGGTTCAGGGAGTTTTCGGGGAGATTTGCACTGTTTTTGCACCAAAAACCGCGCCACTTTCGTAGCTTTCGCTTACCAAGGTGGCAGGTGCTTGTCTTTTTGGTGAAAGAAGTGGTGAGCCGTGTTGGGTTCGAACCAACGACCTACTGATTAAAAGTCAGTTGCTCTACCAACTGAGCTAACGGCCCACTTCTTCGTTGCTGTCTAAGCGTTTTCTCCAAGAGGATCAAGCACTTATTTCGCTTCGGAACTGCCTGGCAGCCTGTGTCATGCTGTCCCGATAGGCGGCGTATCTAGGGCCAGTGCGGCGGGGGGTCAACCCCTTTTTTCAACTTTTCTCACCGAAGACTGGATTCATCTGCAGCGCAGGTCTATATGCCCGGAATGAACACCCAAGCAGATACCGCACTCCCCTTCATGAAGATGCACGGGCTGGGCAATGACTTCGTTGTTGTCGACGCGCGCGGGCAGGACATTGCCATTACTCCGGCTATGGCCAAAGGAATCGCCCACCGCCAGTTCGGCGTGGGATTTGATCAGCTGACGGTCATCTCGAATGGTCCCGGAGACGCGCATCTCACCTTCTACAATGCCGACGGCTCCACCTCAGGCGCCTGCGGCAATGCCACACGCTGCGTGGCGCGCCACCTGATTCTGGAAAGCGGCAAGCCCGGGCTGCATCTGACTACGGATCGCGGCGACCTTTATGCACGCGATGCCGGCGATGGCCTTACGTCGGTCAATATGGGGCATCCGCAGCTTGATTGGCAGGACATACCGCTGGCCGAAGACGCGGACACGCTGGAACTGCCTATCGAAGGCGGCCCAACCGCAACCGGCATGGGCAACCCGCATTGCACATTCTTTGTCGAGGATGCCGGGATCATTCCGCTGGAAGAATTCGGCCCCCGCTACGAACATCACCCGCTGTACCCCCAGCGCACCAATGTGCAAGTCGCCCAGGTGACTGGCCCCGACCGCATCCGCATGCGCGTGTGGGAGCGCGGTGTGGGGGTGACACTGGCCTCTGGCTCCTCTTCCTGCGCCACAGCCGTTGCTGCGGCCCGCCGCGGGCTGACAGGGCGCAAGGTGCAGGTTGATCTCGATGGCGGCACTCTATGGATCAACTGGGCCGAGGACGGTGTCTGGATGACTGGCCCGACCATGCATGTGTTCGACGGCAGCTTCACACGCGAGTTTCTGGAGACACTGAAATGAGCGCACCCAAGTTCACCACCCTTGGCTGCCGCCTCAACGCCTATGAGACCGAGGCGATGAAGGAATTGAGCCAGCAGGCGGGCCTTGAGAATGCTGTGGTCGTCAATACTTGCGCGGTGACTGCAGAGGCGGTGCGCAAGGCACGCCAGGAAATCCGCAAGCTGCGCCGGGAGCACCCGGAGGCGCCCATCATCGTGACCGGCTGCGCCGCCCAGACCGAGCCGGAAACCTTTGCCGCGATGGAAGAAGTCACCCGCGTCATCGGCAACACCGAGAAGATGCAGGCCGAGACATGGCAGCAGATCGCCAAGGGCCCGGACTTCATCGGCACCACAGAAAAGGTGCAGGTCGACGACATCATGTCGGTGACTGAAACCGCAGGCCATCTGATCGACGGCTTCGGCACCCGCTCCCGCGCCTATGTGCAGGTCCAGAACGGCTGCGACCACCGCTGCACCTTCTGCATCATCCCCTATGGCCGCGGCAACTCCCGCTCCGTCCCCGCAGGCGTGGTCATCGACCAGATTAAGCGGCTGGTGGACAAGGGCTATAACGAAGTGGTTCTGACCGGCGTGGACCTCACCTCCTGGGGCGCTGATCTGCCTGCGCAGCCGCGTTTGGGCGATCTGGTGATGCGCATCCTGAAACTGGTGCCGGACTTGCCGCGCCTGCGCATCTCCTCGATCGATTCGATTGAAGCGGATGATAACCTGATGCAGGCCATCGCCACCGAACCGCGGCTGATGCCGCATTTGCATCTGTCATTGCAGCATGGCGACGATCTGATCCTGAAACGCATGGCCCGCCGCCACCTGCGCGACGACGCCATCGCGTTTTGCGAGGAAGCCCGCCGCCTGCGCCCGGAGATGACGTTTGGCGCCGACATCATCGCCGGCTTCCCGACCGAGACCGACGCACATTTTGAGAACTCGCTGAAGCTGGTCACCGACTGCGACCTGACCTGGCTGCACGTCTTCCCCTATTCCAAGCGGGACGGCACCCCAGCCGCAAAGATCCCCAGCCAGGTGAATGGAAACGTCACCAAGGAACGCGCCGCCCGTCTGCGCGCGGCTGGCGACGCCCAGGTCGCCCGCCACCTGGCTGATCAGATCGGCCAGACCCACCGCATCCTGATGGAAAACCCGCATATGGGACGCACCGAGCAATTCACCGAGGTGGCTTTTGCCGCCCCGCAGCCAGAGGGCCGGATCGTCACCGCCGCCATAACAGGCGCCAGCGGCAGCCAGCTCACCGCCTGATCAAACCTCGCAAAACGTCAGCAGGTAGCCGCTGCCACCGAAGCGGAATCGTAGAACTCGTGCAGCTCACAGATGCGCCCGTCCCGGAACCGGCAGACAATGGCAACAGGCGTCTCCACCCGCTTTCCTGTGGCCTTGCAGGTCCAGGCCGTGGTGCCCAACCCAATCACCCGGTCGCCCTCCGAGACCGTCTCTTCCAGCGTCCAATGTTCCATTTCAAAGGCACTGGTCAGCTCACTCAGATAATTCTGCAGCTGCGCGCGCCCGTTCCGTGCCGCACTGAAATCCAGCCCATGCGCGCCCTCCCCCATCGAACGCATGCACATGTCCTCGGTGGTATAGTCATCCCACATGGCCAGATCGCCCGCTTTGCAGCCATCCCACCTGGTCATTGCTTCCCGCAGAATCTCCGCATTTGATAGCCCCGTCATTGCAACGCCTCCCAACTCGTATTGATACACCCTCTAAAGGGTGCGCTCCGGCTTACTCCTCCGTCAAGCGTGTCTGCACGCAGTTGCAGCACAGCCCGGACTGCGCTATGACGTCAACAGGTCCCGGATACCTGCCGCTCGCAGCCTTTGGCTTTGGTGAAATCCGGACAAGGATCCTTCCTGACGCCTGGGTGCACGCCCGGATAGCAACGCGAGCCCCTGTCTGCATCGGCAACTGCACCCTTCACGCGAAAGGTAATCCCATGCAGCCACCGCCTGCTCTCCCCCCCATTCCGCAGCTCAAGACTGAAGCGCGCCTGCTGCGTAAGCATTCACAGGCCCAGAGCCAGCCCATAAGCCACAGCACCGCGCTCGAACGGATCGCGCAATACTATGGCTTTCGCGACTGGAACACCCTTAGCGCCCGCGCCACAAACCTCCCGGATCTGCAGGTCGGGATGCGTGTTGAAGGCCAGTACCTGGGTCAGCCCTACACCGGCTATGTCCACGGCCTCTCGGCCTGCGGCATCAACGGCCACCGCCGGATTACCCTGCAGTTTGATACCCCGGTGGACGTGGTCCAGTTCGACAGCTTTTCGTCCTGGCGCCAACGGGTGTCCGCGGTGATCGGCGCGGACGACCGGTCTCCGCAAAAAACCTCCAACGGGCTCCCCCATCTGGTGGTCAGCCCGCTGTTGTGACCAGTCCGCCCGGCTTCTTTCTGGTCCAATACCCCGGGGTGAATGCCCGCAGGGCAGAGGGGCAGCGCCCCTGGCCCCTCACAACGAAAAACCCCCGCAAGCAGCACTTGCGGGGGTTTGATGTTTCAACCTGTCAGTCGGACAAGGATCAGTCTTTGCCCTTGTGCGGCGCCCACAGCTTCTTGTTGGTCAGATACAGCAGAACCGACAGAACGGTCAGGAACAGCACGCCGACAAAACCGGCCTGCTTGCGCGCCATCATCTTGGGTTCAGCAGTCCACATCAGGAAGGCAGCGACGTCCTGCGACATAGCTTCCACGTCATTGGCATGGCCGTCAGCAAACTCCACCTGCTCATCCGACAGCGGCGGCGCCATCGAAATCCAACCGCCCGGGAAGGCAGTGTTTTCATAGAAGATGGTGCCAGCCTCTTCCTTTTCTTCGCCGGTATAGCCAGCCAGCAGAGAAGCGATGTATTCAGCGCCGCCCATGCCCTTGAACAGCTGGTTCAGACCCGAACCGTAAGGGCCGTGGAAACCCGCACGCGCCTTGGCCATCATGCTGAGGTCCGGGGCGCCGGCGTTGTTGTTTTCCGGGAAGTGGTCGACCGGCTTAGCCGGGCGGTCCTCATCCAGTGCCGCATCATAGACGCTGAAGTTGTCGGCCGCGTAGGCACGCACCTGATCTTCCGGCAGCTGCGGGCCGCCCTCGTCGCCCAGGGTGCGCAACGGCACCAGCTTCAGCCCGTGGCAGGCTGCGCAAACCTCGGTGTAGATCTGCAACCCGCGCTGCAGCTGGTTGCGGTCATAAGTTCCGAACGGGCCTTCAAACGAGAAGGCGTAGTCGGTGATGTGCTGCTCGCCGCCGCCTGCTGCGTAAGACGCAGCAGGGATCATGGCCAGAGCGAAGGCGGCACCGGTTGCCAGTTTCTTGAACATTGCGAGGTGTTCCTTCTTCTTACTCGGCAGGAGTGGCTTCAGCAGAAGACTTCTTGCCGTAGTGGGCGTCGAAATCCTCTTCGATTGTGGCAGGCTGAGCCGTCGGCTTCTCGATCACACCAAGCAGCGGCAGGATCACCAGGAAGTAGCCGAACCAATAGGCCGATGCGATCAGCGAGAACGATGCATAGGGCTCTTCCGCCGGCATCGCACCCAGCCACATCAGGGCAAAGAAATCGACCACCAGCAGCGCAAACCACCATTTGAACATCGGACGGTAACGGCCCGAACGGACGCGCGAGGTATCCAGCCAGGGCACCAGCGCCATCACGGCAATCGCACCGAACATCGCCAGAACACCAAAGAACTTGGCGTCAACGATGCCGCCGGTCACGAAGGAGGCAAACTGAACCACCCACACTTCCGAGGTAAATGCCCGCAGGATCGCGTAGAACGGCAGGAAGTACCATTCCGGAACGATGTGCGCCGGGGTCACCAGCGGGTTGGCTTCGATGTAGTTGTCCGGGTGGCCCAGGTAGTTCGGCATGAAGCCGACGATTGCCCAGAAGATCACCAGCACAACGGCCAGGCCCAGGAAGTCCTTGATCACGAAGTACGGCCAGAACGGCAGGGTGTCTTTTTCGGCTTCAGCCTTGGAGCCCTTACGGACATCAACACCGGTGGGGTTGTTGTTGCCGGTGGTGTGGAAGGCCCAGATGTGGATGATCACCAAGGCTGCAATCACAAACGGCAGCAGGTAGTGCAGCGAGAAGAAGCGGTTCAGCGTCGCATTGTCCACCGCCGGTCCGCCCAAAAGCCAGGTCTGGATCGGCTCGCCGATGAACGGGATCGCGCCGAACAGGCCGGTGATCACGGTCGCACCCCAGAAGGACATCTGCCCCCAAGGCAGAACATAGCCCATGAAGGCGGTGCCCATCATCATCAGGTAGATCAGCATGCCGACAATCCAGATGATCTCGCGGGGCGCCTTGTAGGAGCCGTAGAACAGGCCGCGGAAGATATGGATGTAGACAGCAACAAAGAACAGCGAGGCGCCGTTCATATGCAGGTAACGCAGCATATGGCCGCCGTTCACGTCGCGCATGATGTGCTCGATCGAGGCAAAGGCCAGATCGGCATGCGGCGTGTAATGCATCACCAGGACAATGCCGGTGACGATTTGCAGCACTAGGCAGAACGCCAGGACGATGCCCCAGATCCACCACCAGTTCAGGTTCTTGGGGGTGGGGATCATGATTGTGTCGTAGACGAGACCGACGATGGGCAGGCGGCTGTGCAGCCACTTCTCTGCACCTGTCTTCGGCTCGTAATGGTCGTGCGGAATACCGGACATGAGCGCGTTTCCTTATCCCAGCTTGATGGTGTTGGCGTCGGTGAACTCAGCCACCGGCACATGCAGGTTCTCAGGCGCCGGGCCTTTGCGGATGCGGCCTGCGGTGTCGTAGTGCGAACCGTGGCAGGGGCAGAACCAGCCGTGGAAATCGCCGGAACCGTCGCCCAGCGGCACACAGCCCAGGTGGGTGCAAACACCCATCATCACCAGCCATTCGCCGGCCTCGTCCATGGTGCGGTTCGCGTCAGCCGCGTCAGTACCCGGCTTGTTCGGGTTTTCCGACCGCGGGTCGATCAGTTCGGACAGCTCCACGGCGCGGGCTTCATCAATCTCTTCCTGGGTGCGGCGGCGGATGAACACCGGCTTGCCAAGGAACATGACCGAGATCTGCGTGCCTACTTCTACACCGCTGACATCGACCAGGATCGAGGACAGCGCTTTCACGTCGGCGGAGGGGTTCATCTGGTTGACCAGGGGCCATACGGCGGCACCCGCGGTCACTGCCCCGGCGCCGGCAGTGGCGTAGTAGAGGAAATCTCTCCGGGTTCCTTCGTGGTCTTCTGCGTGGGACACGAGGTTTTCTCCAATTCCAGCGCCCGTTTAGGGCAAACATGCGCATGCACCGCGATTGCTCGCAGTGACTCTGGCGCGTGTCTAGCGGGGAGAAGGGCATTCGTCCAGCGGTCATAGGCGCGCAGAAAGCCGCAGACGGCAATTCTGTCACTGCTGTGTGACCGTGCCGCACCCATATCGGTGCGGCACCTGTCATGATCAAGAGGCGCGCTTAGCCCGCCGGCGGTTTTGTGGCCTGCATCGAGGGGCGCGATTCGAAGCCCGCAAACCACTCCGCCAGTGCCTCGTTGCCCTGGCGCCAGCCCGCATCCGGGTGGCGCAAGTCCACATATCCCAGCGCACAGGCCACCGCGATCTGGCCAATATCAAGCGGCCCCTGCAGATGGCTCATCCAGCGCGCATTCAGCGCGGCACAGCCGCCCAGCACCTTGCTGCGCTGCGCATCCAGCCAGCCATCCCATTGTTTTTCCTCAGGGCGCAGACGTTTTTCATAAGCCATTAAGATTGCCGCATCCATAATGCCGTCGGCGGTGGCTTCCAGAACCTTACTGTCCCAGCCGCCGCCATACAGCCTGCCGCCGGCCCGGTCGTCCAGATAGGCGCAGATCACCCGGCTGTCATAGAGCGCCGGCCCGTCATTGCGCTCAAGCGCCGGGATTTTGGCCAGCGGGTTGCTGGCTTTCACCTCTGCACTGGGGCTGAGAGGCGTTGTGGTCACATTCAGGACTTCAACATCCTCAATCTGCCCGGTCTCATGCAGCAGCACCAATACCTTGCGGGCAAAGGGCGACGCCGGTGAATATGTAAGCTTCATGGAAAATCCTCCGCTGTTTTGCAGCAGCCTACTGCATGCCCTGCCAAGGGAAAGGGGCAATCAGCACACTGTGCTATACTGGTCTGGCTCAGCCAATGTCAGGAGGACCCTCAAATGATCATGCGGATATTCCAGGTTGTCATCCGGCCGGGCAAGGAGGCGGATTTCAGCAAGTTCTTCCATGAGACCGCCATTCCGCTAATGAAAGGCACCGATGGCATCGTTACTGTCCTGCCAGGCGCGCCGCGCGCCGAAAGCCCGCGGGAGTTCAGCTTTGTGATGGTGTGGAAGGATCTGGCGTCGCTCAAGGCCTTCGCGGGCGAGGACTACACCAGTCCGCACATCGACCCGGCTGAGGCCGAACTGGTCGAGTCGCGCAGCATCAAACACTATGACTTGGTCGAGGTTTGATGCCGCGCGTTTAACGCTTGCAGAATGCCGCACGGATTGGCACGTTCGACCTGTTCTCAGGGCGGGGCGGAATTCCCCACCGGCGGTAAGCGGGCATTGCCCCGTAAGCCCGCGAGCGGCTTCCGGAACCGGAAGTGTCCAGCAGATCTGGTGCGATTCCAGAGCCGACGGTTACAGTCCGGATGAAAGAGAGCGTTCGCCAGGGCCGCTTAGAGCGGTGCCTGTTGTTCGTTATCGCCTTGGGTGACGTGTCAAAACGCAAGGAGTTAACAATGACACACACCCGCTATGCCTTTATCAAGGCGCAATGGCATGCCGATATCGTCGATCGTGCGCTTGATGGGTTTCTGGATCTCGTCTCCAGCTCTCAAGTCGACGTTTTTGATGTTCCCGGTGCTTTTGAAATGCCGCTGATGGCGCAGGAGCTGGCAAAAAGCGGCAAATACGCAGCTATTGCCTGTGCCGCCTTTGTCGTCGACGGCGGCATTTACCGGCACGATTTCGTTGCCCAGGCTGTTGTGGACGGGCTGATGCGTGTGAGCCTTGAGACAGGCGTGCCCGTGCTTTCGGTATCCTTGACACCGCACCAGTATCAGGAGACCGAACACCACAATACAATCTACCGCGACCATTTCGAAGAAAAAGGCCGCGAAGCAGCGCAAGCCGCCTTGATGATCACCAAGTCACGCGCGCAGGCCTTGGCAAACGCCTGAACCTAGCCCCTGCATTTGCCAGCGCGCAGGTGCAGGCCCTCTTGTATCTCAGGCATTATTTACCCCAGATAAGCCTTCAAAGCAGGCGGCGGATTGTCCAGCAAGTCCGCCGTCGCTTGCGGCGGATACGCCTTGCCATCCGCCACAAGCACCACTTGGTCCGCAATCCGGCGCGCGTCGTTCGGATCATGGCTGACCATCAGCACCGTGGCACCGCTTTCGCGCGCCAGCTCTGCCACAAGATCCAGCATCTCAGCCTTCAGCGCCGGGCCAAGTGCCGCAAAAGGTTCATCCAGCAGCAGGATGTCGCGGCCCTGTACCAGTACCCGCGCCAGGGCCACCCGGCTTTGCTGCCCGCCGGACAGAGCCGCAGGTTTCCGCCCCCCCATGCCGCCAAGACCAACCCGGATCAGCGCTGCGTCAATCTTTTGCCACTCCATCTGATTGAGCCGCAGGTTCGCATGCAGCCCCAAGCCGACGTTCTGCGCCACGGTCAGATGCGGAAACAGGTTGCCGTCCTGAAACAGCATGGCAACCGGCCGCTTGCCCGGCGGCCTGCCGGTCAGGTCTGAGCCGTTCCAAGAGACGCGCCCACGGGTAACTGGCAGGAAACCGGCCACTGCCTCCACCAGCGTGGACTTACCGGCACCCGATGGACCAATCACCGCGACGCAGGCACCCGGTGCAATCTCAAGATCCGCCTCCACCACATAGCCGCCGTTCATGATCCGGCAATTCTCAAGCCTCAGCATGCCAGCGCCCTCCGCGGTCCAAAATCCAAAACGCACCCATCGACAGCATCAGCAGGAGCAGTGCAGCACCCGCTGCGGCCTCCATCCGGTATGCCCCCATCAGCCGGTAAATCTGCAAGGGCAGCGTTGCGAAATCCGGATCGGCAAACAGCGTTACCACACCCAGATCCCCCATCGACAGTGCCGCAGTCAAGCCCGCGGCAAACCCTGTCTGCGCCCGCATCCGGGGCAGAAAGACCCGGCGCACAAAGGCCCAGCCCTGCATATCCAGCGACAGCGACAACCGGCCATAGCGACCCAGCACTTCCCGCGCCCGCGGCACCAGGATACGCATGGCAAATGGCAGCGCCATCACCGCATTGACCAGCGCCGTCACCGGCAGCGCCAGGGCAAATGGGTCTGCGACGGGGTAGATCAGTATGAACAGCCCGGTGCCAATCACCAATGGAGAGGCCGCAAGCCCAAGAATGCCCGACAGTTCGGTCAGGCTGTTCCGGCCAGCTGCAACCGCAGCCGCCATCGGCAAGGCCAGCGCAAGAAGGATCACAGTGCTGATTGCAGCCACCAGTATGGAGTTCCCCGCGGCCTGCCAGACACTACTTTTTAAATCTGCCAGCCCCGGCAATCCCGCCAGCACGATTGCGGCCAAAGGCAGCAGCAGGAACGCCGCAGACAGGAAAATCCAGAAAACATCCAAGCCGCGCGCCAGCGCCCCCTGCCCGTCCCAGCGCCGCACCGCGCGGTCAAGACCGGCGCCAAAGCCCTCACCCGCCGACACCCGCAGCGCTGCCAGTGCAGCGGTGCCAGTCAGCAGCAGCTGCAGCCCCGACAGGAGCGCAGCCCGGCCCAGATCGAAATCAAAGCGGAACGCCTGATAGATGGCCAGCTCGATCGTGGTCGCCCTGGGGCCGCCGCCCAGAGTCAGCGCAACCGCAAAACTGGAAAGGCAGATGGCAAAGACGACAGCCAAAGAACCCGGTGCCACCCGCCGGAGCATCGGCCCCTCAAGCAGCCGCCACATCGCCAGCGGACCGGCATCCAACTGCGCGGCCAAGCGGAAGCGTTCAGCCGGGATTTCCTGCCAGCCCTGCAGGATCAGCCGGGTCGCCAGCGGCAGGTTGAAGAAGACATGTGCCAGGACCACGCCGTGCAGGCCGTAAATTTGCACCGGCTCCAGCCCGAACAGGCCGAACAAGCTGCTCAGCCAGCCAGCCCGGCCAAACACCGCCAAAAGGCCCAGAATGGCAACGATCACCGGCAGAATGAAGGGGGCGCCAAGCAGGGCAATCAGCAATGCCCGCCCTAGAAACCGCCGCCGCGCCAATGCGCGGGCCACGGGTATCGCCAGACCAACGCTCAGCAGCGCCGACAGGCTGGCCTGTGTCAGCGTGAACCGCAACGCCGCCCAGTCGCTGGCACCAAATCCGGTTCCGGCCTCGGCCCTGAGTGCCACAGCACCCAAGGTTCCCAAGATCAGCGCGACGACAAGCAGTGCCGCGCTGATTCCGGGAACGGAGCCTACTGGCTGAGCGCGTCCAGCCATTCGCCAAGCGCTGCATCCCGCACCTCTGCCGCTTCAGTTTCGCTCAGCAGCAAGGACTTGCCTGGCGCGATCAGCGTCTCGAAACCCTCCGGCAGACCCGCAGCCGGTGTCACTGCGGGGTACATCCAGTTGGTGGTTGGAATGATCGACTGAAAGGCGTCGGATACCATGAATTCCAGAAACTGGTCGGCCAGCTCAGGCTGATCGGTGTTTGCCAGTTTGCCTGCAACTTCCACCTGCATGTAATGACCCTCGTCAAAGGCGGCAGCCGCCTTGGAGCCGTCTTCCTCAGCAATCAGGTGGTAGGCGGGTGAGGTGGTGTAGGAAAGCACCATGTCGGCCTCGCCTTCCAGGAACATGCCATAGGCCTCGGACCAGCCCTTGGTCACGGTGACAACATTGTCAGAGAGGCCCTTCCAGATTTCCGGAGCCTCATCGCCATAGGCGGCTTTCACCCACAGGAGCAGGCCCAGACCGGGGGTCGAGGAGCGCGGGTCCTGGATCACGATCTTCATGTCGCTGGTTGCCAGCGCCTTGAAATCCGACGGGAAATCCGCCGGCGCCGCTGCATCGGCGTTGTGAACAAAGGCAAAATAGCCCCAGTCATAAGGCACAAAGGTCGCGTCGTTCCATGCAACCGGCAGCGCATAGTCGGCGCTGACCGAATGCTCTGCAAACAGGCCGGTTTCCTTGGCCGCCGCGGTCAGGTTGGTGTCGAGGCCCAGAACCACATCGGCATCCGAGCGTGCGCCCTCCAGCTTGACCCGCGCCAGCAGTGCCGCGCCATCGCCTGCGCCAACCAGTTTCAGGTCGCAGCCGCAAACCTCCTCAAACGCCTTTTCCACCGCCGGGCCCGGGCCCCAATCGGAAACAAAGCTGTCATAGGTATAAACGGTGAGTTCGGGCGTTTCGGCAAAAGCTGCCGAGGCGCCAAGCAGTCCCGCTGCAAATGCAAGATGTTTCAAGCCATCCTCCTTTGCGGCGTTGGGCAAGGGTGGAGGCTGTCCAGTACCTTCCCTCCGCCGGTGTGATCCGGTTCAGGTTCAACGGGTGTCATCTCAGCGCTGTTGCGCACCCCGAGGTCGCGCGGACATTATGCCCGGGCCGCAGCAAAGACAAGCCAAAGCCCGCCAGGACCTGCGTCTTGGCCAAACAAAACCACTTCCATCTCTTCCTCTTGCTGAAAATATCCCGGGGGAGCCGCCCCAAGCGGCGGGGGCAGCGCCCCCTCGGTTCTATGCCGCAGAGGAATCCGCTTGAGGCACAGCCCCCTGCCCGCTAAGCACGTCCCGCAAAGGAGACCGCGCCTCATGTCGATGAACAGCTTTGGACACCTCTTCCGCGTCACCACCTGGGGCGAAAGCCACGGGCCCGCGCTTGGCGCCACCGTCGACGGCTGTCCGCCGAATGTGCCGCTGGAGCCGGAGATGCTGCAGCAGTGGCTCGACAAGCGCCGCCCCGGCCAGAACAAGAACACCACCCAGCGCAATGAGCCTGACGCCGTAAAGATCCTGTCCGGCGTGTTCGACGGCATGTCCACCGGCACCCCGATTCAGCTGATGATCGAAAACACCGACCAGCGGTCCAAGGATTACGGCGAGATTTCCCAGACCTTCCGTCCGGGCCATGCCGACATCACCTATTTCCAGAAATACGGCAACCGCGACTACCGCGGCGGCGGCCGTTCCTCGGCGCGGGAAACCGCGGCGCGTGTTGCTGCGGGCGGTGTTGCACGTGAAGCAATCAAGGCGCTGGTGCCGGGGCTGGAGATCAAGGGCTATATGACCCAAATGGGTGAGCTGGAGATCGACCGCAGCCGGTTCGACTGGGATGCGATCGAGCAGAATGATTTCTGGATCCCCGATGCCGGCGCGGTGCAGGAGTGGGAAGATTACCTGCAAGGTCTGCGCAAGGCGCATGACTCGGTGGGCGCCGTTGTCGAAGTTGTCGCGCGCAATGTCCCCGCAGGCATCGGCGCGCCGGTTTATGGCAAGCTGGACACCGATCTGGCGGCAGCAATGATGTCAATCAACGCTGTTAAAGGCGTAGAGATCGGCGAAGGCATGAACGCCGCCCGGCTGAAGGGCTCGGAAAACGCTGATGAGATTTTCATGGGCGAAAACGGGCCGGAGTATTCCTCAAACCACGCCGGCGGCATTCTGGGCGGGATTTCCACCGGTCAGAATGTGGTGGTGCGTTTTGCGGTGAAACCGACCTCCTCGATCCTTACTCCGCGCCAGTCGATCCGCAAGGACGGCTCTGCAGTGGAGGTCATCACCAAGGGCCGCCACGACCCTTGCGTCGGCATCCGCGCCGTACCCGTGGCCGAGGCGATGATGGCCTGCGTGATCCTGGACCACCTGCTGTTGCACCGTGGCCAGATTGGTGTGAACCAGGGCAGGATCGGCTGAGTATGCGGCTCTAACAAGGAGTTTCCCGGCAACACAGCTGGGAAAGCACTCTCAGCTGTGATCGCCCGAGCATTGGCTGTGGTCACCGAGAGCCGTCAGCACCTTGCAGCAGCCGCCATTGCCGCCGTCGCAAAGATGGCTGATCCGCTCCAGTTCCGCCGCCAGCTGCTCCAGCTTGCGGATCCGGTCTTGAACATTGGCCAGCTGACTGCGGGCAATGCGGTCGGCTTCGGCGCAGTCATCTCCAAGATTCCCGTCCAGTCCCATCAAAGACTTGATATCTTCCAGCGGGAAACCGAGGTCGCGAGCATGTTTGATAAAACCCAGCGCGTTCATTCCGTCCTCCCCGTAGCGGCGCTGATTGCCGGCATTGCGACCGGGCTGCGGCAGCAGGCCGATCTCCTCGTAATAGCGGATGGTGGGAACCTTTACGCCGGTGGTCTTGGACAGCTGACCGATGGAAAACATCTGCGGAACCTCTTGAAGCTCTAGTGACTAGAGGCCCTACATTGATCTCGAATCAGGAATGAGGACAAGAGCAATGGCAGGCTGCTGCAATCACAACGCCCGTTTTGACGGGGTCTCGGCAGACTATAAACGCAGGCTTTGGCTGGTAATCGTCATAAACGCCGGCATGTTTGCGGTGGAAATGAGCGCGGGCCAGCTGTCGGGCAGCCAAGCGCTGAAGGCGGACGCGCTGGACTTTCTGGGCGACGCGCTGACCTATGGCATTTCGCTGGCGGTGATCGGCGCTACCCTGCGCACCCGGGCGCTGGCGGCGCTTGGCAAAGGCATCAGCCTTCTACTGATGGGTGCCTGGGTGTTTGGCTCCACCGTTTATCAGGTGTTTTATGTCGGAGTGCCGCAGGCACAGATCATGGGTGTGATCGGCTTCATGGCGCTGGCCGCCAATCTGATCTCGGTCATGCTGCTGGCACGCTACAAGGATGGCGACGCCAATGTGCGCTCTGTCTGGCTGTGCTCGCGCAATGATGCGATCGGCAATGTGGCGGTGATGATCGCGGCGCTGGGTGTCTGGGGAACCGCCACCGGCTGGCCGGACCTGATTGTGGCCGGCATCATGGGCGGGCTGTTCCTAAGCTCCGCCTACCAGATCCTGGTGCAGGCGGTGCGGGAATGGCGCGAGGAAGAGGCGCGCACTGCGGCGTATCAGAACTGAACACCTGTGCCGCTTGCGGCACGGGCGGCGTCCTGCGTTGTTCAGACAAACAGCCCTGCGTATGCCTCGCGCAGGGCTTTCTTCTGCACCATGCCCATGGTGTTGCGCGGCAGGTCCTCCCGCAGAGTGAGGGAAGTGGATGCCAGGTTGCCGCTGCTCAGCATCGCGCCTTTGGAGCGCCCGATGGTGCCGGAGGTGTAAAGAAACGCGGCCAGATCGCCGGATTCGCGGGCAACAGGGTCAAAACCGGGCTGAACATCCGCCAGGTTGCGCAAAGATCCCTGCCCTCCGGCATCCAGAGTCAACACCCGCGCCTCATCTGCAATAGCGCTGATCTTCCCCATTCGCGCCGGATCGCAAACCACCACGCGCAGAGACGCTTCGCCCACGAAATAGGCCACTTCAGGCCCGGTAAAGGCGGTGTTCAATGGCAAGAAGATTCCGCCGGCCAACTCTGTGCCGGGATACAGCTTGATCGCTTGAATTGTGGAACGCCACGAAACTTTGACTCTTTTGGCATCAAAACCTCAGGAAACAAGAAAATCACGTCATTCAAGCCTGACCCGAACGTCATGTTTTTCTGACCCAATATGAAAAGCGGCCCTTCCTCGAAGCTGCGGCGAAGACGTCGAAGGAGCCCTTTGCGACCAATGCTGAGCGATGCATAAATGACTGCTCCGCTCAGCCGTCGCTGGCGGGGCCGGGATGCCATCGACCTCCACCGGCAGAGAACGAGCCTCGTGACCAGGCGACAGATATCCTTTTTCTCCAAAGCCCTTCTGCACCCAATAGTTTAGGACCGTGTCAGACACCTCCATGCCGTCATCCTTCGAGCGCCGTTTGTAGCACGTGCCATCGCCCCTCTCGGGACATTGCTGCGCAATGCCCTGCCGGGCAGTGGATGCCGTGCTTGCGGCACAATTCCTTGGCCCCAATGCCGACTTGGGGTTCCTTCGGGGTGCCAATGATCTGCTCTTCGCTGAATCGGCTTTTCCGCATTGTCTGTCTCCTCGGGTGGAGAACAGGCTAGCGTAGAAACGCGGACATTTCTGGGGAGAAGGTCAGGAGCAGCACCTTGTTATCATCACAACTAACCTCGCCTTCTGCGGCGCCAAGAAGACAAGGCCAGAACCCAGTATATAGTTCTTGCAACTTTCAAGTTGCGCGGGCTGCGAAATTCGAGCGGATGCGAGAACATCCCCGCCCAAGCGAAACCGTGCATGAGTATGCGGGATTGTTAAACATTCTACGTCCCGCCGGCATGTCGCGATACACAAAAAAGCCCTGGCTGTTGCAAGCAAAGCCAGGGCTCTTCGCTAGTCTGCTTTAACTAGCCTAACGGACGACAAATTCTGCATGCAATGCGCCGGCCGCTTTCAGGCTTTTGAGGATATCGATCATGTCCCGCGGCGACACGCCCAAGGCATTCAAACCTGCCACGACTTCGGACAGCGAAGTCGTCTCCGGCACTTCGGCAAGTTGGACGCCCTCTTCTTCCTCAATAGCTGCACCTGTGCGCGGAACAACAACCGTTTCGCCATTTGCGAAGGGATTGGGTTGCACCACCAGCGGTGTCTCTTCGATCCGCAAAGTGAGGTTTCCTTGAGCCACAGCAACACGGGAAATCCGCACATCGCTGCCCATCACGATCGTACCGGAACGCTGATCCACCACAACCCGCGCCTTGCGCTGAGGTTCAACCAGGATGTTCTCGATCCGGCCTACGGCGTGAGCCGTCGAGCGAGTATTTGTTCGCTTGATATCGATCTCGACAGTTCCGGAATCCCGCATCAGGGCAACGTTGCGGCCAAACTCATCGTTGATCGCCCGTTCAATCCGGCCGGCAGTGGTGAAATCCGGCTCCCGCAGGGCCAGACGCATGGAGCTAAGAGAGGACAGATCAAAGCCGATCTCACGTTCGACCCGGGCGCCCGAAGGGATCACACCGGCCGTTGGCACCCCTTGGGTTACCGTGGCCGCGTTGCCTTCGGCAACCGCTCCACCCGCCAGGATTGTACCTTGGGAGACGGCATAAATCTGCCCGTCCGCAGCATTGAGCGGCGTCATGATCAGGGTGCCGCCCAAGAGACTCTTGGAATCACCGATAGCTGACACTGTTACATCAATGGTGCTTCCAACCCGGGCAAAAGGCGGCAGTGTGGCCGTTACAAAGACCGCAGCAACGTTTTTTGGCCGGAACTGCTCACCGGTCACATTGACACCAAGCCGCTCCAGTATGTTGGACATGATTTCTTCGGTAAACGGCGAATTCCGCAGCCCGTCACCGGTGCCGTCCAAGCCGACGACCAGGCCGTAACCGACCAGATCGTTGCCCCGGACGCCATCAAATTCGACCAGGTCCTTGAGACGGATGGTATTTGCCTGCGCCACTGCGGGCAGCAGGAACAGGCAAGTGAAAAAGAGGCGAAGAAATACCAGCATCAGAGATAGTTCAACAATGAGAGCTGCGAACTGCGCGAAGTGATTGTATAAAGACCTTCAAGCTGCGTTTGTGCTTCTTCCAGCCGTGTATAGGTTTCATAGGGATCAGCTGACACCAGGTTGTTTTTGACAATGCTCAGGCTGGTTTTCGAAGCCTCGTTGCGGGTGTTCACCGCTTCAAGCTGTCCTTCGATAAAGCCGACATCCGCTTGCAACTGGATCAGTTTGTCCACGCTATCCGTAAGTTCGCTGCTGGCTTGGCGGACAATGTCGACTTTTACATCGTCCGTCAAACCAAGACTGGGTTCATCTGCCAAAGCTGTAATGACGTAACTTTGCAACGCATGTTTGAGGTTGTCGTCATCAGCGCGGATGCCCAGTGTAACCTGTTCACCCTCGCCCACGGTGACAGGCTGCAGCGAAGTGGTGGAACCGCTGTACATGACAGTGTCGAAGCCAGCTGGATCATCAAACCAGTCCTTCACGGCTTGAATGATGTCATTGCTTGTCGTCAGTCCGGAGACCTCAGTGAGGATGGAACTCATAAGGGTGCCGGTGTCATTGAGCGGCGTAGTATCCGTTGCAGTGCCCGCAAAGACTGCCCGCCCGCCAACGGAGGCATTCAAAAGATTAATTGCACTAGATATTCTTTGCTTGGCTTGACTTCCGAATTGCTCAGCATTGTCCACGTCAATAGCGGACGACAGCGTCAGGATGTCATTCCGCATCGCTTGCACCTGGCTCTGGAACTTGTCGAGGCTGCTTTGTGTTGTGGTGGCAAACAGCTGCACTTCTCTATTGGTGACAGTATAGCTGTCGAGCCGGTTCAAGGTGCTTTCGAGATCCGCCAGATAGGTATAGTCGCCGCCCAGCCGCTCGGTCAGGTTGGACGATTTTCCGGTAGCAAACTCTTCGGAGAGCGTGGTTATTTTCTGCTGCAATTCCGCATTGCGGCTGCGGAGAAAGAGGTGCTGCGCCATATCACCATAGGAATTCAAAATCATGCGTCAGATCCTCAATAGTGTATCCATAAGTTCGTCGACAACGCTGATCACCCGGGCATTGGCCTGGTAGTACTTTTCCACCAGCAACAGGTTCTGCAATTCAGCATCCGTATCAACGCCGAGCCCCAGTTCCGCTTGACTCAATTCGTTGAAACTGGCCGCCGCAAAGGTTGATGCGCGTGACGCTGTTTCATTGTCCTGGGCGAACCGCGACAACAGGTTTGCACTCAGCGTCGAGGCTGTCATGTTCGCCGTGCCCAGCCCGACAGAAGATACCGTCCGGGTGGTGTTCAACGTGTCAGAGTATGCCTGCAGCAAGCTGGAATCACCTGGATCGCCTTGACCCGCTGCATATAGGCCGTCGCGGAACCGCCATGTTTCTCCAGTGCCGTCCAAGGCCACCAGATCATTCAATTCAATGCGGTTAGAGATACCGACGAAGTTTGCCGGGTCATAGAAACCGCCATCATCCGTGAAGATGCCGGCGTCGGCGACGCCAATGGTGGCATCCAGTGCAGGATCCTGAAACCGCTCGATCAGATCGGCGGCCATTGTGTCAAGATCCTCTTGCGCTTCCACCGCTGTTACATCCCGGATTTCGAACTGGGCTGTAAGCATGCCACCCCGAAGTGGCCCGTCCGGGCTGGTGTCAATCACCTTGCCATTGACCTCAAGGCCGGAAATCAATGCATTGCCCAGTGTCATGTGCGGAAGGATATCCCGCGACGGAGTAAAGCTCAGCTCGGACGCCTTTCCATCCAACAGCATAACCCCGCCGGTTGAGTATAGCGTCAATTGGCCATTACCGCGCCGGACAACATTGACTGGAATGATCTCGTTAACCTGATCAACCAGTTGATCCCGCTGGTCATGCATCGCCACTGCATCCATGCCACCGGCTTCGACGACCATAATGCGGGCATTCAGTTTTTCGATTTCCTTCAGCGCCTGGTTCACGGTTTCAACCTGAGAGCCGATCGCATTGTCCGCATTGATCCTAAGATCCCGCAACCCTTCAGCAGTGCGGGAAATCGTGTCGGCCAGCGAATTTGCCTTCACGGCCAAATCATTCAGCCTGGGCTGTGAATCCGGGCGAGAGACCGCCTCAATCAATGAAGACTCGAAATCCGATAGGTGCGAAGCCAGTGACATCTCGTCGTCAACTGTGCCAACCAGGTCGGACATCCTGCCGTAGAAATCTGACTGGATCCTGGACGCGCCGTAGTCTGCCTCAGCAACTCTGCGGTTAGTGATCAGAACCGGGTCGTTGATGCGCTGAACATGCCCGACCCGGACACCGGGTACACCCGCTCCAGGGCTGTTCAGGTCCAACACCCGGCGCGAGTAACCAGGTGTCAGAGCGTTGGCCAGGTTTTCCGAAACCACTTGAGAGGACCGGCTGGCCGCGGTCAGCCCGCTCATCGCGCTGTTCAGGGCGGAATAAATAGACATGTTCAGCCTGCTTTCGTGAAGCCAATGTCAGGGGGCATCAAGCGCATTAGCGCTTGATGTTGGTGGTTTCCTGCAGCATTTCGTCAACCGTCTGAATGACCTTGGCATTTGACGAATAGGCGCGCTGGGTCTGGATCATATCCGTCAGTTCGGTCGCCACATCCACAGCGGATTCTTCCTGGGCATAACCGAGAATTTCACCCGTCGGCCCGTCGCCGGCATCCCAGAGGTAGAAATCCCCGGATTCGTCAGTCGGCATGTAAGTTTGCGAATCCAGAGCCCGCATGCCGTTGACGTTGGAAACATCTGCCAGCGGCACTTTGTATATGACTTTGGTATCGCCGGAGTCATACTCTGCTATGACTTCACCGCTCTCGTTGATCTCAACCGAGACAAAGGAACCAACGGGGTTACCGTCTTTTTCAGTTGTGCCTGGAACGAATTCATCACCGAGCTGGCTCATACCGGTGTTGCCGCCGATGGCGCCAATGTTAATCTCAACCGGTCCGCCTGCAAGGTTAACAGTCACCGATCCCGCGGCGCCATCGTATGCACCGCCTGTAACAGTTGCCACGCTCGCCAGAGAACCGCCCGTGGTGCTGCTGTCATCGAAGGTAAGCGTGTATTCCCCGATATTAGCCGCCCCTGTTGCGGAATCCACGATTTCCATCGTCCATTCATTGGTGCCAGACGTTGCCGGCAGAGTCGCAACATTCGGTGTGTAGGTAATTGTCAGCTCTTCAGCGTTGCCCATATTGTCGTAATACAGGACTACCTGCTCAAACGGGTCGCCTGATGCCCCGACGTCGGTTTCATCAGCAGGCAGGTTGGCTGTCAGACTGATCTCCGTAGTGGGTTCTGCCGACAGGCGGTTCAGGTCAACATGGATCGGTTCAAGGGCATCGTCTGTATCACGTGCTGCATCCGGAACGCTGCCATCTGCAAGCGCGGGCCAACCCATCAGCACCAAACCGGATTCGGTTGAAAGATACCCGTTCGAATCTGTGCGGAAAGAGCCTGTGGTCGTTAGCATCATAGACGGGCTTCCGCCCGCCTCCACTTCGGTAATTGAAGCCACAGGCAGCATTCCACGACCGCGCACTGCAAGATCAGTGGCATTGTTGGTCGATACCAGCGGGCCGCGCTCATCGATCAGGCGCACATTGGTGGTGCGGACACCACCAGCCGAATAGGTGCCTCCTGAATTCGACAAAACCATGGAATGGAAATCTGTTTCAACCCGTTTGTACCCGCGGGTCGAGGAATTGGCGATGTTATCGGAAATGGAAGCCAACCGGCTGGCGTTGGCGCTCAATCCTGAAACACCCGCGTTCAGCGACGAAGAAATGGTCATAGCGCGCCTTTCTGCTGCATCTAATCATTCTGGATGCAACAGCTAGCGCAGGAGCGATTAACGGGCGGCTAACAGATGAAATATGACTTATCTGCTAGCCGCCTGCCGCAATGTTTTCAGTGACTTAATCTCGTAAAAGGATGATTTCGATCCGGTCATTGCGGGCTGCCATCGGGTTTCCGACCGCCAGCTTGCGGTCGGCATGGCCGGTCACCCGGTGAATCCGGCCTGTTGCCAGTCCGCCTGATTCGAGCAGCGTCCGTGTTTTGTCGGCTCTGTCATGGGACAGCTCCCAAACCGGATTCTTTGCCAGCACAACAGGATGGGACCTGATGTGGCCACCGATGGCTACATTGCTGGTAACATTTTCCGACACCCGGGCAATCATCCTGACCAGATCCCGGAACAACGGCGTAGGCTCAGCCGCATCCTCTTTGAACAACGGCATGTCTTCTGTTGCAAAAAGCTCGATAATCAGGCCTTCGTCAGTGACCCGGGTCACAATGTGGCGGGCCATCGCAACCGTCACCATGCTCTCGCCGCCACGTCCAGACAATTGTTCTTCTATAGCGCGGAACTTGGAGTCTTCTTCCTCGCGCTTCTCGTCGGTCTCGACTCCGGTATCCCCTTGCGCCTGCTGGGCATCCATCGGGTTAATGTCCGTTGCCCCGGTGCCTGATTGCGGCTGAATTTCTTCGGTGAACATGCTGTCACCCTGAAACGCACCATTGCCGCCGCCGGAAACCCGGCTTAGCGGAATTGACGGCGAGAAGTAATCCGCCAGACCCTTGCGTTGTTTTTCCGTCGTCGCGTTCAGCAGCCACATCAGCATAAAGAAGGCCATCATCGCGGTCACGAAGTCGGCATAAGCCACTTTCCACGCGCCACCGTGATGGCCATCGCCACCACCTGATTTTTTCTTCTTGATGATAATGGGCGCCACATTGCTTTGTGCGCTCATATCCACCACCACTATTTTCACCCATCCCCGGGATAACAGGCGGCGCGTTAAACCGGGCTTAACAATTAAACTTGCCGGCAGTTCTGTGCCTCCGCACGGCAATTTCCGCCAAGGCCAGGCGGTTTATTTGCGGAAGTTGCCTGCAACACTATGGCAAAGCCCCGGCAGGAATTGCTGCATCTTAAAATCCACTTATCTTGGCATCGAATAATCTTATCAAAGGTTGATCAAGAGCAACCAGTCCAAACGCGCCCAGCGCTAGAGTCTCCTCAACACGGCACATGGGACACAAAAAGGAGAACACTATGCTGACCCGCAGAGCCGCATTGATGGGAGCAGCCGGTGTAGCAGCGCTGCCCGTACTTGCCAAAGCCGCCAAGGCTGAAGGCACCACTGTCCACGAGGCCGCTGCACCGGCGGACCTGTCCAGCCTGCAGCGTATCAAGCGCGAACTGGTTGCCCCGCCCTTCGTGCATGAGCACGAGCAGGTGGCACCAGGTGCGCCGCGCATTATCGAATTCGAGATGAAGATCGTCGAGAAGGAGATTGAGATTGATCAAGGGGCCTATCTGCAAGGCATGACTTTCAACGGCTCCATTCCAGGGCCGATGATGGTGGTGCACGAGGGCGATTATGTTGAGCTGACCCTGATCAACCCGCCGGAAAACATGCTGCAGCATAATATCGACTTCCATGCGGCCACCGGCGCCCTGGGCGGCGGCGCGCTGACCCTGATCAACCCAGGAGAGAAGACCGTGCTGCGGTTTAAGGCCACCCGCCCCGGCACCTTTGTCTATCACTGTGCGCCGGGCGGTCCGATGATCCCATGGCACGTCGTTGCAGGCATGGCCGGCTCAATCATGGTTCTGCCGCGAAACGGGCTTTCAGACCATAATGGCGATCCAGTCAGATACGACCGCGTCTACTATATTGGGGAAAACGAGTTTTACATTCCAAAGGACGATAACGGCGACTACCTGCGGTACGAGGATGTAGGCGAAAGCTACCCTGATACCCTTGAGGTCATGAACGGGCTTATCCCCAGCCACGTGGTGTTCAACGGCGCAGTTGGTGCGCTGACCGGTGAAACCGCGCTGAAGGCCAAACAGGGCGAGAAAGTGCTGTTCATCCACAGCCAAGCCAACCGCGACAGCCGCCCGCACCTGATCGGCGGCCACGGCGATCTGGTCTGGGAGGCCGGCAAGTTCAACAACGTGCCGGACCGCGACCTGGAAACCTGGTTCATCCGCGGCGGCTCCGCCGGGGCTGCGCTCTATGAATTCCTGCAACCGGGCGTCTACGCCTATGTGAACCACAACTTGATCGAGGCGGTGAACCTTGGCGCAACCGCGCACGTGGTGGTCGAAGGCGAATGGAATAACGACCTGATGGAACAGGTGGTCGCCCCGACCGAGTACTCCGGCTCCTAAGCTTGGGACTGGTGTGACCTCTCGAGGGCGGCTGCATTATGCGGCCGCCCATTTTTTGTTTTCTTGGGAGCATACCCATGAAATTCGAACTCATCACCGCTGCCCTGGCCGCCGCGATCGGCATTCCCGGTCTTTGGCTTTACGCCCCGGAACCGGCGACGCAGGTCGAAACCGCCGTCATTGCCGCAGCGACAATCCGTTACCGGCCGATCGGCAATTTCCACCAAGGTGGCAAAAGCGTGGTGCCGCCGGAACAGATGCGGCAAGTGGCAGCATTCGAGATCATGAAACATCAGGTCTCTCATGCCGAATATGCCGCCTGCGTGGCGGACGGCGGCTGCAAGCGGGCAGATGCAAACCCGGCGGATGGCAGCCGGCCGCAAACACACGTCAGCTGGCATGACGCCACCGCCTACGCGCAATGGCATTCAAAGAAGACCGGCCAGCCGTGGCGGCTGCCGGATGAGGCGGAATGGCAGCTGGCTGCAGCTGAAATCTTTGGCGACGCTTCGGTTGAGACGGATAGCACCGACCCGGCCCAGCGTTGGCTGCGCCAATACGCCCGCGGGGTGACACTGCGCGGCCTGCCAGGGCCTGCACAGGATCCCAAAAGCGAACCCGGAACCAACAGCCACGGCCTCAGCGGTCTAGGCGGCAACATCTGGGAATGGACTGCCGGCTGCATGCAGAACGGCGAGTTGCGCAAAGATGGCAGCCTCGCATATGGCGATCCATATTGCAGCGCACGCATTACCGGCGGCCGCCACCGGGCCGTAGTGATCGACTTCATACGCGACGCCAGTGTTGGCGGCTGCGCAGTCGGATTGCCGCCGGATTACCTGGGATTCCGGCTGGTCAAGGACGGCTGACTGCTGAGCATAAGGGGTCCTCCCGCGCCCGCAGGTGCCCCGGCTGCACCGGAGCCCCTTGGCAGCCTTGGGCCCGGCAGCTGCGCTGCGCCTTCTGTTGCGAAACCGTTCAAGGACCAATCTGCCTTAAACGGGTTTTCCTGTTTTGATGTTCAATTCCCGCTTAAATTGAATCCGCGCCTGGGCACGGCGCATAGCCCCGGTGCCGGCAATCGAATTGCATTGATAGGAAAGGCCGCGCTGTGCCACAGCACAGCGCCATGCCCAACTGTGAGGGGCCTCTGGAAAGAGGCACCGGAACAGGCGGGAGCGCCCGGCCTTTGGATCAAGAGGCCCGGCTGTAGCGCACCCCTTCAGGCACATGCGCATCAAAGCAGCTTGCGATGATCCGGGTCAGCGGCCGGCCTTGGGGCAGGATCGTCAGTGCCGCATCATCCAATTGCACCAGATCGCCGAACCGCGCCGCGATCTGTGCCAGATCCGCATCCAGCATCGCTGCAAGGCTTCCGAAACGCTGCTTCAGCTCTGCCCGGTTCAGCCGGAACTCGCACATCAGCATCTCGATAGCACGGCCGCGCAGCAAGTCTTCATCGCTCATCACATGGCCACGGGCGCCAGTCAAATGCCCTGCCTCGACCCTTTGCACATAGGCAGGCGTGGCAGCTGCGTTCTGAATAAAGCCGCCGGCAAAACGGGAAATCGACGATGCGCCGAATCCGATCAGCGTCGGGCAGGTGTCATCGGTGTAGCCCTGAAAATTGCGGCGCAGATGTCCGGTGCGGGCTGCTGCCTCCAGCCCGTCGCCGGGCTTGGCGAAATGGTCGATGCCAATGGCGGCAAAGCCCGCCGCGGCGAATTTTTCAGCTGCCAGGCCGGCCAGATGGTACCGCGCCAGATCGTCCGGCAGCGTCTCCTCCTTGATCAGCTTCTGCCGCTTTGCAACCCAAGGCACATGCGCATACCCAAATAACGCCAGCCGGTCGGGATTCAGGCTCAGCACTTTTTCCACCGTATCCGCCATCCGTGCCTGGGTCTGATGCGGCAGGCCGTAGACCAGATCAGCGTTCAACGAAGTGATCCCCGCCGCGCGCAGATCCTCGACACAGGCCTTGGTCACGTCAAACGGCTGTTCGCGGCCAATTGCCTGCTGCACCAGCGGATCAAAATCCTGAATGCCGATGCTGGCGCGGTTCATGCCCTCTGCCGCCAGCGCTGCTATCTTGTCGCGGTCGACCATTGTGGGGTCGATCTCCACTGAGAACTCCCAGTCTTCGGTTTGAGGAAACACTGCCTTCACCGCTTGCGCCAGCCGATGGATCAAAACGGGCGGCAGAATGGTCGGCGTTCCGCCGCCCCAATGCATCCGCCCCATCCGCAACCCATTTGGCAGCAAAGGCGCCACCTGTTTCAGCTCTTGCTCCAGCGTGCCAATGTAGCTTTCCACCGGACTCAGCGTCTGAGTGCCTTGTGTGCGGCAGGCGCAGAACCAGCACAGACGCTCGCAAAACGGTATATGCAGATAAACGGAAACCGGCACATCCGGATCCAGCGCCTGCAATTCGCGGGCCTGATCCGCGGCGCCGACGGCTGCAGTAAACACCGGCGCGGTTGGGTAGGATGTGTAGCGGGGCACCCGGCTGTCAAACAGCCCAAGGGCTTGGAGGCGGTCAATCTGTTTCATGACATTGCTATGCCCCTTTTCAAGCTCCCCTACTTTGCGCAGGATCAAATCAGACGTCGTTTTGACGTCTGTTGCGGCGTCAGAGTCGCTTCTTCAACACGCTGATTTAAAACGTAAAAAATTTATAGCCCCGATTCTTTCGGAAATCCGGCATCCACGTGCATTTTCTGTTTGACGGCCCCAACAAACCGCCTTATACGCCGGTCTCACGACACCTGCCCAGGTGGCGGAATTGGTAGACGCGCTAGCTTCAGGTGCTAGTGTTCGTAAGGACGTGGAGGTTCGAGTCCTCTCCTGGGCACCACTCCCCAAAATGATGCAACACCCAAAACTCTTGGAGTTTTGCAAAGTCAGGCCGCTTTGCCAGCCGCCGAGCTGACCATCAGCATCCAGGGTTACAACCCCGGAGCACAATTAATCCAAGCACTTTGATTACGGGTTCCCCTGCGAATTGCAGTTTGCGCACCTTGCGCGAAGTCGCTCAAATCGATACACGCCTAGGCTGTTCACACACTTTTACGGAGCGCATTATGGCGACACCTCAATTTGGCGGCCTCGGCGAAATGGCGGCCTATCTCACCGATGGATTCTGGCAAGACAATGGCCTTGGCCGCCGCAGTTTTGATACTTCCCAAAGCAATGTGATCACGGTCAATATCACCGGCCTTACCACTGCGGGCAAAAAACTCGCCCGCAACGCCATGGAAGCCTGGGAAACCGTTGCTGACATCAAATTTCAGGAAACAACAGGTTCGGCGCAAATTAATTTTGACGACGAGGGCAGCGGAGCCTTCACCAGTTTCAACATGTCCGGAAACGTCATTAGTTCCGCAGCAATCAACATCGACAACAACTGGCACGGCGGCCAGACTTGGTCCAACTCCTATACTCAGCAAACCTATATCCACGAACTGGGTCACGCCCTAGGCCTGGGCCATCAGGGAAACTACAACGGCTCAGCGGACTATACGACCGACGCCACCTTTACCAATGACAGTTGGCTGCGGTCGGTAATGTCCTATTTTGATCAGGACGAGAACCCGACAGTTGATGCCAGCAAGGCTTATGTCATCTCGGCGATGAGGGTGGACATTATCGCGATACAAGAATTGTATGGCGCCCCTGGCAGCAGCAGCGCCACTGCTGGCAATACCACTTGGGGGGTAAACTCCAACCTTGATGGTGCTCTTGGAGACCTGTTTGACAGCTGGACCGATGGATCTGACCCAAACATCGCCAACCTGCCAACTGCCTTCACAATTTATGACAAAGACGGCAAAGACACACTGGACGTCAGCAACTTTTCCAGCGGCAGCAACATCGACATGCGCGACAGCAAGTTATCCGATGTTGGCGGGCTGTCGGGCAATATCGCAATCGCCCGCGACACTGTCCTGGAGAACCTGACCACCGGGATTGGCGACGATACCGTGACCGGCAACAGCTCTGACAACTTCATCAAAACCGGCGATGGCAAGGATTCGGCCAAGGGCGCCGACGGCGAGGATACGATTTGGGGGCTATCCGGGGAGGACACACTCTTTGGCGAAGATGGAAACGACACGCTGAATGGCGGCAAGGGCAATGACAAATTGTACGGCGGGAAGCACAGCGATACATTGGTCGGCAGCCTCGGACACGACACAATGTTTGGCGGTACTGGCTCCGACAATCTGCATGGAGGGTATCACCAGGATCTGCTCTACGGCGGCGGCGGCAATGATACACTAACTGGCGCCAATGGGGATGATTTCCTGAAGGGGAACTCAGGGGCCGACATTTTTGTCTTTGGCGATGGTCACGGCGATGACACCATTCGAGACTTCGACGCCACCAGCAATAGCGAACGCATTGACTTCTCCGGCCTCTCCTCGCTGAACTCCATCTCCGAAGTCCGGGCAGCGGCAACCCAAACCGGCGACGACGTGCTCCTCCAGACCGGCGACGGCAATTCAATTCTGCTGAGGGATGTGCAGTACAGCGACTTGCACAATGGCGACTTCCTTTTCTGATCCTTGCGCGCCATTCGCGGGGGCTGGCTGCCCGGCCTCCGCACTTGCAGTCCAGTCACCACCGCTCCCGAATGACAGCGACCGTTGAGTTTGCACGGCAAACCACCTATTTCCCCAGTACGGCACCCTTCGGGGCAATTTGAACACAGGGGAACACCAGTGGCCAACCACCTTTACAAGAACGACCTGCCCGACGGGCTGGATCTCGGTTCCGTCGTCGCAATTGACTGCGAGACAATGGGGTTGAACCCGCATCGTGACCGGCTTTGCGTGATTCAGATGTCCGGCGGCGACGGCAATGCCCATATCGTGCAGGTCGAAAAGGGCCAGACCGAAGCGCCCAACCTGTGCCGGATGCTGGAAGATGCAAATGTGTTGAAACTGTTCCATTTCGGCCGCTTCGATATTGCCGCCATGCACCACGCATTCGGCGCCCTCGCGGCCCCTGTCTATTGCACCAAGATCGCCAGCCGCCTGGTCCGCACGTACACCGACCGGCACGGGTTGAAGAACCTGACCCAGGAACTCTTGGCCATCGACATATCCAAACAGCAGCAGATGAGCGACTGGGGCGCAGAGGAACTGACCGATGCACAGCTTGAGTATGCCGCCTCCGACGTGCTCCACCTGCACAAGCTGCGCAAGGCCCTGGACAAGCGCCTGGCCCGCGAAGGCCGCACCGGAATGGCGCAGGCCTGCTTTGACTTCCTCCCCATGCGTGCCAAGCTGGACCTGGCCGGCTGGCCCGAAATCGACATCTTTGCGCACTCATGACTGATACAGAAAAACTCCTCGTCACCGCACGGCAGGTGATCACCGATGAAGCCAGGGCGCTGGACACCCTGGCCGAAAGCCTGGACGGACGCTTTGCCGAAGCGGTGCAGCTGATCCTGCAGGCCAAGGGCCGCATCATTGTCAGCGGCATCGGTAAATCCGGCCATATCGGCCACAAGATCGCCGCCACCCTGGCCTCGACCGGCACGCCGGCCTATTTCGTGCACCCCGCAGAGGCCAGCCATGGTGATCTGGGAATGCTCTCTGAAGGCGATGTGGTGCTGGCGATCTCCAACTCGGGCGAGGCGCCGGAACTGGCCAATCTGCTGGTTTTCACCCGCCGTTTCGGCATTCCCCTCATAGGGCTGTCGAGCAAGATGGACAGCGCCCTGATGAAGCAAGCGGATGTGCACCTGCAAATCCCCTCGCTGGGCGAGGCCTGCGGATTTGGCATGGTGCCTTCCATTTCCACCACGCTGACACTGGCAATGGGCGATGCGCTGGCGATAGCACTGATGAAATACCGGGATTTCCGCCCGGAGAACTTCCGCGACTTCCACCCTGGCGGCAAACTGGGGGCGCAGCTCAGCAAGGTGCGCGACCTGATGCATGCTGGCGATGCCCTGCCGCTTGTCACTGAGAACACGCCGATGTCCGATGCGCTGATCGAAATCAGCCAGAAGGGATTTGGTGTGGCGGGTGTGGTTGCCGCAGACGGATCCTTGGCCGGCATCATAACAGACGGCGATTTGCGCCGCCACATGGACGGCCTGCTGGACAAGTCTTCCGCCGAAGTCATGACCGCAAGCCCCGCCTCTATCACCCCCGGCGCAATGGCCCAGGAGGCTGTCGCCGTGATGAACCAGCGCAAAATCACTTGCCTGTTCGTGGTTGATCCGGACAATGGCGGCAAGGCCGAGGGCTTGTTGCACATCCACGATTGCCTGCGCGCAGGCCTGGGCTGACGCAAGCCCGGAGGAGGAAAAGCATGGACAGCTACTCCAGAGCCGTTGCCTATCTTAAGGTACTGCTGCCGCTGGCCGCACTGGTTCTGATGTCCACCATGTTCCTGATCTCCCGCGGGGTGAACACCGACGCGGTGATCCCCTTTGCCCAAAAGGAAATCGAAGACCGGATGAAAGGCCAGCAAGTCACTGCCCCTTTCTTTTCCGGCACCACCGCACAGGGCGATGAAATTATGGTCACTGCTGCGCTCGCCCGTCCCGGCGGCGACGGCACACCCGCAGTTGCCAGCGATCTTTCCGCTGAATTCGATCTGGCTGAGGGCGGCAGGATCACGCTTAAATCGGAAAGCGGTGCGATCCACCCTGGCCGGGACATGGCGCGCTTTACCGGTAATGTGATTATCACCTCCGCAGACGGGCTGATTGTCGAGACCGAAGAGCTGAACACAGCGCTTAGCGGGCTTGAAGCCGACAGTCCCGGCTCAGTCCGTGCGACTGGCCCGATCGGCGAGCTGACCGCCGGTAATATGCGTATCGGAGTGAAAACCGAGGGCGGACCGGTCCATATGCTGTTCAAAAACGGGGTGAAGCTGCTATATGAACCCCAGAAACCGGAAAGATAACCTGTGTCCTATTTGCGCGCATTGATTTTTTGCCTGCCGCTCGCGGTATTTCCCAGCCTCGCGGCGGCGCAGACGGCATCCGTCGCTTTTGGCGCCGTCAAGGCCGACCCCAGCCAGCCGGTTGAAGTCACCGCCGACAATCTGGCGGTTAACCAAGCAAATGGCTCGGCAGAGTTTACCGGCAATGTGCTCATTATTCAGGGCATCATGCGGCTGTCCGCAGACAAGGTTCTGGTGATTTACAAAACCGCCGACGAAGCAGACGCCAAAGCGGGCATAGAACGGCTGGAAGCCACCGGCAATGTGGTTCTGGTAAGCGGCCCGGACGCCGCCGAGGCACAGCGCGCCGAATACACCATTGACCAAGGCACTATCGTGATGACTGGCAATGTGCTCCTGAACCAGAAAAGCGGTACCTTGGCTTCCAACCGGCTTGAGGTGAACCTGACTTCCGGCACTGCCAAAATGGCCGGCCGGGTGAAGACTATCCTGAACCCGAACGGCGGCAGCAACTGATGGCGAAACCTGGTCTGACCGTCACCGAAGGCTCCTCCGGGCTGCGTATTGAAAAACTGCGCAAATCCTACCGCAAACGGGTGGTGATCCGCGACGTGTCAATGTCGCTGAACCGCGGCGAGGTGGTGGCATTGCTGGGTCCCAACGGGTCTGGCAAGACCACCAGCTTCTACGCCATTGCAGGTCTGGTTTTCCCCGAAGCGGGCACCGTCAGCATCGACGGCCAGAACGTAACCGGCCTGCCGATGTACCGGCGCGCTCGCCTTGGCATCGGCTATCTGCCACAGGAAATGTCGATCTTCCGCGGCCTGTCGGTGGAGGACAACATCTCCGCAGTGCTCGACATCTCGCAAAAACACGAACACAAACGCCGCGAGCGGCTGGAAGAACTGCTGTCCGATTTCTCGATCGAGCACCTGCGCCGCGCACCCGCGTTGGCGCTGTCAGGCGGTGAACGGCGCCGGGTTGAGATTGCCCGCTGCCTGGCAGCGGACCCGAAATACCTGTTGCTCGACGAACCCTTTGCCGGCGTCGACCCGATCTCAGTCGGCGATATCCGCCATTTGGTTTCCGACCTCAAGAAACGCGGTATCGGCGTGCTGATCACAGACCACAACGTGCGCGAGACCCTGGAGATCGTGGACCGGGCCTATATCCTGCATGACGGCCAGGTGCTGATGTCCGGCAGCCCCGAGGAAGTGGTTGAAAACGAAAACGTCCGCCGGGTTTACCTCGGCGACAACTTCCGCATTTCCTGACTTCCGCAGTCAAAGCCGGACAACCGAAAATATGCCCGAAACCTGTGTTTCTTTTTCCGGGTTATCCATTGACTCTCCCGCTGTCTTGCCGTCGAATTGACCCATGGCATACGCGCAGACCGATGCAATCCGCTTAGCAGCCTTGGCGACAAGGCCCGGACGGATGCAACCGGATGCCTGGCCTGCCCCCCGGTTCCAGACCTGACGTGACAGCGCCAAGGATTGCCTTGGCGACGGGTTTGGGCCGCAATAATTCGTAAAGGAGATCACATGCGTTACAAAATAAGCGGTAAACAGATCGACATCGGCGAAGCTCTGCAAACCCATGTGCAGAACGAGCTGGGTTCGGCCGTTCAGAAATATGCAGAACGGCCGACCGACGCGACAGTGGTCTTTTCCCGTTCGGCGCATGAATATGTGTGTGAAGCCACCGTCCATCTGTCGACCGGGCTGAGCGCTCAGGCCAAGGCGCACGAAACCGAAATCTACGCCGCATTCGACTCTTGCTGCGAAAAGATGGAAAAACAGCTGCGCCGTTACAAACGCCGCTTAAAAGACCACCACAAGGATCGCAGCGAACCGGTTGAACATTTGGGCGCCAATTCGTATATCCTCGCCTCTGAGGAAGCGGAAACAACCGAGCCGGACTCGCTGCAGCCGATCATCGTCGCCGAAATGGAGACTCGCATACCGTCCCTGTCTGTCGGGGAAGCGGTGATGCAGATGGAAATTGCAGGTGCACCGGTTCTGGTCTTCCGCAAAGAAGGCAAAGACGGGTTGAATGTGGTCTACCGCCGCGAAGACGGCAACATCGGCTGGATCGATCCGTAATCACATCTAAGGCATCGGCGCCCCTCAACAACGGGGCGCCGGAACGGAGCAGACACATGCAGATTTCCAGCATCCTCAAGCCAGAGGCCGTCCGGGTGATCGGTGCGGCCTCAAGCAAGAAGCGCTTGTTTCAGGAAATTGCAGACATTGCTCAATTTGCATACGGGCTGGACGCCCAGGCAACGGTCGAGGCTTTGCTGGACCGCGAAAGCCTGGGCCCCACTGGGGTTGGCCATGGCGTCGCCCTGCCGCATGCCAGGCTGGACACTGTCAGCGAAGTCCGCGGCATCTTCCTGATCCTGGAGAAGCCGCTGGACTTCGGAGCGGTGGACCGCCAGCCAGTGGATATTGCCTTTGCCCTGTTTGCTCCGGAAGATGCCGGCGTCGAGCATTTGAAAGCGCTGGCGCTGGTGTCACGCACCCTGCGCGAACAAAGCTTCTGCACCAAACTGCGCGCCAACCACGACCCGGCAACGCTTTATACCATCCTGACCGAAGATCAGTCCGTCCAAGCGGCGTGATCTCGGGGCCGCGTCTGCCCGCACCTGATTTTCCCGGTTTTTCTGCGCGTTTGCTTGCGGCCAGGAATTACTATTCCGCCGCTTCTTTCCCGCAAGCTCTCTCGTCCGTCATCAGCCGCCATCCCGCGGAACTCTTCCCGTTGGACCAGGCCCACGACCGCCCCGGAGGTTTACCTCAGCCAAATCTCCGGCGGCACGGTAACACTGCGCCTGCATTCATGCTGCCGGATCAGCCTGCACGCCAGGGACCAAAGCCAAACGCCAGATAGTCGCGCTGGTAAACAGAGGCAATCAGCGCCTCCAGATCCGCGTCGTAAATATCATCCAATGCAAAGGGCACCTGCGGCGCAGCGGCCGGCACCGTTCCCGGCTCCATCCGACCCTGCCTGCGAGCCAGTGCAGGCAGATCCTCACTCATCTCCGCCTCGCGGATCAGCAAATCCGGAGGCCCAAGTTCAGCAAACCCGGCCAGTACCTGGCTTTGGCTGACCCATTCCGCATCCGCCCGGATCGACGTCTGCCCTGACAGATTGGCCCGGACAAAATTCAGAAAACCGGCAAAAGCGTCCCGGTGCTGCGCACGGGTATACCCGTCGTCCGGCCCTTCCTCTGGCAAAACCAGCCCGAACTGCCGCCGCAGGGTATTGCGAATGGCCCGGAAGCTGCCCTCGCCGGCATTCAGGATCCGGTGGCAGAACACCGCATGCGCCCGCGCCGCAGGGTGGCGAAGAATGGTAAAGCTGCGGAACCCCTTATTGCCGCGTTTCCACTGGCGCAGCTGTTTCTGGTTCATGCCCTGGATCAACCCGTCTGGCGCCACGTGATCCAGCCCAGCCATCCATTGCACGACTTCGCGCTCTGGTCCGCCCTTGAGCGGCAAGTATAACAGCGGCGTCACCACCCCTGCCACATACCCAGGCACCGCCGGGCCGCGGCGCGGCTCGAAATTCGGAGTGCGGGTCAAGTTGAAGCGGTCCATGCCTGACAGTGCCTCTTGCATTGCGTCAGGGTTTGCCACCTTAGCCAGAACCGGCGCCGGGTTCTGTCGCTTGAGGCTCTCATCCAGCGCCTCAAGCCGCTGGGACACTCCCAGCCAGCGTGCCAGCCCGTTCATCACCTCAACGCTTTGCAGATCCTCATAGGCTACGTAGAACGCCGTCTGGCCCAGCGACTGCAGCCGGTTCAGCAACGTGACCTGGAAATCTTGCAACGCCCCTACATGGGCGGAAAATTCCGCTGCATCAAACCGCGCTTTGGCTTCCTTGCGGCGCTTTACATCGGTCAGCTTCCACTGCCCGGTGGCCTTGGCAATCTTCCAGGACACATAACTGTCCAGCGGGTTGCGGGTTAGGATGATCTTGGCACAGCGCGGATCCTCCAGCATCAGGTCCAGCACCCGCGGATCATGGTCATGGAAGTAGCGGCAGCCGCCCAGCGCCTTTGGATCTGCCTTGATCTGCTGGATCAGCCGGGCTGGATCCGCTTCCCGCATAGCCTGAGTCACCCCCAGAATATCGCTCTTGTTCGGATAGCCGATGAAATGCGGATTGAAGGCTTCGCCGTGGCAGGCAAGCCCGTCAAAAGCATTCAGATTGGTCTCCAGAAAGTTGGAGCCCGTCCGCATTTCAGCAAAGACAACAAAATAGTCGAATGAGGAATCAGACATCAGAATTTATCGTACCAGATAGGGTTTGCGTTGCGGCTTGGAGAGGCTGACAGGGCTTTGCTCAACCGGGAAATCCCCCATCAAATAGGGATGCATGCCCTGGTTCTTCAGATTCTGCAAAAACTGCCCAAAGCCCTCAAGGTCCGTCATTTTGGGAGCCTCGCTCAGATGACGCGCCGCAAGAGGACCGATTTCGTCAATGATCGTCTGCAATGGCTCCATTGGCGCCTCTACGAACTCTGCCATACTCCAGATCCGGACCCTTGCCTTGGTCCATTGCGAGCGCAGGATCTGCAATTGCTCAGCCTCGGTCTGCTGCAGCTTTGCCGCTTCCTGCCGGAGTTCCGTGAAGTTGCGGTTGGATTTGAACAGCGGCACTGCCCAGGCACCGCTGATGACGGAAATCTGCACATTTGCATCCCGTGCCAGCAGCCAGTTCACTGCCTGGTTGTCCCCTGGCCCGAACTGAAAGCACTGCCGTTCGCCGCGGGTGTTCCAAATCAGGCTGGTGAGAAAGCTTTCGGGATTGTAGTCACGGATCCTGGCATGGCCGTTGAGGCAGCCATTGACCAGTCTCTGCCCTTCGGAGAACGCCGCCCCTTCCGGTGCAAATATGTGCCCATGAACACGCGCCCCGGTGGTTCGAGCCAGCCAGGTTTCAAAATCGTCGAACAGTTCGGTAAAGCCCTGAAACACTGAATAGGGGCTGGAAGTGATGCCATTCTCCGAGCCTTGGCCGGGAAACCGGCTTTGCATGTATAAACCGGGTCTGCCGCGGGTGCGCCGCTCTACCGCCTTGGCAAAGATCCGGTCGATTTTGCCCGGGTTCGGCTCGGTCCGCTTCATTGCGCCGGCAGAGTCGGTCAGGAACGCCTGATACAGACGTTCTGCATGTGGCCAGATCTTGCGGGCAACAAAACAGTCTGACCGGCGCAGAAGCTGCAAATGATCATCGTAGAAGATATGCGGCTTACCCTGGAAATCGAATTTCGACAGCGTCAGCGAGCGGCTTTCGATATTGCTGGAATACTGCCGCACCAAAGTCTGGAAATAGCTCTCATCCGGAATCCAGACCTTGCGGAAATAGGTATCATAAACCGGACGTTCAGGATCCTCCAGGATCGCCGACAGGGTTTGCCGGGTCAGGCACCACCACTGGCTCCCCATATGCGGCACCAGCCCGGGGGGAACCCGGCGCCTGATGCGCAACTTGCGCTGCAAATCCACGTAGCGGTCGAACAGATAGCGGTGTTTCTTCCAGGAAAACGGGAACCGCAAAGTGAACCGCTCGTGGCTGAGCCCGCCGACAATCCATGGCACATCCGCAGTGGTGGCGCTTTCGATGAAATCGGTGCGCGGGCGGGCTGCCAGGTAATCGATCAGCTCCTGCACCGGCCGGAGCGGCAGGCACGACCCGGAGGCCAGATAGACATGGCGCACTAACGGAAACTCCGCCAGCATCACCTCGGACGCCGATTGCGACGCCGCAACAATCCCCCAAGTGCCCCATTCGCACCGGTGGCGGGCGGAAAACCGGACCAGCGGATCATCCGCCAGCACGTCTTTGAAACGGGTGAACGCCTGATGCCCGACGTTGCGGTCCACATGCAGCACCACCGGGCAACCGCTGGCGGTCCAGTGCCGCACCACCTGCGCTGCCCGATCCAGCGCGGTATGCACAAGCATGACGACCCCAACCGCGCTCATGCCCAGTTTCCTTTGGACATCATCCCCAAAATTTCAAGCTGGCGCCAGTTGATGTATTTTTCACTCCATTTGCACCACAGCTCCGGCTGCTCCGCCAGTTTGCCTGCATAAGCCTTATACTCTGTGGAGCTGGCATAATGCTGCCCGCGGACCAGCTCCTCCTGCGCCTTTACGGTAAAGGTATCGAGGAACTTGGTATGCAGCAGCGCCCCGCTTGCCTTCTCACCGCCATCAGTCTCATAGACCTGGTTCAATCCGCGCGGCAGCAGCGCGTGGGTAGAGCTGGCATAGGCATAGCGGCGGTGCCATTTGACGAGCGGTATCTTGTTCAGCGCCGGCGCCCGTTGGGGCTGATCTGCAAAGAACACCCGCGACCGCGGCCCGCCCTGAATCCACAAATTGCCGTATTCCGGGTTGCGGCTGATTGTATAGTTGCCGCTGTCAAACCAATGGGCAATCTCCAAAGGATTCTGCCCCGTCTGATACGGTACCTCGCCAATCCTGCCCTTGGGATAGACATCAATCAGCATAGCCGAAAAACTGCGGATCGCGGAATTGTCCAGCCAGTCAGTCAATGCGCGGATCGGCCGGGTGTCGCAAAACGGGTAGATAAAAAACTCATCCGGATCGACCACCAGAACCCAATGCCCATGCGCATACTTGCGTTTCAGGCCGTTCATCCAGTCGATGCCGAAACCTGAACGCTTGTAGCTCGCCGTAGTGTGCCACAGCGAAACATCGTCCGTGCCGCGTAAATAGTCGGCGCTGCCGTCGGTGGAACCATTGTCGACAAACAGGAAATGGTTGATCCCCATGCCGCGGTAATACTGCAAGAAGTAGGGCAGCCGGATCTGCTCGTTGCGCATGGTGCAGACCAGCAGGATATCCCCTGGCCGGATAGCTTTGGTGTTGTCCTGCACAACGGTCAGCTCACTGGATTTGCGCACCGCACGGACCAGACGCCGCTTGCGCCGCAACCGCATCCGGTAAGAATCCCAAAGCCCCACGTTCACTCCAAACCAATATCCAGGGAGCGCACTCACCCGTTCAGGCCTAACAGGACCTGCCTCAAGTTTCCGCGCAATATGTCACGGGAACATTGTATTAACAACGAATTTAGAAACAGTTACGCATCCGCACGGCCTGGCTGCAACAGTTCAGTGGCCGTTCGGTAATTCACCAGTTGATCGGTGTCATCAACCCAAGCGCTGCCAGCTGCTCCGGATCTTGGTACCGAACCGATCCAGAATGCCACAAATCCGGAGTTCCCGAGATCCCATCGTAGTAGCCGTCAAACTGTTGCGGTGTGTGAAAGTGCTGCTGCCGCTGTTTTTCTGTTGCTGACTTGGAAACAATCTCGGGCAGGAACTTGGTGTGCAGCAGAATTCCTGAGGGTTCCGCCCCTCCTGGCCCGTCATAGAGCGCGTTCATCAGCGGCGGCAGCAGCGAATGGGTTGAGTTCATATAGGCATAGCGGCGGTTCCAGCGGATCAGAGGCAGCTTGTTCAGCGTCGGAGACCGTTCCGGCTGCTCTTGAAAAAACATTCTCTCGCGGGCGCCGCCCTGAACCCAAAGGTTGCCCATCGGCTGCTGCCGAACGGCCCGGTACGGCCCCGCATCAAACCATTGCATCACGTCACAAGGGTTCTGGCCGGGCACATAGCTTTGCCCGCCCAGCGGTCCCTTGGGGTAGAGATCAAGCATCAGTGCGCCAAAGCCCTGGCGCCCTTGCTGTTCCAGGTTTTGCGTCAGGTCGTCCAGCCCGTGTTCTTCCATACCGGAATAGACCAACAGCTCATCCGCATCGACTGTCAGGCACCAACGGCCATGGCCGTAGCGGATCAGAAGCCAGCCCAACCAGTCCAGGCCAAAGCGCGCTTCCCGGTAGCTGGCAGCTGTCTGCCACACAGAGACATCCGGCTGCGCCGCCAGCAGCTCGGCGCTGCCGTCATCGCTGCCATTGTCGACAACCAGGAAATGCGCGGCACCCAGGCGCCGGTAAAACTGCAGAAAAAAAGGCAGGCGGCTGATCTCGTTACGTAAAACGATAAAGACCAGAACCCCGTTTGCGGGGATCTGGTCTGTACGGTCAGCCATTTTGCGCATCTGGCGCCGGGCACGCAATGCCCGCCACAGCATCCGCCGCCGTTTCCACCGCATCCGGTAGGCCCCAGCGAGGCCCAGGGGCGGCATGTCAGCGGCAGCGGAGCGCGTCATGTTATGATCAGGCCTCGTAGTGGCCTGTCTTATGCCACTCCCAGGCATCGGCGATCATCACCTCCAGGGTTGAGCGGCGCGGCTCCCACCCCAGATCGGTGACCGCCCGGGTCGAGCCCGACACCAGCTTGGTGCAGTCTCCCGCCCGGCGCTCACCTGTGTTGCACGGTACCTTATGACCGGTCACCGCCTCGGCCTTGTCCATCACTTCGCGCACAGAAAAGCCAGAACCGGTGCCAAGGTTGAACACCTGGCTTCCCTTACCTGCTTCCAGCCACTTCAACCCCAGCACATGCGCGTCCACCAGATCGCAGACATGCACATAGTCGCGGATGCAGGTGCCATCCGGGGTATCGTAATCGGTGCCAAAGATGGTCAGCGCATCGCGCTTGCCTGCAACAGCATCCAGCACCAGCGGCACCAGATGGGTTTCGGGGCGGTGGAACTCGCCCACCTCTGCCTCTGGATCAGCACCCGCCACATTGAAATAGCGGAAAATAACCGACCGCAACCCGTTCGCAGCCCCAAAATCTTTGAGGATATCCTCCACCGCGCGCTTGGAGGCGCCATAGGCATTCAGTGGCAGCTGCGGCGTGTTCTCGTCCAGCACCACATTGTCATGCTCGCCATATGTGGCGCAGGTCGAGGAGAACACGAAATCCATACAACCTGCCGCCACTGCGGCCTCGATCAGGTTCAGCGACCCGCCTGTGTTGTTGGCCCAGTAGCGGCCCGGCTCGCTCATCGCTTCGCCAACCTGGCTGAGCGCTGCAAAATGCATCACAGCAGCAGGATTGTACTTGGCAAAGACCTCATCCAGCCGCGCCCGGTCATTCAAGTCGCCCCGCTCAAACGGGCCGAACTTCACCGCGCCCTGCCAGCCGGTCACCAGGTTGTCGTAGGTTACAGGGGTGTAGCCCGCCGCTTTCAGCGCCTTGCAGGCATGCGAACCAATATAGCCGGCACCGCCGGTCACCAGGATATGTGTCACTGTCTCTGCCCCATGCAGGGCCGCCCCGAAAGGCGGCCAGAGTGGTTATTGCGCGGCTTTGCCAACCTGCGCGATTTCGGAAATGTAGTTCATCAGATCATCCCGCAACTCTTCACGTGCCAGCGCAAAAGCGACAGTGGCCTGCAAAAAGCCGGCCTTGGAACCGCAATCAAACCGCTGGCCGCGGAACCGGTAGCCGTAAACCGGCACGTCCTGCGCTATGTCTTCGGCAATGGCGTCGGTCAGCTGGATCTCGCCGCCCGCACCCGACTTCATCTTGTTGAGGTTCTTCAATACAGAAGGCGACAGGATATAACGGCCGATCACAGCCAGGTTCGAAGGCGCCTCGCCTGCACTTGGCTTCTCTACCATCCCATTGGCCGCAACCACCTGACCCATGTCGTCCTTCACGTCAAGAACACCGTAAGACGAGGTTTTTTCAGGCGGAACCTCCATCGCAGCCACCATGTTGCCGCCGGTTTCCTCGTAGGCTTCGACCATCTGTTGCAGGCAGGGTTTTTCTGCCGCGATCACATCATCCGGCAGAATCACCGCAAAGGGTTCATTGGCGATCAGCCGGCGGGCACACCAGACCGCATGGCCCAGGCCCAGCGCCTTGTGCTGGCGGATATAGGCGATGGCACCGGATTCCATATTGGTGTCTTGCAGCAAATCCAGCAGATCCTGCTTACCCTTTTTACGCAGTTCCTGCTCCAGAACCGGTGAATGGTCAAAATAATCTTCGAGCGCACCTTTGCCGCGCGACGTGACAAAGATGAATTCCTTGATTCCAGCAGCGCGCGCCTCGTCGATGGCGTATTGCACCAGTGGCCGGTCGACCAATGTCATGATTTCTTTCGGAACGGATTTGGTTGCGGGAAGGAACCGCGTTCCCATGCCCGCAACGGGAAAAATAGCTTTAGTTACCTTTTTACGCATGGCGCTCTCTCAATACTAAAATTCCAGGCCGGATACCGCCCTCCCCGCAAGCGAGGAGAGGTAAAGCTCCGCTAGACCTGGCTGTCCCCAACAATTCGCGATGCGGCTGCCAGCGGTCCCGGGCTGCATCCCATCAGTGTGCTTCTGCCTGTGTCAGTACTTTTTACCATTCTTCGCCTACTCGTGACCCATCTTCTTCATCATCGTCTCCAGCCGCGGCACATCTTCCGGGTTATTCAGCTCCCAAAACTCGCGCCCTCGGGCTTCGACTTCGACACACAGAACTTTGCGGCCGTTCTCCAGGAAGCGCAGCTGTTCCAGCCCTTCCAGTTTCTCCAGCGGCCCCGCCGTCCAGCCAGAATACGCCGCCAAGGCGTCCGGGCGGTAGGCATAGACGCCGACATGGTGAAAGACCGGCGTATTTTCGCCATCACCAAAGGTCTGCGCGCAGTACGGGACCACTTCCTTAGTGAAATAGAGCGCACTGCGGTCTTCGGCAAATACTGCGGTGGTGCCGCCAACCCGGCCGGCCTTGCGATCGGCCAGAAGACTGTTCAGCGTCTCGCCATTGCAGCGCAGCACCGGTGTCGCCAGCCCCATGCCGGGCGCTGCACGCAGCCCCGCCACCAGATCTTCGACAAACCAGTGCGGCGTCAGCGGAGCGTCGCCCTGCAGGTTCACCACAATCTCATAACCGCCGCCCAGCGCTGCATGCGCCTCGGCGCAGCGTTCAGTGCCATTGCCGCAGGTCTCCGAAGTCATCACCACTTCGGCACCAAAGGCTTCGGCTGCCTGCCTGATGCGATCATCATCAGTCGCCACCACCACCCTGTCCACGCCTTGTACCGAGCAGGCCGCCCGCCAGGAGCGTTCCACCAGCGTGCGGGCCTCACCGGTGGCACCAGTCAGCGGCACCAGCGGCTTGCCGGGATAGCGGGTCGAGGCGTATCGGGCGGGGATGACGATCAGGACAGACATCAGGCTTTCTTCAGCTCCACAGCCGGCGCATAGGCAATGAAAAACGGGTTCGCATAACCTTCCTTGCCGTAAACAAGCGGGGAGTGATCGTCAAAACGCACCACTTTGCCGCCAGCACCGGCAAGCACCGCGTGACCGGCAGCTGTGTCCCACTCCATAGTGCGGCCGACACGCGGATACAGATCCGCCTCACCAGTGGCCACCAGGCAGAACTTCAGCGAAGAGCCGGCGCTTTTGCTGTCCTTCACATTGTACTTGCCGATATAATCGTCGGTTGCCTGGTCGCGGTGCGATTTCGACGCCACCACCATCAGCGCAGCGTTATCGCTGCCGGCGACCCGGATCGGCGTTGTTGCACCGATAGTTTCTGGATCGAACGCGCCGGTTTCCTCAACCGCGCTGCCATCCGCCAGGGTAAAGAACATCCGTTCTTTGGCCGGTGCATAGACCACGCCGCGGGTCGGCACGCCTTTTTCCACCAGTGCAATGTTCACAGTGAAATCGCCGCGGCGGTGAATAAATTCCTTGGTGCCGTCCAGCGGGTCGACAATCAGAAAGGTATCGCCGCGCTCTTTGTGCGAGTCAGACTGCTCTTCGGTGACCAGCATCATATCCGGGAAGGCCGCCCGCAGCCCGGCCGAGATCAACGCATCAGCAGCCTCATCCGCAGCTGTTACCGGGCTATCGTCGGATTTCACCTTCACGTCGAAATCGTCAGAATTATAGATCTCCATGATCTTTACGCCGGCTTCAATTGCCAGTCGGCGGATCACGGGCACCAGGTCTTCATACGTCACGCAGATCTCCCTAACATGGGTTTAATTGAAAATTTGCCTCTTGCCCCTTATGATGCGCAGATAGAGGAACGGCAAGCAGCCGCATCAAAATCGAGCAGAGAATACAGGACACATGTTTCAGCAGCGCACGCAGCAATCCTCATTGTCCGGGTTCCTCACGCTTGGCGAGGTGGTATTCCATTCGGTCGTGCGCAGCGTCCGATCCAAACACAACAATGCCTTTGCAGCCCTGGCGCTGAACATCTTGCAAGCCGTCCTCTTCGTCGGGGCGTTTTTTGCCATGTTCGCGTTGCTCGGCCTGCGCGGATCAGCCATTCGCGGCGATTTCCTGCTCTATGTTATGTCCGGTGTGTTTCTGTTCATGGTCCACACCAAAACCGTCGGTGCCGTTGCCGGTGCTGAGGGACCCAGCAGCCCGATGATGCAGCATGCGCCGATGAACACCATGGTGGCCATTCTATCTGCCGCAATCGGCGCGCTGTACATCCAAGTGCTGTCACTGTTCATCATCCTGTTTGTCTACCACGTCGCATTCACACCGGTGCATATCGAAGAGCCCATACCCGCCTTTGGCATGATTTTGCTGGCCTGGACCACCGGCGCATCTGTCGGGCTGGTGTTTCTGGTGCTGAAACCCTGGGCACCTGGGCTGGTGAGTATTCTGACGATGATCTACCAGCGCGCTAATATGATCGCGTCGGGCAAGATGTTCCTGGCCAACACGCTGCCCAGTTTCATGCTTGCCATGTTCGACTGGAACCCTCTGTTCCACTGCATCGACCAGGCCCGCGGCTTTGTCTTTATCAACTACAACCCGCATTTCAGTTCCTGGCAGTATGCTGCATGGGTCGCGCTGGTGCTGATCGTGATCGGCCTGATGGGCGAATTTTACACCCGCCGTCAGGTTTCCATCAGTTGGAGCGCACGGCGCTAGCCGCAGAACCCGGACCAAGACTTTTCAAAAAGTCTTGGCAAAAGTTTTCCTTAAAACTTTTGCGCCCTGCCGGCGTCACGCAACCATTCTGAGCGTCAGATTGATCCGGCCGCCCTTGGGCAGCAGCCGCGAAGACTTGAACCGGATCCGGTCCACCCCGTGATATGTCAGCCGCGCATCACCACCCATCACCACCGCATCGCCAGAGTTGAGCCAGACAGATTCCGTCTTGCCGCCACGGCTGCGGTTGCCGATCCGGAACAGCGCGTCATCGCCCAGGCTGATGGATACCACGGGGTAAGAGAAATCCGCCTCATCCTTGTCCTGATGCAGCCCCATCCGCGCTCCCTCTCCGTAGTAATTCAGCAAGCAGCATTCCGGTGCCCGCTCCAGCCCGGTCAATTGCCGCCAGATCTCCAATACTGCCTCCGGGATATCCGGCCAGTTCCGCCCTGAGGGGTGCTGCTCTGCATAGCGGTAGCCTGAGGCGTCAGAATACCAGCCGAATTGCCCCGCCGATGTCATCCGCACCGACATCTGCCCGCCCCCCGGCACCTTGGGTGAGAACAGCGGCGCCGCTTTCAGCACCGGCCGCAACGCGTCTATCAACGCTGCTTGCCGGGCCGGTTCAAGAAACCCCTTGTAGACATCAAATCCGCGCACACGCAGCAAGGTCATTGCCGTTCATCCATCCTTAACCATGACCCTTGCAAAAAAGCGCATTGATTCACGCATCAACGCGTGTCTGAGCGCTTGCAGGGGCGTTTTCTGCTCCCTATATACGCCGGGACGCGGCAAGGTGCAGACCAAACCGCAACTTCCATCGGGGCCAGGATGCCGCAACGGGTTCAGGCCTCGGGTAATCGCCTTGAGTAGTAAAAAGGGATCGCAAATGAGCAAAGTTATCGGCATTGACCTAGGCACCACCAACTCCTGCGTGGCCATCATGGATGGCTCTCAGCCCCGCGTGATTGAAAACGCCGAGGGTGCACGCACAACCCCGTCGATTGTTGCCTTTACCGACAATGAGCGCCTGGTCGGCCAGCCGGCTAAACGCCAGGCCGTCACCAACCCCGACAACACCGTGTTTGGCGTTAAGCGCCTGATCGGCCGCCGGTTCGACGACGCCGCAGTCGCCAAAGACAAAAAGATGGTGCCGTTTTCCATCGTCAACGGCGGCAACGGCGACGCATGGGTCGAAGCCAAGGGTGAGAAATACTCCCCGTCGCAAATCTCTGCCTTCACCCTGGGGAAGATGAAAGAGACCGCGGAATCCTACCTGGGCGAGGAAGTCACCCAGGCGGTGATCACCGTTCCGGCCTACTTCAACGACGCACAGCGCCAGGCCACCAAAGACGCCGGTAAGATTGCGGGCCTCGAAGTGCTGCGCATCATCAACGAGCCGACCGCGGCTGCGCTGGCTTATGGCCTCGACAAGGAAGAAACCCAAACCATCGCGGTTTATGACCTCGGCGGCGGCACCTTTGATGTGACCATCCTGGAAATCGACGACGGCCTGTTCGAAGTGAAGTCGACCAACGGCGACACATTCCTGGGCGGCGAAGACTTTGACATGCGTATCGTCAATTATCTGGCGGACCAGTTCAAAAAGGAAAACGGTGTCGATCTGTCCAAGGACAAGATGGCCCTGCAGCGCCTGAAAGAGGCCGCAGAGAAAGCCAAGATCGAGCTGTCCTCCACCTCGCAGACCGAGATCAACCAGCCGTTCATCTCGATGGACCCGTCTTCGGGCCAGCCGCTGCACATGGTGATGAAACTGACCCGCGCCAAGCTGGAAAGCCTGGTCAGCGACCTGATCAAACGCTCGATGGATCCTTGCAAGGCAGCCCTCAAAGACGCAGGCCTGTCGGCAAGCGACATTGACGAGGTTGTTCTGGTCGGCGGTATGACCCGCATGCCGCGCGTCATTGAAGAAGTCACCAAGTTCTTCGGCAAAGAACCGCACAAGGGCGTGAACCCGGACGAGGTGGTTGCCATGGGTGCGGCCATCCAGGCCGGCGTTCTGCAGGGCGACGTCAAAGACGTGGTGCTGCTCGACGTGACCCCCCTGTCCCTGGGTATCGAAACCCTGGGCGGTGTCTTCACCCGTCTGATCGACCGTAACACCACCATCCCGACCAAGAAGTCCCAGGTGTTCTCGACCGCGGAAGACAACCAGAACGCCGTGACCATCCGCTGCTTCCAGGGTGAGCGTGAAATGGCCGCCGACAACAAGATGCTCGGCCAGTTCAACCTCGAGGAAATCCCGCCGGCGCCCCGTGGCCTGCCGCAGATCGAAGTGACCTTTGACATCGACGCCAACGGCATCGTGTCTGTCGGCGCCAAGGACAAGGCGACCGGCAAGGAACAGCAGATCACCATCCAGGCATCGGGCGGCCTCTCGGACGACGACATCGAAAAGATGGTTAAGGACGCTGAGGAGAACGCCGAAGCCGATAAGGAACGCCGCGAGCTGATCGAAGCCCGGAACCAGGCCGAAAGCCTGATCCACTCGACCGAAAAAGCCGTGGAAGAGCACACTGATAAGGTCGATCCGTCGACCGTCGAGGTGATCGAACTGGCCATCGCCGCGCTGAAGGATGATCTGGAGAACGAGAAATCGACTGCCGAGAAAATCAAAGCGGGTATCCAGAACGTCACCGAGTCCGCCATGAAGCTGGGTGAAGCAATCTACAAGGCTCAGGCCGAAGCGGACAGCGAAGAAGAGCCGGCCGCCGCGGATGAGGCCGCAAGCCCTGCGAATGACGACATCGTTGACGCGGAATTCGAAGACCTGGACAACGACAAGCGCTAACGCCTGATACGCAGGCCATAGCGGGCCGGTCCGGACCCCGGACCGGCCCATTTTCGTTGAGGCAGATGGGGTTATCCGATGTCAAAACGCGACTATTACGACGTTCTGGGCGTGGCCAAGGGCGCCACCGCAGACGAAATCAAAAAGGGCTTTCGCAAGAAGGCCAAAGAACTGCACCCCGACCGGAATTCCGACAATCCGGACGCCGAATCGCAGTTCAAGGAAGCCAACGAGGCTTATGACGTCCTGAAGGACGCCGAAAAAAAGGCCGCCTATGACCGCTTTGGCCATGCGGCATTTGAAAACGGCATGGGTGGCGGCCAGCGTGGCGGCCAGGGCCAGGGCTTTGGCGGCGGTGATTTCTCCTCCGCCTTCTCCGACGTCTTTGACGATCTGTTCGGCGATTTCATGGGCGGCCAGCGCGGCGGCGGCGGCGGACGGCAGCGGGCTTCCCGCGGTGCCGATCTGCGGTACAATCTGCGGGTCTCGCTCGAGGACGCTTTTGGCGGTCTGCACAAGACCATCAAGGTTCCGACCTCGGTCTCCTGTACCTCTTGCGAAGGCACCGGGGCTGAGGGCGGCGTGGAACCCACCACCTGCCCGACCTGCTCCGGCATGGGTAAAGTCCGCGCGCAGCAGGGTTTCTTCACCGTTGAACGCACCTGTCCGACCTGTTCGGGCCTAGGTCAAATCATCAAGAACCCGTGCAAATCCTGCCATGGCCACGGCAGGGTGGAAAAAGACCGCTCATTGTCGGTGAACATCCCGGCAGGCGTTGAAACTGGCACCCGCATCCGTCTGGCAGGCGAAGGCGAAGCAGGCCTGCGCGGCGGCCCTCCCGGTGATCTCTACATCTTTGTCGAGGTTGCTCCGCACGCCCTGTTCGAACGCGACGGCAACAATCTTTACTGCCGGGTGCCAGTCAGCATGGCCAAGGCAGCCCTTGGCGGCTCCATCGAGGTGCCGACCATCGACGGCGGCCGCGGCCGGGTCCAGATCCCCGAAGGCAGCCAGTCCGGCCGCCAGATGCGTCTGCGCAGCAAGGGTATGCCAGCCCTGCGCGGCGGTGCCACCGGCGACATGTTCATCGAACTGGCGGTGGAAACCCCGGTCAACCTCACTGCCCGCCAGAAAGAGCTTCTGCGCGAGTTTGAGGAAATGTCCGAGGACAACACCAACCCCGAATCCCGCAGCTTCTTTTCTTCGGTGAAGAGCTTTTGGGATGGCATGAAGGGGTGAGCAAGCTCCCTGGAAACGCTCCGGGGGAGCGTTTCGCTTGCGAACGGGCGGAGCCCCGGCGCATTCCCGCAAACGTCACAGAAGAAAGCGCCCCTGCCCGGGGGCGCTTTTCTTTTATCCTCGCTCTGCAGCCCTCTCCCCATGCCGCACCGCGGCGGTGTACAGGGGGTGCACGCCTTTCCCACCCAGTTGCCGCTCCTCTGCGGCGCCCCTTAACACTTCCTCAACCATGATGACGGCACCATGGCGCCATGGCACAGGACCCCTCATTCCAGGACGTCTCCCTGCCGCTGTTCCCCGGCAGCGACGAAACCCCTGCGGCCCCCCTGCCCCAAGGCCGCCTGCCCTCCTACATCAAGGACCACCGCTCCCGCCTACGCGAGCGATTCCTGCAGGGCGGTGCTGCCGCAATGCCGGACTACGAGCTTCTGGAGCTGGTCCTGTTCCGCTCCATTCCGCGCCGCGACGTCAAACCTTTGGCCCGGCAACTGCTTGACACTTTTGGGGATTTCAACCGCGTTGTAACGGCCGCTCCGGAACGGCTGGCCCAGGTCAGGGGCATCGGCGATGCGGTGATCACCGACCTTAAGGTGCTGGAGGCCGCAGCCCACCGCATGGCCCGCGCCCGGGTGATGCAGCGCCAGGTGATCTCCAGCTGGGACGCGCTTCTGGACTACTGCCATACCACCATGGCGCACCGCGAAACCGAACAATTCCGTATCCTGTTCCTGGATCGCAAAAACGTGCTGATCGCCGACGAAGAACAGGCGCGAGGCACCGTCGACCATGTCCCGGTTTACCCCCGGGAAGTCGCCAAGCGGGCTCTCGAGATCAACGCTAGTGCTTTGATTTTAGTTCATAACCACCCATCCGGCGACCCAACGCCTTCGGACAGCGACCTCAGCATGACTGATCAGATCCAGGCCGCCCTGACCGCCCTTGGCATAACCCTGCACGACCACTTGATTATCGGAAAATCCACTGAACTCAGCTTCCGCGCCCGCGGACTTCTCTAGCACTGCCGCAGCGCGCGCCAGCGCGGTGCCCGGCCCAAGGATTTACAGGGCATCTCTGAGGCCGTGTCAAATGCACGGGAGCCCGCCCGCCGCCCCGGCACTTAGCGCACCCAGACCTCAACCCGGCGGTTGATCTGCCGCCCCCATTCGCTGTCGTCACAGGCCATCGGCAAGGCCTCGCCGAAGCCATGTGTGCTGATCTGCACCCGGGTTGCATCTGCCGTCTCTGCTGCTTTGATCACCGCATCCCGAACCGCACCTGCCCGCTTCAAAGCAATCCGCCGATTGCCTTCAGATGGCCCGACCCCATCGGAAAACCCAGCAAAAACAATTTCTTTTCCGTCGAACTCTCCTGCCTCCAGCGCGCGGGCCAGCTGCTCGACGTTGCTGCGGGACTGCGCATCAGGGCGCGCCGACCCAGGTTCGAACCGGAACGAGATGGTCAACCGCCGCATGTCGCCCAACAGGGTCACCAGCCGCTGAAGTTCCTCCAGTCCGGATTTTTCCTTTGAAGCCAGAATCGCATTTGCCAGGCGGCGGCCCTGGCGGCTGACCGGGATCCGTTCCGGCGCCTGATCGACAAATCCTGCCCGGCGAATAACTGCCTGCGCCGCAGGCCCCCGCACATAAACCAGGAAATCCCGCGCAATTTTGGGCAGGCGGCGGGCCGGCAGGTAAAGGAACATGGGAACCGTCAGCGGGTAGTCTTCAGTCTTTACTGCCCGGCGGCTGGCCTGCAAAGAGAACCCGCAAGGGCCCGTCAATGTCAGCACACGCGCCGCGCCTTTCTCGGCAAAGCTGGCGATACCTATGGCAAAGGGATCGACGAGAACCCGGCGGGCAACTGTACTGCTGCGGTCATGGCGCCGGATTCGTGTTGAGAACCCAGCCCCAAAAGGCACCATCAGTCGATCCTCCACCGCCTGGGCGAGGCCGGAACCGGAAACCGGCATATGCAGCGAAATCGGGGCATCAGGACCGCCAATCGTTTGCCAGTTAGTGATCTGACCGGAAAATATCCCAGCAAGCTGCGGCAAGGAAATCTCGCGCACCGGGTTGCTGGGCGCCACCACCGGCACAAAGGCGTCCAACGCGAGAACACGGCTACGGCCCGGCCCGGTCAGATCACCCAGTCCTGCGGCACGGGCGGCCTTTTGTTCAAGCGGACGGATCTCCCGCAGTGCCATCGTCACATCCGCCTCATCCGCAATAAGAGCCGCAAACCCGCCATCCGTATTGCTTGCCAGGAAAGTGAAGCGTGCGGCCGGCTTTTGCCCGCGCAGCAGGACATGGCTGAAATTCCCGTCGGGCAATGCCTCCAAGTGAGTCTGATAGCCATTACGCAGGGCAAAGCCTTCAATCAGCGCAGGCATCAGAACTTCAGACATGGCTGAAGAACCAGCCAAAGTGATCTCCGAAACAAATCCGGACAGACTGGGGCAGCCTGGCCCATCGCACGCAACGCCTGAACCATCGACGGTGAGTTCGCCGAACTGCGTCTGTACCCGATAAAACTCGCCGTCGAATCCCAGCAGCGTGCCAGTGATTTCAACTGCGCCATCCGGGGAAGACAGGGTGACGTCCTGAGCAGCAAGGCCGCGCGCAAAGACTGCCAGAAAAAGTGCGGCGCAAATGGCCGCACGAAAGAAGGTCATATGGATACCTGAAGTTACCGCAAATCAGTTGGATGCGATTTTCAAGTCTTCTACCAGATTATTCAACACCAGAAAGCTGCCTGTTGCATCGCAATCCGGCATTGCCATCACCAAATCCCGGCTTGTGAGCTGTCCACCGCGCAATTGCAGCGCCTGGGCGGAAACATCCCTGCCGCAATTGCCGGCCGTCACTTCGGCCTCAGCAGTCAGGGACACGGTACCGGACTCGCTTGTGTCACTTGGCAGGCTGTAAACCTCGGCAATGCGCGGTGCCAATTGGCTGTCATCACCCAATCGCACGACCTGCCCAGCCCCGGCCGCGCCGTGCCAGACATGGCCAGCGCTGCCATAAGCGGCGCCGAACTCGCGGGCATGGATTTCGAAGCCGCTGTTACCGGTCCATTGAAGAACAATCCGCTCAACAGTTTCAAGGCCGTCTACCTCCGCGACGGCGACAGCTCCGCTGCCGCCTGAAGTCTCTGCGATGAAGACCGCTGTTCGGGTCAATGCCGGCACCAATGTGCTGAACCGTCCTGAGTGGTCCAGCGCAGCCGTAAAGGTCATGCCGCTGTGATGCACAGTTAAGCGCTCGTTTGGCCTGCAGGTTGCCTCAACAAAGAGATTAACCATCGCCATCGGGGCAGCTTCAGCCTTGGCCGTCATCTGGCAGGACGCTCTGTAATCGGGTTCTGCTGGCTCGCTGCCCGCTTTCAACGCAATTGCAGCAGGCGGCGCTGACGTCAGGGTGATCTTTTCGATCTGCAGCTGAGCAGCTTCGGGTTCCCCTGGCAATTCGGGATCAGCCGCCGCAGTCCGGCCGGCCATGCCGATCACCAAGCCCGGGCCAGACGCCTGCATATAGAATCCGATGCCCAAGGCACAAGCCAGCGTCATCGCGCTTGTCAGCATCACCTGTTTGCTTAGCATTGGATCCTCCAGAACCAGTTTGGTTAAGGAAGCATGTCTGCAAATGCCGGCCAGTTTGTGGCCCCCAGCAGGAGAGATTCCGGCAAATACGGCAATCACGCCATCTTTGTTGCGTGTCCGGAAACAAATCCGATTATACGCCCCGTGCCCTGGAAGCTCCAAAGGCCCTTGGCGGCCTAGCGCGCTGCGCACTGCGCCACGCCCAACGGAAGCAGTCTTTGCCAAAAGACCGGCGACGGGCGGGAGATCATCCACGCACCGCCGGACGCAAGGTTGGAAAACTGGATCCTGCGTGCTTCTTCCGGATATCAGGTAAGGCTGCCGTGGCAGTGCTTGAACTTCTTACCCGACCCGCAAGGGCATTTGTCATTGCGTGAGGGGTTGCCCCAGGTCGCCGGATCCTCCTCCACGAAACCCGGTGCCGGGGCTTCTGCCGGAGCTTCGGCAGCGGTCGGCTGCGGGACTGCCATTTGCTGCATTGCAGCCTGGCGGGCAGCCATTTCCTTCAGCATCTGCTGCTGCTCATCCTCAGTCATTGGACGCACGCGGCCAAGCTGCTGGGACACTTCTTCACGCAAGGAATCGAGCATGCTTTCAAACAACTGAAAGCTTTCGTTCTTGTATTCATTGAGCGGATCACGCTGCGCATAGCCGCGGAAACCCACCACCGAGCGCAGATGCTCCAGCGTCAGCAGATGCTCGCGCCAATTCTTGTCTATGGTCTGCAGCAGAACCTGTTTTTCGATGTTGCGCATGTTTTCCGGGCCAAAGGCCGCGGCTTTTTCCGCCATCATCTCATCAGAAGCCTGGACCAGACGTTCCCGGATCTGCTCGTCATCGACGCCTTCCTCGGCGGCCCACTCCGCCACCGGCGCGTCAATGCTCAGCATCTCGCGGACCTGCTCCTGCAGGCCTGCTGTGTCCCACTGATCGGCGTAGGTCTTGGGCGGCATGTGGGTGTCGAGCAGATCGTCGATCACCTCGTGGCGCATATCATCGACAATCTCGGACAGATCCTCGGCGGCCATAATTTCGCGGCGCTGATTGAAGATCACCTTGCGCTGATCGTTCATCACATCGTCGAACTTCAGAACGTTTTTGCGCATGTCGAAGTTGCGGCCTTCGACCTTGGCCTGCGCGCGTTCCAGCGATTTATTCACCCAAGGGTGAATGATCGCTTCGCCTTCCTTCATGCCCAGCGATGACAGCAGTTTGTCCAGCCGCTCCGAGCCGAAAATGCGCATCAGGTCGTCTTCAAGGCTGAGATAGAACCGGGTCCGGCCCGGATCGCCCTGACGGCCAGAACGGCCGCGCAGCTGGTTGTCGATGCGGCGGCTTTCGTGGCGTTCGGAAGCCATCACAAACAACCCGCCTGCGTCCAGCACCTTCTGCTTTTCCTCGGCGTGTTTGGCTTCTTCGGCGGCACGCAATTCTGCGGGATCAGCCTCCGGATTTTGCTCCAGCACTTCCAGCACTTTCATCTCGACGTTGCCGCCGAGCTGAATATCGGTGCCGCGGCCGGCCATGTTGGTGGCAATGGTCACCGCGCCATAACGGCCGGCATCAGCAACGATCTGCGCTTCCTGCTCATGGTGGCGGGCGTTCAGAACGTTGTGCGGGATGCTGTCCTGCTGCAGCATCTGGCTCAGCAGTTCGGATTTCTCGATCGAGGTCGTTCCCAGCAGAACCGGCTGGCCCTTTGCGTGCGCGACCTTGGCTTCCTTGATCATCGCCTCATATTTTTCACGGGCAGTGCGGTAAACCTGATCGTCCTCATCCACCCGCGCAATCGGGCGGTTGGTCGGCACTTCAACCACACCCAGGCTGTAGATCTCGGCGAACTCATCAGCCTCGGTCATCGCGGTGCCGGTCATGCCCGAGAGCTTGTCATAAAGCCGGAAGTAATTTTGGAAAGTCACCGAGGCCAGGGTGGTATTCTCCGGCTCGATGTTGACCTCTTCCTTGGCCTCAATGGCCTGGTGCAATCCTTCGGACAGGCGGCGGCCCGGCATCATACGGCCAGTGAATTCATCGATCAGAACAACTTCGCCATTGCGGACGATATAATCCTTGTCCCGCTGGAACAGCTTGTGCGCACGCAGGGCCTGGTTCACGTGGTGGACAACAGTGGTGCTTTCCGGATCGTAGAGCGAGGCATCCTCTTCCAGCAGACCGTGCTCACGCAGCGTCTGCTCCAGGTATTCATTGCCGTCCTCAGTAAAAGTCACACCACGGGTTTTCTCGTCGATCTCATAGTGTTCTTCCGACAATAGCGGGATCACTTTGTCGATAGTCGAATAGAGTTCGGACCTGTCCTCGGCCGGGCCGGAGATGATCAGCGGGGTACGGGCCTCGTCGATCAGGATCGAGTCAACCTCATCGACGATGGCAAAATTGTGCTGCTTCTGGAACACTTGGTCCAGAGACGGTTTCATGTTGTCGCGCAGATAGTCGAAACCCAGTTCGTTGTTGGTGGTATAGGTGACGTCGCTGTCATAGGCGGCCATCTTCTCGGCGTCGGCTTGCCCCGACCAGATCACGCCGGTGGTCATGCCCAGCTGGGCAAACACCTTGCCCATCCATTCACTATCCCGCGTGGCCAGGTATTCGTTCACCGTTACCACATGCACGCCCTTGCCGGTCAGCGCATTCAGATAAGCCGGAAAGGTCGCCACCAGGGTTTTGCCCTCGCCGGTCTTCATCTCGGAAATGTTACCCTGATGCAGGAAAATACCGCCCATCAGCTGGGTATCAAAAGCCCGCAGACCCAGCGCCCGTTTGGCCGCTTCACGCACGTTGGCAAAAGCTTCGGGCAGCAGCGCATCCAGGCTTTCACCGCCCAATGCGCGCTTGCGCAGCTCCTCAGTCTTGTCCTTCAGCCCGTCATCGCTAAGCTTCGCGAACATATCCTCCAGCGCGTTGATCTGTGCAATCAGCGGCCGTGTCGCCTTGATTTTACGGTCATTCGGCGTGCCGAAAACCTTTTTGGCGAGTGTTCCGAAACCCAGCATGTCTTCTCCAGCGATCCTATGTCCGGCCTTTGCATCGGGCAGGCTTGCCCGCCGTGTCCGCAACCCATAAACAATGGTGGAAAGACGGTCCTGCCAATGGCCTCAAGGCGATGTAAGCGGCAGGGTATAGAGTGTCAACGGCAGGCCCCTATGCGGCCTAGGAATAGGAAGGTTTCAATGCGTAAAGGTCTCACTTTTCTGCGTGGCGTGGCGGTGGCAGCCTGTGCTGCGCTGCCGCTGACCGCAGCTGCTGCGCCTCATGCCAACACGGTTGTTGCCTCGGTCAATGGTGAAGAAATCACCATCGGCCATATGGTCATGGCCCGCGAAAACTTGCCCGACCAGTACAAACAGCTGCCTGATGACGTGCTCTACAATGCCATCCTGGATCAGCTGGTTCAGCAAACTGCACTGAAACAGCAGTTGCACGGCGAAGTGCCTCGCTACGTGCAGCTGTCCGTTGAAAACGAAGAGCGCGCCATGCTGGCCGCAAACGTGATCGATATGATCATGGAAAAGGCCAGCGGCGAGGATGCGCTGCGCGCCGCCTATGACGGAAAGTATTCTTCCGGTGACGGCGGAGACGAGTTTCATGCCGCCCATATCCTCGTCGAAAGTGAAGAGGACGCACAGGACGTCAAAAAGGAGCTGGACGCCGGCGCCGATTTCGCCACGCTTGCCAAGGAAAAGTCCACCGGCCCCTCCGGTCCCAGCGGCGGCGATCTGGGCTGGTTCACCACAGGCCGCATGGTGCCGGAGTTCGAAGATGCTGTTCTGAAGCTTCATTCGGGCGAAATTTCAGGACCCGTGAAAACCCAGTTCGGCTGGCATGTGATCCTGCTGCGCGAGCGCCGCAAGACCGAAGCCCCCGAGTTTGAAGAAGTGCGGGCACAGCTGGCCGAGGAATTGCGCCAAAAGGCAGTGGAAGAGAGCGTGAATGAACTGACCGCGTCCGCCGAAATCGAACGGTCCGAGATTGAGGATCTGAATCCGGCAATTCTCAAAGACCTTAGCCTGGTAAGGAACTGATCATGGCTGCCCCCATGCCTGTCTCGCCGCTGGCACCTGCCAGCTTCCCCGATCTTCCGGTGATCAAGGGCGTGCGTTTTGCATCAGCCGCGGCCGGGGTCAAGTATCAGGGCCGGACCGATGTGATGCTGGCAGTGATGGACCCGGGCACTGCGGTTGCTGGGGTTTTCACCCGCTCCAAGACCCGTTCTGCCCCGGTTCTGGACTGCCAAGCCAAGCTGGGAAGCAATGCTGATGCCGGTGCGGCAATACTGGTGAACTCCGGCAATTCCAATGCCTTCACCGGTCATTTCGGGCAAAGCTCGGTTGCGGAAATCACCACTGCAGTTGCGAAGGCAACCGGCCTGCCTTCCACGCGTGTTTTTACTGCCTCCACCGGCGTCATTGGCGAGCCGCTGCCGCATGACCGGATTGTCGCGAAAGTCAGCGAACTGAACGATGCCTTGGATGAAGGCTCGCTGGAAGGTGCCGCCCAGGCGATCATGACCACCGACACCTTTGCCAAAGGCGCCAGCGCCACGGTGGGGATCGGAGGCAAGACAGTCAAGATCGCCGGCATCGCCAAGGGTTCAGGCATGATTGCGCCGGATATGGCAACCATGCTGGTCTACATCTTCACCGATGCGAAAGTCGGGCAAGCTGACTTGCAGGAACAGCTGGCCGGTATTTGCGACCGGACTTTCAACTGCATCACCGTGGACAGCGACACCTCGACTTCCGACAGCCTGATGCTGTGCGCCACCGGCGCTTCGGGCGTCGACGCGACTGGAAACGCGGAGTTTGCGGCAGGCCTGGAGCGGGTAATGCTTGACCTGTCACACCAGGTGGTGCGCGATGGCGAGGGCGCGACCAAATTTGTGGAAATCCAGGTGACGGGCGCGGCTTCGGATGCGGATGCAAAGGTGCATGGTCTAGCTATCGCCAACTCGCCGCTGGTGAAAACCGCAATTGCGGGCGAGGACCCGAACTGGGGCCGCGTGGTAATGGCGATCGGTAAATCCGGCGCGGCTGCCGACCGGGACTTGCTGTCGATCTCATTTGGCAATGTGCTAGTGGCCGAAAAGGGCTGGGTCGCACCGGACTACAAAGAAGATCTGGGCGCTGCAGAGATGAAGAAACAAGAGATCACCATCAAAGTAGGCTTGGGACTGGGCGCGGGCAAAGCCACGGTTTGGACCTGTGATCTGACCCATCAGTATATCTCGATCAACGCGGATTACCGGTCATGAAGGTGATCCTTGTTTCCGCAGTTGCGCTGATCGACGTGGATGGGCGCGTGCTGCTGGCGCAGCGCCCCGAAGGTAAATCCATGGCCGGCCTGTGGGAGTTCCCTGGCGGCAAGATCGAACCAGGCGAAACACCCGAGGCAGCATTGATCCGTGAGTTACAGGAGGAGCTAGGCATTGACACCTGGGCGTCCTGCCTGGCACCGCTGACCTTCGCCAGCCACTCCTACGAGGATTTCCACCTGCTGATGCCGCTTTTTGCCTGCCGTAAGTGGGAGGGCGTCCCGCAGGCCAATGAGGGGCAAACCCTGAAATGGGTGCGGCCGCAGGATTTGCGGGACTATCCAATGCCGCCCGCCGATATCCCGCTAATCCCGATTCTGCGGGACTGGCTGTAATGTACATGGAGCCGCAATGCAGCGGTTTCATGCTTTCCCAATGGTGAATTTTGCCGTTTTACCGGGGCTTTAGCTCCCCGGACCGGTGCCTGTGAACCCTTTGTTAATCATTCTCTATAAGCATCAGGTACGAAGAATTTGACTACCCGAAGTTCCAATTGGGCAGGAGAAGACCATGCTAAGGACAATCACAGTTGGCAGTTTTTCGCTGGTTCAGGGCATTTTCATAAGGACACTCCCTGACGGGAAAATCGCGGTGCGGGTTGGTAAAAGAACCTATGAAGGCCGCCCGGTGCCGCCTGTTGCCTGAACCATCACTCATTACGCATGTCAGGCAAGAAATGGGGTTGCAGACAACACTGCCCCATTTTTGGACCCGTAAGGCCGAGGCAAATTGACAAAATTTTGCTTTGCGGGCTGGTCTGTCCCATTTCCACTCTGTCGTTCCGCCAATTCGCCATCTGTTTTGCGCCCTCAGCACATTCAGAATGAACCTCGTGGACGGCGCATTCAGCATCAACGACAGGGTCGCTTTCAATTGCGCTTTGGCCCTTGCGGCACGTGACAATGGAACCGCCCAAAGAAACAGGCCCCGGCAATGGTGCCAGGGCCCGCTTTTCAATTTAGATTTAGCAACGATCAATCAAGGGTCCGGGTGACTTCTTCGCGTTCGAAGATCTCAATCACGTCGTTCGGACGGACATCATCGTAGTTTTCAAACGCCATACCGCATTCCTGACCAGACTGAACTTCGGACACTTCGTCCTTGAAACGCTTCAGTGTCTTCAGCGTGCCTTCGTGGATTACCACGTTGTCGCGCAGCAGGCGGACACCTGCCGAACGGCGGGCAATGCCTTCGGTGACCAGACAGCCGGCAACCTTGCCAACACCGGTAACCTTGAAGACTTCCTTGATCTGCGCATAGCCGATGAAGTTTTCGCGGATCTCGGCAGACAGCAGGCCGGAGGCCGCCGCTTTCACGTCATCCACCAAGTCGTAGATCACTGAATAATACCGGATCTCGACGCTCTTCTGATTGGCGGTGTTGCGGGCGGAAGCATTGGCACGGACGTTGAAGCCCATGATCGGCGCACCGGAGGCTTCGGCGAGGCCGACATCAGTTTCGGTGATCGCACCGACGCCCGAGTGCAGCACGCGCACGCGCACCTCGTCGTTGCCGATCTTTTCCATCGCCTGAACGATGGCTTCGGCGGAACCTTGCACGTCAGCTTTGACCAGGATCGGCAGCTCGGAGACATTTTCGTCGTCCTTGGCCTTCTGCATCAGCTGTTCCAGCGTGGTCGCAGCACCGGCAGCGGCGCGCTTATCCTTGGCGGCCTGCTCACGGTATTCTGCGATCTCGCGCGCCTGTGCTTCGGTGTCTGTCACGTTCAGCACGTCGCCTGCTTCCGGGGTGCCGTTGAGGCCAAGAACCTCGACAGGAACCGAAGGACCGGCTTCCTGAACGCGCTCGCCCTTGTCGTTGATCAACGCACGGACCTTGCCGTATTGCTCACCCACAACAAAGATGTCGCCCTGGCGCAGGGTCCCGGTCTGAACCAGAACAGTTGCCACGGGCCCGCGGCCCACATCCAGCTGTGCCTCGATCACGGCACCCTGGGCGGCGCGGTCGGGGTTGGCCTTAAGTTCCAGAATTTCCGATTGCAGTGCAATGGCTTCCAGCAGCTCGTCCAAGCCCTGGCCGGTTACCGCGGAAACTTCAACGTCTTGCACGTCGCCGGACATCGCTTCCACAACCACTTCGTGCTGCAGCAAGTCGGTACGGACCTTTGTCGGGTCAGCGGCCGGTTTGTCGATCTTGTTGATCGCCACGATCATCGGAACCTGCGCCGCCTTGGCGTGGTTGATGGCTTCGATGGTCTGCGGCATCACCGCGTCATCTGCAGCAACAACCAGAACCACGATATCCGTCACCTGAGCGCCGCGCGAACGCATCGAGGTAAAGGCCGCATGGCCAGGCGTATCCAGGAAGCTCAGCACGGTGCCGCTTTCGGTTTTCACCTGATACGCGCCGATGTGCTGGGTAATGCCGCCGGCTTCGCCAGCCACAACACGGGCATCCCGGATGGCATCAAGCAGCGAAGTTTTCCCGTGGTCAACGTGGCCCATGATTGTGATGACCGGCGGACGCGGTTTCAGATCGTCGTCCTTGTCCTCGATCTCTTTGATCACGTCTTCGACGTCAGAGGCGGACACCCGGACCACTTTATGGCCGAATTCTTCGATGATCAGTTCAGCGGTATCGCCGTCGATGGTCTGGTTCTGCGTGACCATCATGCCCATGTTCATCAGCGATTTGACAACTTCGCCAACGCGCTCCGCCATCCGGTTGGCCAGTTCCGAAACCACAATCGCTTCAGGCAGCTGAACGTCGCGGATGACCTTTTCACGCTCGACCTGGCCGCCCATGGCTTTTTGCCGGGCACGCTCTTGCTTACGCTTCATCGACGCCATCGACCGGTGGCGATTGCCGCCGCCGCCAGTGGCCTGGCCCAATGTCAGCTTGCCCGAGCGGCGGCCATCATCCTGGCCCTTGCCGCGGTTCTGACGCTGTTCGCGTTCACGGTCTGCTTTACGCGGGGCGGCAGCAGGTGCGGGTTTGTTCGGCGCCGGGCGGGCCGCTCTGGGCGTATCCGCAGCAGGAGCGGGAGCAGCGGCTGCAGCAGCGGCGCGTTCTTTTGCCACTTCAGCTTCACGCTTCTTGCGCTCTTCTTCTTCTTGCTTGGCCTTGGCACGTTCTTCGGCTTCCCGCTGCTCGCGCTCCTTGGCTTCCGCTTCGGCGCGGCGGCGGTTGCGATCTTCTTCGCGCGCTTTTTCGTCCGCGGCCCGGGCGGCCGCTTCTTCGACCTCGCGCGCTTTGGCAGCCTGCAGCGCCTTCAGGCGGCGCTCCATCTCAGCGTCACTGATGCCGGCAGGCCGGCGCGATCCGGATGTGGAAGGCGCAGCGCCGCCGCCGCCCTTGGCCGCACCCGGCTTGGGAACCACAACGCGCTTGCGCTTGGTTTCCACTACGACATTCTTGGTCCGTCCATGGCTGAAACTCTGTTTCACGTTCCCCGGACGGGAACCCCCACGCAGACCCAGTGTCTTTTTGCCGTCACTATCGCTCATAAAGCTTCTTATCCTTCCGTGCGGCCGTCGCCGCCCACCATTTCGCGCAAACCTTGCAGTCGTTGCGCCTCATCTACAACACGTTTGCTGAGTCCGCCAGAGGCGAGGGCGGCATGTATTGCAGTTTGGCGCCCAAATGCCATTCCCAGCTCGTCCGCCGTGAGGCAGCCGATGAATTTGCCCTTGTAGGGGGTGCTCAGCTTCGACTTTCCGCGGCCAGACCCGTCGGACGCCTGGATCAGCACCCGGGCATCCTCTTTGTAAAGCCAGTCTTTCACCCGCTCAAAACCGGACACCGCATCACCCGATTTACGCGCCAGGCTGATCAGTTCAATAAGCCGGCGGACAACCTGCCGCTCAACTTCCTGAACCAATTCGTCCGGCACCTGGACCTGGGCCTTGAAGCCGCGGGCAAACAGCTTCTTCTTGACCGCGGTTTCCAATGCGGCCCGGCTGGAGGCCACATAGACACCACGGCCGGGCAGTTTGCCCATCACATCAGGCACAACTTGCCCGTCAGGACCCATCACAAAACGGATGAGGCCCTGTTTGGGCTGGATCTCGCCGGTTGCGATGCATTTACGCTCGCTATCGTCGGTCCGGTCTTTTGTGGCGCCGCCGCGTGTCATGCAGTTCTCCTCTGCAAAGCCTGAATTCAGGCTTCGCCTTCCTCTTCGCCAGTGTCTTCGTCTTCTGCCGCGTCTTCTTCCAGTTCAGCCGGATCAACCCAGCCCAGCATGATGCGGGCAGTCATCACCATGTCCTGCGCCTGTTCGAGCGTCATACCGAAAGGTTCCAGGATACCATCATCCTTGACCCGTTCGCCGCCATCGTTGGTCCAGCCGCCGGCCAGTTCCCAGTCCGCACAAGTGGCGAAATCTTCCAGCGACTTTACGTCGTCCTTGGCCAGTGCCTCTACCATCTGCGGGGTCAGGCCCTCGAACTGAATCAGGCTGTCTTCGGCGCCCAGTTCGCGAGCCGCATCCAAGGCCGCCTTGGCCTTGGCCTCCAGGTAGTCGCGGGCACGGGCCTGCAATTCCCCGGCGGTGCTTTCGTCAACACCGTCGATGACCAGCAGCTCGTCGAGCTCGACATAGGCGACTTCTTCGAGATTGGTAAAGCCCTCGGAAACCAGCAGCTGGGCAAAGAACTCATCCAGATCCAAGGTTTCCATGAACAGCTTGGTGCGCGCCTCGAATTCCTTCTGGCGGCGGGCCGATTCTTCTTCCTCGGTCATGATATCGATGTCGAGGTTGGTCAGCTGCGACGCAAGGCGCACGTTCTGGCCGCGGCGGCCAATGGCCAGGCTCAGCTGTTCTTCAGGCACGACAACTTCGATCTTGCCGGCTTCTTCATCCAGCACAACCTTGGTCACTTCGGCCGGCTGCAGCGCGTTCACCAGGAAGGTCGGCTGGTCTTCGTTCCACGGGATGATGTCGATTTTCTCGCCCTGCAGCTCGTTCACCACGGCCTGCACGCGGGAGCCGCGCATACCAACACAGGCACCGACCGGGTCGATCGAATTGTCATAAGAGATAACCGCGATCTTGGCGCGCGAACCGGGATCACGGGCAACCGCCTTGATATCGATGATGCCGTCATAGATTTCCGGCACTTCCATCTTGAACAGCTCGGCCATGAATTCCGGCGCGGTGCGTGACAGGAAAATCTGCGGGCCGCGCGGCTCGCGGCGCACGTCCTTGATGTAGCAGCGCACACGGTCGTTCGGGCGATAGCTTTCGCGGCCGATTTTTTCATTGCGGCGCAGGATTGCTTCGCCAGCGCCCACATCGACGATGACGTTGCCGTATTCCTCGCGCTTGACCAGACCGTTGATGATGGTGCCGGCGCGGTCTTTGAATTCTTCGAACTGGCGGTCACGCTCTGCTTCGCGGACCTTCTGCAGAATCACCTGCTTGGCGGACTGGGCGGCGATCCGGCCCATTTCAACCGGCGGCACTTCCTCGACATAGGTCTGGCCCACTTCAGGATTCGCCATGTACTGGCGGGCCTGGTCGACGGTCAGCTCAGCCTGATAGTTTTCCAGCTCTTCATCCGCCACGACAGTGCGCACGCGGGTGAATTTCGCCCGGCCGGTCTTGCGGTCAATCGATACGCGAATGTCCATTTCGGCGCCGTAGCGGCTTTTGGCCGCACGGGCGAGGCTCTCTTCCATCGCCTCGATGACCAGACCGGGGTCGATCATCTTTTCGCGCGCCACGGCCTCGGCGGTTTGCAACAGCTCCAGCTGGTTTGCAGAGGTGATAGCCATTACTTGTTCTCCTCTTCGGACTCTTCGGTCTCGATTTCGTCGAATGCGTCTTCGTTGAGCGTGCCGGCCTCTTTGCGCTGGCGCAGCATTTCCTTGATCAGATCATCGGTCAGAACCAGCTTGGCATCGCTCAGCCAGTCAAATTTCAAACCAATGGTCATGGTTTCGCCCTGATCTTCAATGTTGATCAGGACTTCGTCTTCCTCGGTGCCCGCCAGCTCGCCCTTAAAGCGGCGGCGGCCGCCGACCAGCTCGTCGGTTTCGAGCTTGGCCTCATAGCCCTCGAACATATCAAAATCTTTCAGCCGGGTCAGCGGCCGGTCGATGCCGGGGCTCGACACTTCCAGCGCATAGGCGTCGAGGATCGGATCCTCAACGTCCAGTGCCGCGCTGACCGCATTCGAGATCACGGCGCAATCATCCACCTCGATGCCGCCATCCGGCTTGTCAGCCATGATTTGCAATGTGGTCGCCTTACCAGACATCAGCCGGATCCGCACCAGCTCATAACCCAGATCCTCAATCACCGGGATGATGATCTCGGCCAGACGCCGGTCGATGGCAGCTTTGGCAATCAGGTCGTTGGTCATCAGACCTCCACTTGGGGCTTGCAGGCGATGGCCTGCGGGCACAAAAAAACGGGCGCGCGGCCCGTTGAAATTCCCGGTGGAGCCTTAAACCAGAGGTTCAACGCGCCGCTGTTGTCAAAGGCATATAGGACGGTTCTGGCGAAACTGCAAGAGGGTCGTGCAGCGCGCAGAGTTTCTGACCGCCGGACCGCTACCCCAGCTTGCCTTGAAGATCCGCGGCAACCCCATCCACAAAGCTCTGATCCTGACCGCCAATCACCAGATAACCGATGCCATCACTGACCCATGAGGCAGCGGCCATGCCAGCCAAAACCTCGCTTTGCATCGCCTTATCGGCGCCAGAGGACCGAATGATACAGAAGGCCACCGGCACGCCGTCCGGACCAAGATAAGCCATTTGCAATAGGGGCTTGCCTTTGAAGCCAAGCAACTGGGCGCGTTTGAATTCCAGCCCTTCGACAGTTTGAGCAGGAGACAAGTCCACGCCCTGGCGGCTGCTGAATCCATCCAGAACTTCGGCTGTCACTTCGGCCGGCTGACTGCCATTCGCCACTGTGTCGGTGATATAGAGCGACTGATAAGATGCCACGACCGCCTTCCATCCCGGCGCCGTTTGCGGCTGGGGCCCCGGCTGCAGCATATAGGTGGAAAGAACACCTAGGCCAAAAGCCATCGCCATTCCGGCAACCAGCCGCAGCGGCGCACGGGCGGGGCGGGATGCGGGAATCAGCCCTTCCGGCATCTGCGGGGCACCCAGCGCCGCGGCAGAAAAGACATCCCGCAACGCAGCCACCGGCAGATCCAACGTCTGCAGACGCTGCGCCAAAGCCGCATCCGTAGTCAGCACAAGCTCGACCCGGCTGCGCAGTTCCGCGTCTGCCTCGCCATCCAGGTAGGCAGTCAGCTCTTCATCGGTGAATGCCGCTTGCGCTTCATTCATGTTCCCGTCTCCGTTTCCGCCAACTCTCCCGCAATCTTCTTGCGGGCTGCCGCCAGTCTGCTCATCACCGTGCCGATGGGGATATTCAGGATTTCCGCTGCCTCCTTGTAGGCAAAGCCTTCGACATAGACGAGCAGAACCGTGACCCTTTGGCTTTCAGGCAGCTCCCCTACCTTTGAAAACACCTGACGGGCAAAAATATTCGTTTCCGTGTTTACCCGCTGATCCGGAATCTCGGTTTCTTCCAGCGCCACCAGCCCGCCGCCTGTGCGCACGGCCGTTGCCCGCAACTCATTCAGCCACAGCCGGTGCGCGATCCGGAACAGCCAACGGTCCAGATGCGTGCCGGGCTGATACCCTGCGTGTTTTTCCAACGCCCGCAGGCAAGTCATTTGCGCCAGATCGTCCGCCCGGTCACGCCGCCCGGTCTGCATCAAGCAAAAGCGCCACAACCGGGGGTAGAGGGGACTTATCCCCTCCCTGACCTCTTCCTCAGCCGCCTTTTTGCCAAACCAGCGAATAATCCGCGCTCCTGCCGTGTTTTAATCTCAAGGCCGGTCAAGACGCCGTGCCGCAAGAACATTGATAATAGGAAGGACATAGGATGCTCAACTCACTGTTTCGTGGCGTTTCTGTTGCAGCGCTGATTTTTGCGGGTCAAGCCGCGCTGTCGGCAGACTGGGTGCTGGACGGCGCAAGCTCCAAGCTCGCCTTTGGCTCAGTTAAAAAAGACACGGTGGGCGAGGTGCACAGCTTTGAAGAGCTGACCGGCAGCGTAAGCAAGGACGGCACTGTCACTGTGGCAATTTCGCTGCCATCGGTGGAGACCTTCATTGATATCCGCAATGAACGGATGATTGATCTTGTGTTCAATGGCGAGGCTCAGGCAACGCTAACGGCCAAGGTCGACATCGCTGCGCTGGAGGCGCTGCCAGCGGGTGGTACAATGGTTTCGGATGTGGAAGGCAAGCTGAGCCTGCTGGGGCGCGATATTCCTGTGGAAACGGAAATGTTTGTGGCCCGCCTGTCTGACCGGAAGGTCATGGTCACCACCAATGATCTGCTGTTTCTGGGTGTCGAGGACGCGGGCCTGACCAAAGGCGTTGATATCCTGCAAGAGCTTGCGAAACTCTCCGGCATTACCCGCACCGTCCCGGTTACCGCCCGGTTTGTGTTTGAAGCTGGTAGCGACACCGCCCAGGCGTCCCCTGCAGCACAGGAGACAGAGGTGGCGCTGTCAGGCGATCCGGCCAAAGGCAAGAAAGTCTTCCGCAAGTGCCAGGCCTGCCACAGCTTTGAAGAAGGTAAAAACGGCACCGGCCCCAGCCTGCACGGTATCATCGGTGCTGGTTCCGCCGCGGCCGATGGCTTTAAATACTCAGGCGCCTTTCAGGACGCCAACCTGACCTGGAGCGAAGACCAGCTCGCGGCTTTTCTTTCAGATCCCAAGAGTGTGGTGCCCGGCAACCGCATGGGGTTCAAAGGTTTGAAGAAAGATGACGATGTCCAGAACGTTATAGCCTACATCCGTCAGGAAAGCTGAAGCGTCAAAACCGGGGATGGCCGCTCAGGCCATCCACCAGCGCTCGGCGATGCGGCCATCGTCAAGCGGTGAGCGCTGACCCACTTTCCGCGGAATGCCGACATTGTGGCGGGCGGCCAAAGCCATATTGCTGGAAGACGGATGATACAGGAATTCCCCGCGCTTCAGCAGGCCGCGCGGTTCCGGCAATGCCGCGACATCAACGTACCCGTCCCGCAAAGCTTCGGCACGGACTGCGGCGTCAGGGATCACAATAATCTCTACTGTCTCAGCCCAGCCCGCGATGCCGGATTTGTAATGTTTTGAAACTCGGGACGCGCGGAAATGGCGGCCTTCCCGGGCTCGTTCCACCTTGTAGCACCCCGTGCCAATCGCAGCCGACAGCGGTGCTGGCAGTTCACCAGCGGGTGCAATCATCAGATCGGCACCAGCCAAAAGGTAGGGCAAATGCGGATTGGGCTGCGCCAATTCCACCAGCAATTGCAGGTTGCCCAGCGCAGTGACCGCGCGTACTTCAGCCCCGGTAATGCCCTGCGCCGAAAGCGACGCGGCTGCATCCTCTGCTGTCAGCAGTGAGCCGTCATGAAAATCCACGCCTGCACGCAAATCAAAGGTCCAGGTTTTGGCGTCCGGCGTCGAATGCCAGCCTGTAGCCAATTCTCCGCGCAGCAAACCCTCAGGCGCAATTTCTGTCAGCGTGTCATAGACCGCGTAACGTGCGGCCTGTTCCAAAAGCCCGCCGTCGCGGGGAACCGCAAGACGCAGCGCGCCACCGGCCTTGGGCGATGCATTTACGGCTCCGCCAGCCGCCGCCAGCAGGGCTGCAGCAGCACCCGAGGTGAACAGCGCGCGGCGGTCAATGCGCGTCATGGCACAAGCTCTCCTGCAATCCGGTCCATCGCCCGCACCAGCTCTGCGCTGATTCCCGGCTCCGACAAAGCATGGCCGGCATTGCGCACCATCTTCAACTCCGCATTTGGCCACAGCTCATTCAAGCGCCAAGCCGAAGACGGCGGGCAAATCATATCGTAACGCCCCTGCACAATAACGCCGGGGATATGAGAGATCCGGTCCATATTGGCGAGGATCTGGCCGTCGTAATCGAGGAAACCGCTATTGATGAAATAGTGGTTCTCCAACCGGGCAAAGGCACGTGCATAATCGCCCGGGCTTTCGCCGCTCTGGCCGTTGGAATGCACCGACGCCAGCGCATTTTCCCAGGCGGACCAGGCCCGGCCATAGCGTACTTCTTCATCCAGATCGCCGGAAAACAGCCGCTTGTGATAGGCGGCGATCATGTCGCTGCGCTCCGCATCGGGGATCAGCGAGACAAATTTGACCCAGGTTTCGGGCCAGAACTTGCCGGCACCGCCGCCATAGAACCAATCCAGCTCAGCCTTGGTCATCAGGAACACGCCGCGCAGGATAATCTGCTGGACCCGGCTGGGGTGGGTCTGGGCGTAAATCAACGCCAGTGTCGCTCCCCAGCTGCCGCCGAACAGAATCCAGGACTCGATGCCCAGCTGGCGACGAATCAGTTCCATATCGGCAACCAGATGCCAGGTGGTGTTGTCCTCGCAGGACGCATAGGGGCGCGAGCGGCCGCAGCCGCGCTGATCGAACAGGATGATTCGATACACATGCGGATCGAAATACCGCCGCATCGCCGGACTGCTGCCGCCGCCGGGGCCGCCATGGCACACAATCACGGGAATGCCATTGGGATTGCCGCTTTGTTCAGCATATATATTGTGGCCCTGGCCTGCGTCGATCATGCGCTGGTCAAAAGGCTCGACCGGCGGATAAAGATAATGCACAGCGCGCTTTTGGTCCGGGTATCTATCCATTACTGACCTTAGTGAAACGTCAGACTACAAAAGAGCACACGGAGACAGGAATGCAAGCGCCTCAATCCACGGTCGACCCTGCGGAAATTGCCAAATTCGAAGCAATGGCGGCGGAGTGGTGGGATCCGAACGGCAAGTTCAAGCCTTTACACATGCTGAACCCGTGCCGGCTGGACTATATTACCCGTCAGATCGCCGGGGAATTTGGCCGCGACCTGACGTCACAGTACCCTTTCAAAGGGCTGCGGCTGCTGGATATCGGCTGCGGCGGCGGACTGCTGAGCGAGCCGATGGCGCGGTTGGGTGCAACAGTTGTGGGCGCCGATGCGGCAGAAGGCAACCTGCCGGTTGCCCGCATTCATGCCGAACAATCGGGCTTGGAAATCGACTACCGCCACACCACCGCCGAGGCACTGGCTGCTGCCGGTGAACAATTCGACGTTGTGCTGAACATGGAAGTGGTCGAGCATGTGGCCGATCCGCAAAGCTACCTCACCGCTACCCGTACACTGCTGAAGCCCGGCGGGCTGGAAATATGCTCCACCATCAACCGCAACCCAAAAAGCTTTGCAATGGCGATTGTCGGAGCCGAGGTGATCATGCGCTGGCTGCCGCGCGGCACTCATGAGTGGTCCAAGTTCATAACCCCGGATGAACTCTACGAACTGCTGCGTAATGCCGGTCTGAAGCCTGTTGACCGTAAGGGGTTCGTATTCAATCCGATCACCTGGAACTGGTCCGTATCCGAACGGGATCTGTCGGTAAACTATGTGACCGCCAGCATAAAACCTGGCTAAGAGTGCCTCGCCGGCCAGTTTTTTCTGCCGCCTATCCTAAAGGATAGGTAGTAATCCTTATGCACTCTTTGGCCACCGCGTCCCGCTTGCTATCTTTAACAAGCGGGGTTGGAGTATTTTTTCAAGCCGCGATTGGGCGCAAGCTAAGTACCAAGTAACTGCTTGCCATTGTGACTGGGGGGTCTGCCCAATGGTTAAACGATCGCCGTTCACGGCATGATGGGGACTGATGGGGAAGAGGGGCGCCTGCTTGCAGGCGTCCCTTTATTAACCCGAGCAGATGACTGTTTGAGTCCAGCCGCTCAGCCGCTCTCTTCCAGTTTACCGCGCAGCTCGCGCAGAATAGGCAAGGTCGCCCGGACCCGATCGCTGCCCAATTCACCCACAACCTCTGAAATCACCGGAATGATTCCGGCCAGTGCCGCATCCCGGGCCTGTTTGCCGGCCGGGCTGATCGCCACCATCTTGCGCCGCGCATCGTCCCAATCCGGGCGGACATGGATGTATCCGGCAACTTCCAGCTTGCCCAGGGTGTTGGTCATAGCCCCGCGGGTTACGTGAAACGCCTTGGCCAGCTGCGCGGGCGAGCGTTCCAGCCCGGCTCGGGCCAGGTGGTTCAGCACCGAGAAATGCGACAGCTCCATCCCTTTGGGCAGCACTTTGCTGAGACGTGACCGGGCCAGCTGGTCAGCCATCAGAATCTCGCTGAACAGCGATACCGCCAGGGAATGTGTCTCATCCATCAGGGTCCGTCAAACTCCCGGTCGTGGGTCAGGGAAGGCACGCGTTTGCGCGCTTCTGCCACTGTTTCGAGGTCGAGATCAACGTAAGTCACGCCTGGTTCCTGACCGGCATCGGCCAGCACCTCGCCCCAGGGGGCTACGGCCAGAGAATGGCCAAAGGTTTTGCGGCTGGGCCCGCGGGAGGCCGGGTGTTTGCCAGTCTGCGCAGGCGCCAGCACAAAGCAGCCGGTTTCAATTGCACGGGCGCGCAGCAGCGAATGCCAATGTGCGGCGCCGGTGACATAAGAAAACGCCGCCGGCGCAGTGATGATCTGCGCCCCGCCTTTGGCCAGTGCCCGGTGCAAATGCGGAAAACGCACATCATAACAGATGGTCATGCCGATACTGGCAAAAGGCGTCTCTGCCACAACCGCCTGGGTGCCCGGGCGGTAGCCATCGGACTCGCGGTAGGTTTCCTCGGGTGTGACCTCGACATCGAACATGTGGATCTTGTCGTAGCGCGCCTTGATTTCACCCTGCGGGCTGATCAGGAACTGCCGGTTGGCAAAGCGCCCGTCACCGTCGTGGGTCTTGATGCCCAGCGACCCCAGCAGCACCCAAATGCCGTGTTTTGCCGCCTCGTCACGCAGGGCGGCCAGCGTCGGGTCATCCTCTTCGTGACACAAGACACCGTTCTGATGGGTCCGGCTGCCGGAGAGGCAATTGGTAACTTCGGGCGTCAGCACAAAGCCCGCCCCGCCGCGCACAGCCTCCGCCATCATCGCCTTCACGGTCTCCAGGTTTTCAGCCGGGATGTCGGTGGATGTCATCTGAAGCAGAGCTGTGCGCATTTTATCTCTCCGGATTCAGGCCGCCAGCAGCGGGTCCAGTTTGCCCGCCTGTTCCAGCGCAAAAAGATCGTCACAGCCGCCGACATGGGTTTCGCCGATAAAGATCTGCGGCACCGTGCGGCCGCCATTGGCGCGCTGGATCATCTCTGCCTTGCGATCCGGCTGCGCCAGCACGTTGATTTCCGAAAAGGTAACACCCTTCTGATTCAGCAGACGCTTGGCGGCGTGGCAGTATCCGCACAGAGGCGAGGTGTAGATTTCAACGGTTTTCATTCAGGACCCCATAGTCTGGTTTCGAAGGTTGTGGATGAATTGGGGGTTCAATGCAACAATTGCCAGAGGCCCGCGAGCAGCCTCACGCTTGCGTGACCCGGGCCAGCACCGCCACCCGCACCTCCGCCGCACCGGCCTGCAGGCAGGCATCAGTGCAAGCGCTGAGAGTGGCACCGGAGGTCATCACGTCATCCACGATCAGAACCGTGCGCCCTTTGATCCGCCCCTCCCGGCCCGGGTGGGTTGCAATTGCTGCACCCAAATGCTGAAAACGCTGGTCCCGTGTCTTGCCTTCCAGTGCGGGGGTCCGCCGGAATCTGCGCAGCAGATCCGGGCAATGCTCCAGGCCAATCCGGGCCGCCACTGCTTCAGCTAGCAAGGCGGATTGATTATACTTACGCTTCAGCAGCCGGGTCCAATGCAGCGGCACCGGGCATATCAGAGGATTCTCTGCCAGCATCGGCTGCACGGCCCGCTCCAGCCATCCAGAGGCCATATGTGCAATTTCCGTCCGGTCCCCGTGTTTCAAAGCCAGAACCAGCTTGCGGCCCCGCCCCTCATAGAGCAGCGCAGATCGCCCTTGGCTCCAAGGACGCGGATGGCGCAGGCAGCTGTCGCATTCCAGCCGAAAGCCATCCGCCTCCCCCGGCAGCGGAGCGCCGCAGCCCTCGCAGACCGTGCCGCTGATGAAATGCATTTCGGCCCAGCAAGAACCGCACAGGCCAAAGTCGCTGCCAACCAGCCCCCCGCAGCCCATGCATTGCGACGGATAGATCAGCGAAACAGCAGTTTGAATCCTGGTCAGCAGCATCTAAACAGCCCTCATGACACAAGCACCCGCACAGCTTTTTGACCGCCGCACCCTGGCAGCCCGCCGCGCACGCCGGCGCGCGGATGCGTTGTTCCTGCACCAAATGGCGCGGGATGAGGCCGAGGATCGCCTGAATCTGGTTAACAGATCCTTTACCACGCCCGCTATTGTCTGCCCTTTCCCGGAAGTCTGGGAGGGGTTTCTGCCTGGCGCAGCTGTGGTGCCGGATGACGATGTCCTGGCTTTGGAAGAAGGTGCGCATGATGTGGTGATCCACGCCATGTGCCTGCATTGGGCCAATGACCCGGTTGGCCAGCTGATCCAATGCCGCCGTGCCCTGAAGGAAGACGGGCTTCTGCTGGTCATCCTGCTGGGCGGCCAAACCCTGCACGAACTGCGCGCCGCCATGGCTGAAGCCGAAACCATGGTGTTGGGCGGGCTGTCGCCCCGCGTCGCGCCCATGGGGGAAATCCGCGACCTGGGCGGTTTGCTGCAGCGGGCAGGTTTTGCCCTGCCGGTAGCGGACTTGGTACCGCTGACTGCCGAATACCGTGATCTGACCCACCTGATCCACGATCTGCGCGGCATGGGAGAGACCAACGCCCTCGCCCAGCGCCTGAAGCACCCGGCTCCGCGAACCCTGTTCCAGCTGGCCGATCACATCTACCGCGAGCATTTCGCAACTGCTGACGGCCGGCTGCCAGCGACATTTGAGCTGGTCTGCCTTACCGGCTGGTCGCCGTCGGACAGCCAGCAGAAACCCTTGCGCCCCGGCTCCGCTCGGATGCGCCTGGCCGATGCGCTGAAGGTGCCGGAATCCAAGTTCAAACCCTGATAAATTTCCGTTATGGCTGCGCCAATGTGATCCAATTGGCCTTCTGCGCGCAAAGACAGTAACGTCCCGCCAACAACTGAATTCCAAGCCCCACAGGACCTGCCCATGCTGGACGCCGCCCGGACCGCCAAATGCCCTGCCCACGCCCCTGCCGATCACCCAAAGATCCCGGCAGAGAAAGCCGGCATCCTGCTGGCCAACCTCGGCACGCCGGATGATTATTCGTACTGGCCGATGCGCCGTTACTTGAACGAATTCCTGTCTGACAAGCGGGTGATCGACTACCCATCGTGGAAGTGGCAGCCGCTTTTGCAGTTGATCATCCTGGCCAAACGCCCGTTCTCTTCGGGCGCCGCTTACAAATCGATCTGGAACCACGACAAGGGTGAAAGCCCTTTGATGACCATCACCAAGGACCAGACAACCAAGATGGCGGCGGCGATGAAGGCACGCTATGGCGATCAGGTGATGGTCGATTTCTGCATGCGTTATGGCAATCCCTCGACCAAATCCAAGGTGCGGGAAATGGTTGCGGCCGGCTGCCGGAAAATCCTGTTTGTGCCGCTGTATCCGCAATACGCCGGCGCCACCTCAGGCACCGCCAACGACCAGTTCTTCCGTGCGCTGATGGACGAACCCTGGCAGCCCGCCGCCCGCACGATCGAACCCTATTTCGACCAGCCCGCCTATATCGACGCTTTGGCGCGATCGGTGGAAGAGGCCTATGCCAAAGCTGAAAAGCGCCCGGATATCCTGGTGGTCTCCTATCATGGCATGCCGAAGCGCTACCTGATGCAAGGCGACCCGTACCACTGCCAGTGCCAAAAAACGACACGCCTGCTGAAAGAGCGGCTGGGCTGGGACGACACCCGGATCACAACCACTTTCCAATCTGTGTTTGGACCCGAGGAATGGCTGAAACCTTACACGGTGGATCACGTCGCAACGCTTGCCAAAGAAGGCAAAAAGAACATCGCGGTGATCGCACCGGCCTTCTCGGCGGACTGCATCGAGACGCTGGAAGAGATCAACGAAGAGATCCGTGAGAGCTTTGAGCACGCGGGCGGCGAGGACTTCCTTTATATCCCTTGCCTCAACGATGATGACGATCACGTTGCGGCACTGGCCGGTGTGATTGAGCAGAATCTGCAAGGCTGGCTGGACTAAAGCACTCTCCCGGTTCAAATAGGATCCAAAATTGGATCGCCGTGCAGACCGGCAAACCGGGGAGAGTTTTGGATGACGCTTGCGCATTGGGCAGCAGCCCTGAAACAGCATTGGGGCATCGAGGCGGAATTGAGCCGCCTGGATGGAGAATATGACCTGAACTTTCTGGCCAAAGGTGCCGATGACCAGGGCTATATTCTTAAGGCGATGCGCCCCGGCTGCGAATCCTGGCTGGTCGACATGCAGGTAAAGGCGTTTGAGCATATCGCCGCGCGCCAACCGGATCTGCCCTGCCCGCGGGTGATCGCCGCTGCGGATGGCCGATCGCTGCTGACACTCCCGGATGAAAAAGGGCAAAACCGGCTGGTCTGGCTGCTGAACCAACTGCCCGGGCGGTGCTATGCCAAGGCAGAACCCAAAAGCGATGCGCTGATCCATGAGATTGGTCAGGTTCTTGGCGGCTCGGCCAAGGCGCTGGCCGATTTCCGGCACGATGGGCTGGAACGTGATTTCAAATGGGACCTGATGCGCGCGGGCTGGATCAAGGATCAGCTGTTGTGCATCACCGATCCAGCACGCCGTGCGATCCTTGAAGGAATTTTTGCAGATTTCGCGAAGTTAGAGCCTGTTTTAGCGAAACTTCCCAAGCAGGCCGTCCACAATGACGCCAATGACTACAACATCATGGTGGCGGGAGAACTGGGTGAAACCCGCAGGGTGTCAGGCCTCATCGACCTAGGCGACATGTGCGCCGCACCGCGGATCTGCGACCTGGCAATTGCTGCGGCTTACATCATGTTGGACCACCCGGCGCCGGAGGCAGCAATGGCCGCACTGATTGCGGGGTATCACGAGGCTTATCCGCTGACGCCTGCCGAGGTAGACATGGCCTGGCCGCTGCTGCGCGCACGGCTGGCGGTGAGTGTTGTCAATTCCACCATGATGGCAGCGGACAATCCGGATGATCCCTATGTGACGATCTCGCAGGCTCCGGCCTGGCGATTCCTGGAGGGAAACACACTGCACGGCGGGCTGCTGACTGCCCGGCTGCGCGCGGCCTGCGGGTTGCCGGTTGTTGATGGTGCAGAGCGGGTGATGGATTGGCTAGCACAGAATCGCGGCAAATTCGCCCCGCTGATGGGCCAGGACCTGGCAGATGCGCCGATGGGATCACTGTCGGTGGAACACTCCACCTGGCCGCAGAACCCATTTCACATGCCGCTGGAAGAAGCCGCCCGCGTGGGCGAGGAATACGAGAACCAGGGCCGCATCTGGCTCGGTTACTATCACGAACCGCGGCTGATCTATGCGGAACCGGCTTTCCGCAAAGGCCCTTGGAAAGCCAGCGACCGCCGCACTGTGCATTTGGCGGTGGATGCCTTTGCTGGCGCTGGCACGCCGGTATTTGCCCCCATGCATGGTGAAGTCTTTGCGGCAGAGTACCGGGACGGGCATCTGGACTACGGAGGGGTGATCATCCTGCGTCATGAAACGCCTATGGGCGATCCGTTCTTTACCCTTTACGGCCACTTGGACCCGGAATTCCTGAGCCGTCTGAAACCGGGTGATATGGTGGAAAAGGGCGAGGAATTCTGCCGCCTGGGTGACCCCCGCCAGAACGGCGGCTGGGCACCGCATGTGCATTTCCAGCTGGCCCTGACCACCGAAGGGATTGAGGCCGTCTGGCCCGGCGCAGGCGACCCGGATGAGATGTACCTGTGGCGCGCAATCTGCCCCAACCCCGCGGCCCTGCTCAACCTGCCGGATGAAAAGGTCCGTTATCACCCAACCGACAAAGGTGAGGTTCTGGCCGGTCGCCGCACCCATTTTGGCGGCAACCTCAGCCTCACCTACAATGACCCGGTGATGCTGGTGCGCGGCTGGAAGCACCACTTGTTTGACGAATGGGGGCGGCCCTATCTGGACGCTTACAACAACGTGCCGCATGTGGGCCACGCCCATCCGCGCATCCAGGCCGTGGCAGCGGATCAGTTGAAGCGGATGAATTCGAACACCCGCTATCTGCATCCGGCACAAACCGCCTTTGCAGACAAGGTGCTGTCCAAGCTGCCAGGTCCTTTTGAAGTCTGCTTTTTCGTAAACTCGGGCACCGAGGCCAATGAGCTGGCCCTGCGCCTCGCCCGCGCTCATACCGGCGCCAAAGGCATGGTGACGCCCGATCACGGCTATCATGGCAATACCACAGGCGCGATCGACATCTCCGCTTACAAGTTCAACAAGCCCGGCGGAGCAGGCCAGGCAGACTGGGTGGAGTTGGTGGAAGTTGCAGACGACTACCGCGGTTCATTCCGCCGCGGTGATCCAAAGCGCGCGCAAAAGTTCGCGGATCTGGTCGATCCGGCAATCAAGAACCTGCAAGGCAAGGGCCACGGCATCGCTGGCTTCATCGCTGAAACATTCCCCTCGGTCGGTGGCCAGATTATCCCGCCGAAGGGATATCTGCCTGCAGTTTACGAAAAGATCCGCGCGGCAGGAGGTGTCTGTATCGCCGACGAAGTGCAAACCGGGCTGGGCCGTCTAGGCGAATACTACTTCGGCTTCGAACACCAGGGCGCAGTTCCCGACATCGTGGTGATGGGCAAGCCGGTTGGCAACGGCCACCCGCTGGGCGTGCTTGTCACGACCAAGGCGATTGCCAAAAGCTTTGACAACGGGATCGAGTTTTTCTCGACCTTTGGCGGGTCTACCCTGTCTTGCCGGACCGGCAAAGAGGTGCTGGATATCATTGACGATGAGGGCCTGCAGGACAATGCCCGGGTGATAGGCGCCCGGCTGATCGAAGGGCTGCAGGGATTGGAGCAAAAATACGCCTGCGTCGGAGATGTCCGCGGTATGGGGTTGTTTCTGGGGTTGGAACTGATCAATCCGGATGGCTCTGAGGCCACCGGAATCTGTTCCTACGTCAAAAACAGGATGCGTGATCACCGGATCCTGATCGGCAGCGAAGGCCCCAAGGACAACATTCTGAAGATCCGCCCGCCGCTGACAATAGATGCAGAAGACGCAGACATGATCCTCTATGTCTTGGATAGTATCCTGCGCGAAGTGGAGGCGGCCTGACAGCCCCTCCTGACCCGCAGATCAGGCAACAAAAAAGGCGGTGGAAAACCACCGCCCTTTCCGTAACCGTGTACCGAACTTAGTTCGATGCAACAGCTGCGCCGACCAAAACCAGCAGCAGCAGCGGCAGCAGAATGCCGCTGGAAGAACCCTGAGCTTCTTCCACGATGACCGGCGGTTCTACAACCGGCTCGGACAGGTTGCCAGCAGTGGCAGTCGAAGCAGCAGCAGTCAGCGCAGCAGCGATAACGAGTTTTTTCATGTTAACCTCCAGAATTCGCACGGATCATACAACTGAACCACGCACCCAAGACTTATCTCGTATTTTTTTCTAACCAGCAAAACCGCGGGAATGCAATTGCTTGTTATAGTTAACAGCTTAGCGCCCCGCCAGGTGTCGTCAAATAAGCAACACCTGGGTGCCGACTTTGGTCAGACTGAACAAATCGGCGATATGTTCATTGTAAAGCCCGATGCAGCCGTTGGACGATTTGCGGCCGATTTTCCGCGTATCGTGGGTTCCATGGATGCGGTAATACTTCCAGCTAAGATACAGCGCATGGGTGCCAAGCGGGTTATCCGGCCCCGGCGGAATGAACGCAGGCCATTCCGGGTTGCGCTTGCGCATATTCGGGGTTGGAGCCCAGCCTGGGCCGTCAACTTTGCGAACAATCTTGGTCCGGCCGCGGCGGGTCAGATCGTCGGACAGCGGCACAGAAGACGGGAAAAGTTTGTAAACGCTTTCATCCTGGGACCAATAGTGCAGAGCCCGGCTGTCGATATCGACCAGAATCGCCCCGTTCCGCAGGTTATCAAAATATGGTCTCCAGGATTTGGCCCGGAATGCAGAGATGTTGCGCTGGACAGCCGGTTCCGGCTCTGGCGGCGGGCGCAACGGATCAAAGGCCTGCTGCGCCTCGTCGCCGGTTTCTTGCGCAAAAGATGGCGACGAGATCAAAGCAGCGCTGCCGGCAAGAAAATGCCGCCTGCTGAAGGTATCAAAGGGGTTTTGGGGCATCACTCTTTCCAACTTGCGCAATCAGGATCAATGGCTGCGCCATTTTATGACCGGAAAGCCGCAGTCGCAAATCAATCCGACCGGCAAGTCTGCATATTTCTGCCGGTCCATTTGCACCTCTGCAACAGGAAGGATAAGTGCATCAGCAACCGACGGAGCGAGAGAGCAATATGAAACGTGTTTTTCTGCTGATGGCTGCTGCCTTTGTAACTGTTGCGGCAGCATGTACGCCCGCAACAGAATCCGGCAGCACCTACCGTATTAGAAATGCAGACAAAGTGCAGATCCGGATGCTTGATTCAGTCAATGCGCTGCGTCAGGCGGCTGGTGCGCAAGCTGTCCAGCTGAATGCCGAGCTGACTGCGGCCGCTGCGACCCATTCCCGGGATATGTCAGTGCAAAACCGGCCCTGGCATTTCGGATCCGACGGCTCCTCGCCGCTGGACCGGGTGTCGCGTGCAGGTTACACCGGCTCGCTTCTGGGGGAGAACATCTCCGAAACCTACGAGAATGAGCAGCAAACCCTGTCTGCGTGGCTGGAACGCCCGGCCACACGCGCAGTGATTCTCGATCCAAAAGCCGTGAATATGGGGTTCTCCTGGTTCCAGGAGCCGAACGGCAAAATCTGGTGGACGATGGTTATGGGCAGCTGAGCCGCCACGCTGTACTGATGCACGGTGCCGCCGCATCTGCAGACGCGGCGGTCCTGGCAGATATTCAGGGCCGCAAAGCGATGGCCGTGCCGTCCTGCACCATGGCATAGATTTCTTCGATTTCTTCATTTGACACCGCGATACAACCGGCGGTCCAGTCGTTAACCCGGGCTGCGCGTTTGCGCTCCTTGCCGTTGTTCGGCTCTCCGTGGATAAAAATCTCACCGCCCGGACGCTTGCCTTGAGCATGCGCATTTGCCCGGTCCTGCCCGTTTGGATAAGAGATTCCGACCGACAGATGATAGCGGCTGTTGGGATTGCGCCGGTCAATCACATATGTGCCCTCAGGTGTCTTTCCGTCACCCTCAAACGCCTTGTGCCCCAATGGTGCGAACCCCAGGTCGACTTCATACTCGCGCAGGATATCTTCGTTGTGCATCAGGTAAAGCTTACGCGCACCCTTGTTGATCACGATCGAAGTCACTTGCGGTCCGTCATATGAGTGAAACCGGCTCACTGCGCTGCCGGAGGTGCTGCAACCAGCCAGCGCAAGGCTCGCGGCCGCACCGAAACCAAATGCCCGTCTGTCCATTCTCAATGCCTGTATTTCTTTTTTTGCCTCTATTCAGCCTTTACCGCGAATTGCCTGTTAAGGAAATTCACAATTTCCTGTCCGGGGCCGATTGACTGCTTAGTCTCTGTTCTATTGCCTCCAGGCGGCTCAGCACTTCGTCCCTATAGGCATCGGTGCGTTCCACCTCTTCTTCGCCATGGGCATCCTGCATGGAGTTCACGATCAGACCGACAAGAAGGTTCACCACGGCAAAGGTCGTCACCATGATGAACGGCACAAAGAACGCCCAGGCGTGCGGATGCACTTCCATCACCGGCCGCACGATCCCCATCGACCAGCTTTCCAGCGTCATGATCTGGAACAGCGAATAGGCGCTGCGGCCCAGATCGCCGAACCATTCCGGGAAGTCCTGGCCGAACAGCTTGGTCGCGATCACGGACCCGATGTAGAAAATAATCGCCATCAGCAGGAAAACCGATCCCATCCCCGGCAGCGCGGTGATGAACCCCTCGACCACCCGGCGCAAGCGCGGTGCAACGGAAATAACCCGCAGCACCCGCAAAATACGCAGCGCTCGCAGCACTGACAGCCCCTGTGTCCCCGGCGCCAGCGCAATGCCGACGATCACGAAATCGAACACATTCCAGCCGCTCAGGAAAAACCGCAACCTGCGCACAAAGATTTTGGCCAGTATCTCCACCACGAAAATGGACAAGCAAATGTTGTCGATCAGGTGAATCAGACCGCCAATCTTAGCCATGACAGATGGGGCGGTCTCCAGCCCCAGGGTGACTGCATTGACCAGGATGACAGCGGTAATAAACCGGCCGAACCGGTCACTGTCCAGAATAGCTGCCAGGCGGCGGATCGGGGTGGACGCTTGGGTATCAGTCATCTCAGTCTTTCACAGTAAATCGCGCAACCAGCTCGGTATGGGCGGACCAGCGGAACTGATCAACAACCTGCACCCAGTCAAGGCTGTAACCCGCCGTAACCAGCACTTTGGCATCGCGGGCAAAGCTCACCGGATTGCAGGAGACATAGGCAATCACAGGTGTTCGGGCTTTGGCCAGCTGGGCAGTCTGCGTCTCAGCGCCTGCGCGCGGCGGATCAATCACAGCAGCTTCAAAAGCTGCACCAAACGGGTTCAAATCCTCGGGCAGCAACGGATTGCGGAACAGGTCGCGGACCTCGGTGGTGACTTTCTTCAGCCCTGCCGCCCTGCGCCAGCCTGCATCCAACGCTTCCAGCATTGAATGTTCACCCTCCACCGCATGCACTTCGGCGGTCTGGGCCAAAGGCAGGGTGAAGGTACCGCAGCCTGCAAACAAATCGACGATCCGCTTGGCTCCGCTTGTTATTTCCTGAACCGCCGCCAGCAACGCCGCCTCACCATCCCGGGTGGCTTGCAGGAAAGCCCCCGGCGGCGGGCAAACGCGCGCCGCGCCAAAGGGTTGCACCGGCGGCTGCTCCATCGCAACCGGTTCATCGTCCCACGTCAACCGGGCAATCCGGTTCTGGTCTGCCAGCTGCGCCAGTTTGATCCGCAATGGCCCGTCCAGCGGCTTGCCGTTCCTGACCAGTATGTCCAACCCAGCGTCTGAGGTGGTAACCGTCACCGCCAACGGTGTCTTCCGGCTTGCCCCGGCCATCGCCAGCGCCTCTGCAACGGGAATCGCGGCCTTTAACGCAGGTTCCACCAGCTGGCAGTCGGGAATTTCAGTGATCACATCCGACGCCTGACCATGAAATCCGGCCAACGCACCCTTTTTGGTACGCCGTACTGCCAGCGTCGCACGGCGGCGGGAGCCGGGCGGCGAAGTGTGGATCGGGCGAAACTCAGTCTCCAGCTCTTGTGCCGTCAACGCGGTACGCACGACGTCCGTTTTCCACTCAGCCACAAATCCGTCACTTGCGTGCTGCAGCTGGCAACCGCCGCAGGATTTGTAGTGGCGGCAGGGTGGCTGCACCCGGTGCTCGGACGGGGTCTCGATCCGGATACTGGTCAGACGGCTGTTCTCTGCGAAACCTGAAACGGTTTCTCCCGGCAGTGTGCGCGGGGCAAACAAGGGTCCATCGGCCACGCCATCGCCTTGATGGCCTAGCCGGCTGATCGTTGCTGTAGTTCTGGCTGCGTCAGTCATGGCCGCTCATTACAGCGGCAAGCCGGTCAGCAAAAGCAAAATGCGCCGGAATTTTTATTCAGCCGCCGCCTTGTTCTCATCCGTGCAGATAAACCCACCGGACTGGCGCGCCCAGAAAGCAGCATAGAGCCCCGCCTTGGCCAGCAGCTCTTCATGGCTGCCGCTTTCAGCGATCCGTCCTTTATCCATCACGATAATCCGGTCCATCTCGCTAAGTGTCGACAACCGGTGGGCGATCGCCAATACCGTCTTGCCCTCCATTACCCGGTGCAAGGCGGCCTGAATGGCGGCCTCAACCTCGGAATCCAGCGCCGAGGTTGCCTCGTCCAAAACCAAAATGGGCGCGTCCTTCAGGATAGCCCGGGCCAGAGCAATCCGCTGCCGCTGACCGCCTGAAAGCTTCACACCGCGCTCACCCAGAAAAGCGTCATAGCCATTGTTGCCCTGCCCATCTTCCAGCTCGGTGATGAATTCATGCGCCTCAGCTTTCTTCGCAGCGGCGATCAATTCTTCCTCCGGCGCATCCGGCCGTCCATACAAGATATTGTCCCTGGCCGAGCGGTTGAACATGGCGGTTTCCTGGGTAACCATGCCGATCTGGCTGCGCAGCGAATTCTGGGTTACACCGGAAATATCCTGTCCGTCGATCAGAATACGCCCGTTTTCTCCATCATAGAGCCGGAGAAGAAGTGAAACGAGCGTTGACTTGCCTGCCCCGGAAGCACCGACAATCCCCAGCTTCTCACCTGGTTTGATGTTCAGGCTGATGCCCTGCACCCCGCCCACGTCGCGGCCATAGGCGAATTCCACCTGATCAAACTCGATGCCGCCTTTGCTGACAACCAGCGGTTCAGCACCGGATGTATCCTCAACTCTTTCGCGTGCCGAGAGGGTCTTCATTCCGTTTTCGATCTCACCAATGTTGGAATAGATCGCCATCAGCGTGAAGCTGACCCAGCCTGTCATCTGCGCAATCCGGATCGAGACTGCGCCAGCGGCCACGATATCGCCTTCGGTTGCGCTGCCCGCCTGCCATAAAAACAGCGTCGCGCCGATCAGCAGCACCGGCAGGATGCCGGCCAGGCACATCAAGCAGAACCGGAAGCTGGCCGAGAGATAGCCGAATTGCAGCGACTTTTCACGGTAGCTGACCATAGCATCCTGGGCAGTGCGTTCTTCGTGATCAGCATGTGCAAACAATTTGACCGTCTTGATGTTAGTAATGGAATCCACCACTTGCCCGGTTACCATCGCCCGCGCCCCTGCCCGTGTGCCAGAGCGCTTGCGGATACGCGGCAGGAACCAATGGATCAGCCCGAAGTAGCCAACCAGCCAGACCAGAAACACGCCAGTAATGCGCCAATCAATAGAGCCTAACAAGGCCAATGACCCCGCAAGAGATGCCAGAGCAAACGCAACAACACTGATCATCTCGGTAGTGACCGAGGTGACAGCCGCCGCCGTTTGCATCTGTTTCTGAGCGATCCGGCCGGCAAAATCATCGTCGAAGAACCGCACCGACTGTCCCAGCGTCCAGCGGTTCAGCCGCGACAGCACCAGCGGGTTCACGTTGGGCTGGACAATTATTGCATTAGAGGCTGCAGACAATCCGAACAGCACCGGCCGCACAAACAGGAAAAATCCCAATGCCAGTGCGATCACCGCCACATTGCCGGCCGAGAAGAACTGCTCAGGTCCGCTGGTTATTGCGGTGTCGATCACAATTCCCAGAATATAGGCCGTGCCAGCCTCCATCGCGCCGGCCAGCGCCGAGAATGCCGCCGCCAGCAGCAACATTGGCCAGGCCCCGGTCAAGCACCAGTGCAGAAAAGCCCCCAGCCGCTGCGGCGGCGGGCCATCGGCCGGGCGAAAGGCGTCGATCAGATTGCCAATCTTCATTCTGCTGCCTCGATGTTCAAGAAGCCTCCGGACTGGCGCGCCCAGAGCTGTGCATAAAGTCCCTGTGCCTGCAAAAGCGTCTCATGCGAGCCTTCTTCAACAATACGGCCCTGATCCATCACAAGGATACGGTCCATCTGCGCGATGGTGGACAGCCTATGTGCGATGGCGATCACCGTCTTGCCTTGCATCATGCCGTAAAGCGTTTCCTGAATCGCCGCCTCGACTTCGGAATCCAGCGCCGAGGTGGCCTCGTCCAGAATCAGGATCGGCGCGTCCTTCAGGATCACCCGGGCCAGTGTCACGCGCTGGCGCTGGCCGCCCGACAATTTCACCCCGCGCTCACCCACATGGGCGTTATACCCCTTGCGGCCCTGAGGGTCTTCCAAATCCAGGATGAACTCATGCGCCTGCGCCTGTTTGGCGGCGGCTATCATCTGTTCTTCGGTGGCGTCCGGACGGCCGTAAAGCAGATTGTCCCGCACCGAACGGTGCATCAGCGCGCTGTCCTGCTGGACCATACCGATGCGGCTTCGCAACGAGGCCTGCGTCACCGCGCGGATGTCCTGACTGTCGATCAGGATCTGGCCGCTTTCGGCATCATAAAACCGCAAAAGCAGCTTCACCAGTGTCGACTTGCCGGCACCAGAGCGACCAATCAGGCCGATCTTCTCGCCCGGCTGGATTGTCAGGCTGATCTTGTCGAGCCCGCCGGCCTCGCGCCCGTAATGGTGCGACAGGCTTCGCAGTTCGATCTCACCCTTGGTCAGCTGCAACGGATCCGCATTGGCCGCATCCACCAGATCGATTGGGTGGGCTATGGTCTCCATCCCCTCAGCCACAACACCCAGCTGACGGAAGAACGAGGTCAGTGCCCACATGATCCAGCCGGTCATCGCGTTGAGCCGCAGGGTCAGCGCCGTGGCCGCCGCCACCAGACCCACCGAGGCAGTCCCTTGCGACCACAGCATAATTGCCCAACCGACCACGCCAACAATCAGCAGCCCGTTCAGCGTAACCAGTGCGGCATCCATAACGGTGAAGATACGCATCTCTGCCTGGAAGGTTTTGCGGGTGTTCTCGATCGCCTCACGGGCATAGGTCAGTTCGTTGTCGTGATGCGCGAACATCTTGACCGAGTGAATATTGGAGTAACTGTCAACTACCCGCCCCGTCACGGTAGAGCGCGCATCAGATGACGCCTGGCTGGCCGGGCCGACCCGCTTGACCGTCCACATCACCAACAAAGCGTAAAGCGCAAACCAGATCCCCAACGGCAGCATCAGCCTAACGTCTGCTACCCAAAGCAGCACCGCAGCGCCTGCCAGATAGGCCAGCGAAAAAGTGATTGCGTCAAAGACTTGAAATATCACCTCCCCCGCGGCCGGCGGGGTTTGCATGATCCGGTTGGCAATCCGGCCTGCAAAGTCGTTCTCGAACCAGCCCACCGATTGGCGCAGCACATGTTTATGCGCCCGCCAGCGGATCAACGTGCCAAAGTTCGGCAGGATCGCATTGTTCAGCAACACCACATCCAGCAGCTGGATCAATGGCCGCAGCAACAGGATGAACAATGCAACCAGGATCAGCTCGGTTCCATGCGCCTCCCAGACCTGCTCGGGCCTGCCGGACATCAGGTCGACAATCCTGCCCATGTAGTAGATCAGCCCGACCTCGATCGCGGCAACAATGACCGACATCAGCGCGGTCAGGATAAAGACTGTTTTAAACGGCGTTGAATAGTCGCGCAGGAACGGCCACAGCCGCGTTGGCGGCGTGTTGGTCTCAGGGTGGGCGCAATATGGGTCAATGAGGTTTTCAAAGAAGCGAAACATGCGGGTGCTCCAAGTGTTCGAGCATTGATTTGGAATACAGATGAAGACAGCGGGCCGCCTATGGCTCCCATGTCAAACGGGGCAAGGTCTCAGGCGTTAAGGAAACCAGATCCCAGAATACATCAGCATTCCTCCGTCATGTGGTGGCTGCCCTATGCGTACGCAAGATATTTTTTCTTGTCACCCCTAAAGGTTCTGACGCTGCTGACACCCTATGTCAGTGGAAGGAGTCCAGCAGCTGTTCCCGGCTGAGCAAGAAGCCTGAAGCAATCCAGTCCGCCTCCAGCTTCCGCAGCTTCGCTCCCAGTTCCGGGCCTTTGCAGTCCGGCAGCAGATCCCGGGCTTTCACCGGAAAAACAGCCTTTGCGCCCAGCGCGATATCGCTTTCCAAATCGGGCAAAACCGGCTGTTCCAGCAATGCAGACCGCAACAGCAGCGCATCCAACGCCTGTTCCGCACCCAATCGGTAGCCCAACTCCCCTGCCCCGGCCATGCCGGCCGCAGCTTCGCGGACCGCCTGCAGATGAGATGTCTGCGCTTTGCTGAGCCGCAAGGCCTCCTGAAGGCCCTCCCCCCCGAGCGCGGCAAGCCGCCGGATGCTGGATGCAGCTCGCCCGGCCTCAAGGTGAATCAGCGGCGCTAGGGCGCGGTCATCGGCGCCAGGCAAAATCTGTGCCAGAACACCAGCCTGCCGCATAGCCGCAGCCGAGGGCGCAGGATCAGGTGCCGCCAGCAGTTTCAGCATCTCAGACCCGACACGTTCCTTGGAGAGCGTGGCCAGCCCCTCCAGACAAGCTGCAATCGCTGCCAGCGCATCCGGGTCAAAGCCCAGCGCGTGATCGCCGTACCAAGCGTGAAAGCGAAAATAGCGCAAGGACCGCAAGTAGTCTTCGCGTATGCGATTCTCTGCTGTGCCGATGAACCGGATACGGCGCCTCTGCAAATCTGCCATGCCGTCCAAAGGGTCGACAATCTCGCCATCCGGACGTGCATAAATCGCGTTCATTGTGAAATCGCGGCGGCGGGCGTCCTCAGTGATATCTGTTGAAAATGCGACAATTGCCCGGCGGCCATCAGTCGCAACATCCCTGCGGAATGTTGTTATTTCATGCGGGATGCCGTTCTTGATCAGCGTCACGGTACCATGATCAATACCGGTGGGAACCACCTTGATCCCGGCTCGACCCGCCAGCGCCACCACCTGGTCCGGCAGTGCATCGGTGGCGATATCCATGTCGGAGACCGCCTCCCCCAGCAGCGCATTGCGTACGCAGCCGCCGACAAACAATACCTGCGCACCATCTGCATTGACCGCCTTGCAAACAGCCTGGGTTGCAGGATCCTTCAACCAGGGTTGGTCAATCCGCATTACATCTCCATCCGTGCCGCAAAACCGCGCAGCATCCGCGCTGTGGCCCCCCATATGTAATAGGAGCCGTAGGGAACGGTATAGTAGCGGCGGCGGGTGCCGCGCCAGCGGCGGGATTCAATGATGTATTTTTTTGGATCCAGCACATGGGCCAGCGGGACGGAAAATACCTCGGCCACCTCCCCCGCTTCTGGACGCACGGTGAATTCCTCCTGGATCAGTGCCACAACCGGCGTCACCGAAAATCCGGTCACCGTCTCATGCTCCGGCAGGCAGCCGATAATCTTCGGCAGCTCCTGCGGCAGCCCGATTTCCTCCCAGGCTTCGCGCAGTGCCGCGGCGCAGGCATCCGTGTCGCCGGCATCCACCTTGCCGCCGGGAAAAGCGATCTGGCCCGGATGATGCTTCAGCGCCGATGAGCGTTTGGTCAAAATAAGCCGCGGCGTATTTCCGGCGACAGAAATGGGCACCAGCACCCCGGCCGGCCGCAGCTTGCGCCCTTCTGGCAGCTCGGTCCCGGGGTTGAGATCAAAGTCGGAAGAGCCGCCGCCCTGGTGTTTCAGGGCGGCGGAAATTCTGTTGGCGAGGTTCTGCGCGGCCTCACTCACCGGACGGGGTTTCCGCTTCAAACCCCACGCTTGCCGGGTCCAAATCGTAATGCGCGCTGCAGAACTGGCAATCCGCCGTAACCCGGCCATCTTCGTTTGTCATGGTGCCAATGTCCTTGGCCGAATAGATCGACAGGCTTTGGCGTACTCGGTCTTCGGAGCAGGTGCAGCCGAAACGGACCGCCTGGACATCAAAGACCCGCGGTTGTTCCTCGTGAAACAATCGGATCAACAGATCAGCCGGGGACACAGACGGTCCGATCAGCTCCAATGCCTCCACGGTATTCAACAGGATAGTGGCCCGATTCCAGTTTTCCTCCTGATCACCGGACACCAGATCGCTGGCCTGTAAAACTTCACCTGACCCTTCGCTTTGCGCAGCAAAGGGGGACGCTTTGGGCATGCTCTGCAGCATGATGCCCCCCGCGCGCCAATGCTCGTCAACTCCAGGCTCGGATGATTTTCCAAAGCTCATCTTGAACATGGTCGGCAGCTGTTCGGATTGCGCAAAATAAGCCTCGGCACAGGCGCGCAGCGATCCGCCGGACAATGGTGTGATGCCCTGGTACGGCTTGGTACCCTGGCCTTGGTCGATCATGATAGCAAAGTACCCTTCGCCAACCTGATCAAAGGGGTTGCTATCGGTAATCCGGTCCCGGTCGAAGCTTGCATAGGCACGGATCCGGCCGATTTCGCCTTCTTTTTGCGGTGCGTAATAGTCGGTCGCGATCATCCGCACAGCGCCCTTTGACTGCACCTGCAACGACAGCTTCCAGCGCAGGGAAATCGTCTGCCCGATCAGTGCCGTCAACAGCGCCATTTCAGCGACCAGCGCCTCAACCACCGGCGGGTAATCATGCTGTTTCAGGATGCCATCCAGCACGCCGTCCAGCCGCGCAACGCGGCCGCGCATGTCCGATGCATCAAGCTGGAAGGGCAGGACGGTGTCGTCCCACGCGATTTTCGAACCAAGTGTCATGGGGTTTCCTTACGCGCCGGGGATTGGCATACCGGGGCTATATAGGAGAATTGATACTGGAGTGAAGGGGCCGGCCCGTGATCAGGCGATTTGGTAAGACACCGGAAAACGGCCAGCGTTACCGGATGCGCCCGGGCGCCTATGCTCTGCTGCCGCGGGGCGGCAAGCTGCTGATTACCTGCCAGTATGCTCCTCATCCAGACCTGCAGCTGCCAGGAGGCGGTATCGATCCAGGCGAGTCACCCATTCCCGCACTGCACAGAGAGGTCTATGAGGAAACCGGCTGGAAGATTGCCGCGCCGCACAAGATGGGTGTGTTCCGGCGCTTTGCCTATATGCCGGAGTATGATCTTTGGGCCGAAAAAATTTGCCATATCTACATCGCCCGCCCGTTGCGCCGGATCGGCCCGCCTGCAGAAGAAGGGCATAAAGCGCTGTGGGTCACCCCGCAGGAAGCCGCCCTCCGGCTGGGCAATGCTGGCGACCGGCATTTTGCAGCCCGGCTGGCAGCCCGGTTGTAAGGGTCTGAGACGCCAACCACCGAAAATACAACATCCCAGCCGAAGCCAGGACAACATCAGCCACCTAATCTGATTGGTTTACGGACCCTGATACTCGAACAATGTGGCCGAGACGTCATCCTCAAGCCCGTGTTCCTTGCTCATAACTTGCGTCAGATGCCAGTAAAGATCGTCCAGAAATTCCTTACTGCTTTGCTCTGACCCGCATTTTTCAACCAGCTCCAGCAGACCCTCCGGCTCCAGCATGGAGCCATCTTCCAGCCGCGCCTCTGTAAAGCCGTCAGAGAACAGCAGCAGGCGGTCGCCACGTTCCATGACAAATTCTTCCTGGCTGTAGCCGATATCGGGAACCAGCCCCACCGGCACACCACCCTTGCCAATGAACTCCAGTTCACCGTTCTTGCGCAGCAACAGCGGATGCGGGTGGCCTGCTTGCACCATCTTAACAACACCGCTGCGCAAATCGGCGATGCAATAGGCCATGGTGAAGTATTCTTCGATCCCGGTATCAGCGATCAGCCGTGCATTCAGCAGGCTGGCGACTTCCTCCGGCTGGCGCAGAGCGTAGAACCGGTTGAAGCGTTTTTCCATCCCGACATTCTGATCGAAGTAATTCGAGGACAGATAACCGCCGAGACGCGCTGTCATCATCGCCGAAGTGATGCCGTGACCGGACACGTCAATAGAGTAAAAGCCGATTCGGTTCACGCCAGGAGAGAACATTCCCACCAGATCGCCGCCGATATGGCCGCAGGGTTTCAGCAGCAGACTGACAGTGGAGGATCCGAAATCCTTGGAAAGTTCCGGCACCAGAGATTCTTGAATCTTGCGGGCTTGGATCAGGTCCTTGTCGATCGCATCATAAACCCGCTGCAACTCCCCCAGAGTTTCGGACACGATACGGTTCTTCTCGGACAGTTCCCGCTGCATTCTCAGGATACGCTCACCCGCAGAAATCCGCGCCCGCAGTTCATCCGAGCTGACCGGCTTGGTCAGGAAATCGTCGGCGCCTGCGTCAAGCCCTTCTGCAACCTCGTTCTTTTCGCTCTTTGAGGTCAGCAGGATGAAATAAGCATATTCCTCGCTGGAGCGGGTACGGAACGCGCGGCAAAACTCCAGCCCGTTCATGCCCGGCATCATCCAGTCGCTGAGGATCAGGTCAGGAGTTTCTGTCTGGCAAATTTCCATCGCGGCCTCGCCGCTCTCAGCCTCGACGACCTCAAATCCCCATTTTTTGAGAGAAGCAACTAGAATGCGTCTTTGCAGGCGGCTGTCGTCAACAACCAGCACACGGCGTATTGATCCGGCCACTGTGTGGTCCTCGTTGTCCATCGAACTTTCTGGCAGCACCGAAGGCACCTCACAAATGGCAAAATCAGACGATCTTGTGATACTATCGGTCCAGAAATTTAACAGGCGGTGAAACCTAAAATTTGAGCTTCCCTCTTTATTTCACTATATTTTTACTGCAATCAACTTAAGAAATTGCGCATGGCGACTGATCTTAGGGACATATGACATGATTGACTGGCCGCGAGTGACCGAGCTGCGCGAAGAAGTTGGCGCCGAGGATTTCGAGGAAGTTGTTGAAATTTTTCTCGAAGAAGTCGAGGAAGTTATCGGCAGGCTGCAAGGCGGTGATTGCAGTCAGCTGGAGCAGGACCTGCATTTCCTGAAAGGCAGCGCGCTCAACCTCGGGTTTGATGAATTTTCGGGGCTGTGCCTGGACGGCGAGCGGAAGTCGGCACAAGGTGAATCAAAAGATGTCGATGTCGCTGCCATTATCACCAATTTCCAAGCGTCCAGATCTGCTTTCCTGACCGGGATGTCCGAAAAATTCTGACTCCGCTTCCGGTGTCAGATCACAAATTGCACCAAAGTCTCGTCCTGGGTGATGTCCGTAAAGGTCATCCCTGCCGCATCAAGCCGTGCAAACAGTTGCTCGAAATTCTCCGGCCGCTTGGTTTCGATCCCGATCAGCACCGAGCCGAAATTGCGGGCGGACTTTTTCATGTATTCAAAGCGGGCGATGTCGTCCTCCGGGCCTAAGATGCCAAGAAACTCCTTCAGCGCTCCAGGCCGCTGTGGCAGGCGCAAGATGAAGTACTTCTTAACTCCGGAATAGCGCTGCGCCCGTTCTTTGACCTCTGGCAGACGTTCAAAATCAAAGTTGCCGCCGGATGTGACGCAAACCACCGTCTTGCCGCGGATCCAGGAGCGCACATCCTGCAGCGCCTCAACCGACAGCGCGCCGGCCGGCTCCAGCACGATGCCTTCCACGTTCAGCATCTCGATAATGGTGGCGCAGATCCGGTCCTCGGAGATGGCCAGGACATCCGGCAGCGGCACATCTTTTAGAATATCAAAGGGCAGCGCGCCGATCCGCCCCACCGCAGCGCCATCGACAAAAGTGTCGACATGATCCAACGCAACCGGCTTGCCTGCAGCAAGCGCCGCCCGCAAACAAGCACCGCCTTCAGGCTCAACAAACAGGCTATGCACCCCGTCACCAAACCAGGAGGAAACACCCGCCGACATGCCGCCGCCGCCAACCGGCAGCAGCACGTGATCCGGTGTCTTACCCAGCTGCGCCTCGATCTCCACGGCGATGGAGGCCTGGCCTTCAATCACATCGGCATCATCAAAGGGCGACAGGAAATGCCCGCCCTCCTTGGCGCACCACTCCTGCGCAGCAGCCAGGCAAATGTCGAAATAGTCGCCAACCAGATGGATTTCGATATTGTCGCCGCCGAACATCCGGGTTTTTTGGATTTTCTGCTGCGGCGTTGTGACCGGCATGAAGATTACGCCGCGCTTGCCTAGATGACGGCACATAAAAGCAACGCCCTGAGCATGGTTGCCGGCCGAGGCACAAACATACAGCTCCTGATCCGGCTGCTTGCGCATCGCGTTCAGCGCCCCGCGGATCTTGTAGGAGCGGACCGGGCTCAGATCCTCGCGCTTGAGATAAATATCCGCGCCGAAACGCTCGGACAGATGCACATTGCGCTGCAAAGGAGTTGCGGGAAACACATCGCGCATCGCCTGTTCAGCGGCGCGGGCCTGGGACTTGAAATCGCTCATGGAACATTCAGTGGCGCAAGCCCGCCCCCAAGGCAAGGGGCGGGTGCAAAGCATACATAAGAATACCGGAAGTTAGATCGGGCGGCCTTCGACGTAGTGGCCGTAAAGGGTGGTCAGCAGGCTGATATTCAACAGGGCCAAGGCAGCTGATACAAGGATTGAGACACCAATAGCTAGCGATGGGGATGCCGCCAGCGCTTCGGCAACGAATTGGGCTGCATATTGTGCTGCAACCAATATGGCAGCCAATCCCAGCAGATCACCCAAAGCGTTTCCAGTGGAGTTCCAAGCTTCGCGCAGCCCCATGTCCGCTCCCAACGCTGCCGCCGGCAGGATCACTGAAAGCCTGAGAACCAGATAAGTGATGAAAATTGCAATCGGCAGGTTGATCAATTGCAGAACTGCCGACCCTGCCCCGCTAAGCAGTGTTGTTACGAGAAGAACCATCAGCAGCACAGGAATCATCATGCACAAAAGAACCAGCGCAATCTGCACAGACCGTCCAAAGTAGGCCATCACGCGACCGCCCTCCAAACCCGGCAGCCAGCCCTGCGGCATTTCCTCAAGCAGAACAAAGCGGTGCCAGGAAACCACACTCCACATCCCGATCAAGATCGAAAACATTGCGACCAGGAACAGCGGGCCGCTTAAACCTGAGTTTTCCGGCAGCGGTGTCACTACCCCCCATTGCAGGATGCCCCACAAACCCGTCATTTTGAAAAAAGTCGCAAATAGTGCCGCAATCAGCAGCATGGGAACCAAAAACACCCGCAGCATATCACCAAAATTCCGTGCCAGCATTCCCACTGAATGGCTGAACAGCGCCCAAGGTTTCATCAAAATCTGCTCCAATTTGAAAACCGCATCTGGCGCGGACCATAGTTGCAGCAGACGCGGCACGAAACCCCGGATAACCTTGCTCTTCCCGGTAAAACCAGCTACGCCGCAGGCGTTCTGACCTGAGAGGGAATTCCATGTCCGCGCCTAAGAAAGTTGTGCTCGCCTATTCCGGCGGCCTCGACACCTCGATCATCCTGAAATGGCTGCAGACCGAATACGGCTGCGAAGTTGTCACCTTCACCGCCGACCTCGGTCAGGGTGAGGAGCTGGAGCCCGCCCGCAAAAAAGCGGAAATGCTGGGCATCAAGCCGGAAAACATCTTCATCGAGGATGTACGTGAGGAATTTGTCCGCGACTTCGTCTTCCCGATGTTCCGCGCCAATGCGGTTTACGAGGGGCTCTATTTGCTGGGCACCTCCATCGCCCGCCCGCTGATCTCCAAACGTCTGGTCGAGATCGCCGAATCCACCGGCGCCGACGCGGTCGCCCATGGCGCCACCGGCAAGGGCAACGATCAGGTCCGCTTTGAGCTGGCAGCCTATGCATTGAACCCGGACATCAAGGTGATCGCGCCCTGGCGTGAATGGGATCTGACCTCGCGTACCCGACTGCTGGAATTTGCCGAAGCAAACCAGATCCCGGTGGCCAAGGACAAACGCGGCGAAGCTCCCTTCTCAGTTGACGCAAACCTGCTGCACACGTCCTCCGAGGGCAAAGTTCTGGAAGACCCGGCGGTCATGGCGCCTGATTATGTCTACCAGCGCACCGTTCACCCCGAGGACGCACCGAATGAACCTGAGTTCATCGAGGTCGGTTTTGAAAAGGGCGATGCTGTCAGCATTAATGGTGAAACGCTGAGCCCGGCGGACCTGCTGACCAAACTGAACGAATTGGGCGGCAAGCATGGCTGCGGCCGTCTTGATCTGGTCGAAGGCCGTTTTGTCGGCATGAAATCCCGCGGCATTTATGAAACCCCGGGCGGCACCCTGCTGCTGGAAGCCCACCGCGGCATTGAATCGATCACCATGGACCGCGGGGCAATGCATCTCAAAGATGAATTGATGCCGAAGTATGCAGAGCTGATCTACAATGGTTTCTGGTATTCGCCAGAGCGCGAAATGCTGCAGGCTGCTATCGACAAGAGCCAGGAACATGTCACCGGAACCGTGCGCCTGAAGCTTTACAAAGGCTCCGCAGCCTGCGTGGGCCGCTGGTCGGATCACTCACTCTACTCCGAAGCGCATGTGACTTTTGAGGAAGACGCCGGCGCCTATGACCAGACCGATGCTGCAGGTTTCATTCAACTGAATGCCCTGCGCCTCAAACTGCTGGCCGCACGCGAGCGCCGGCTCAAAAAGTGAGTGATTACGGCGGCATAGACGGAGGTTTCGAGGACGATTTCGCGGAAGAACTGGAAATGTTCGTCGAAGCTCAGGACACCGTTTGGGCGGCTGTCCTGACTGAACTCTCTGCAGGAAAAAAGACGAGCCACTGGATGTGGTTCGTCTTTCCCCAATTGGCCGAACTGGGCCAATCCCACATGGCACAGCTTTATGGGATCGAAGACCTGACCGAGGCGATTGCCTATCTGAACCACGAAAAACTGCGCAGCCGCCTGGTGGACACCAGCCAACTGATGCTGCAGCATAAGGGTACCGATCCCGCGCAAATCCTCGGCAGTACCGACGCTAAGAAACTACGCTCCTCGATGACGTTGTTTGCTGCTGTACCCGGTGCGCCGGCGGAATTCCGGCAGGTGCTTGATACCTTCTATGGCGGCCAGCCCTGTCCGCTGACCAAGGCAGCCCTTGCCGAAACGTAACCCGGCGCCCTCCCCTTTGGTCACTATTGCCCGGCATCCCTTGCGTGCCTAACCCTCACCGCAAGCAAGGGAGGAACATATGTCACTTCAGGACATCGCCGAGGACATCCGCACAGGTCTGGCTGGAAAGAGTTTTGAAGGCACGCTGAAATTCGACTGCGGGAAGGACGGCGTAATCGTGCTCGCCAATGGCGCTGCCTGCACCGATGACTGTGACACCGACTGCACGCTGCAGCTTTCCAGAGAGAACCTGAAAAAGCTGCTCACCGGCAAGCTCAACCCGATGACGGCCGTAATGATGGGCAAAATCAAGATCTCCGGCGACATGGGTGTTGCCATGAAGCTGGGCAAGCTGATCGGCTGAGCCTCTTCTTCTTGCTGAAAACATCCTAGGGGTGAGCGCCGCAGGCGCGAGGGGGCAACGCCCCTTCTCCCCTCAGATTTTCGCTGCCTTCATTTGCTCATATAAAGGCAGCGCCGCCTGCAGCACGGGCTGGAGGTCTTCCGGCACCTCCGGCAGCGGGCCTTCCGGGCCAGCAAATCCGGTTGAATTCCAGACCGCACCGTACCAATGCGCCGCCCACACGCCGTCGTCCTTATGTCCGCCCCTTGGCCAGGTCAGCATCTTCGGGGAATACGGCATGCCAACCGTCTCGCACAACTGTTCCAGTTTGCCTGCCGGATCATTCCGAATGTCATGGCTGTCCACGACAACCGGTGCATGTCCCCAGCTGCGCACCAGTTCGAGCAACTCCGCCTGCTGGCGGAATCCAATGTCTTCCAGTGTGGGATTTTCCCGTTTCACCGCATATGAGGCGATCACACGGGCAGGATGACGGATCAGAAAGACATTAGTGACCTCTTGCATCCACTGCCGCGGAACGCCGGGGATCATATGCTGAGTCATATGTTTTTGATAGTAGTACGGCTTGGCGCCTGGAACATCTCCCAGAAGCGCCTTTGCTACCTCGTCCGGATCCCGCGGCTGGCTGTCCAGAATTTCCGCTCGCATCGGGTGGCTCAGGCCGGTCATCGCCAGGTAGGCAGCGTAAAACGGTTCATCCACCACTGCGCAGTCACCCCGGTTGCCAAAGGCGTACATCAACGCCGTCGACAGGTTCCGCGGCCCGGACCACATGGCAATCCGCATCATGCGCACTCCTTTTCGATCAGATCCTTATAGAGGGCACGAAGATTTTCGGTCATGGGTCCCATCTGACCGCTGCCGATCTGCCGCCCGTCGATGCTGCCCACCGGTGTCTGCGCCCCGAAAGTGCCAGTCAGAAAGGCTTCGTCGGCACCGTATGCATCCACCAGCGAATAGTTCCGCTCGTGAACTGGAATACTGTTGGCGCGGCACAAATCGATCACTTTCTGCCGGGTAATGCCGTTCATGCAATAATCCCCGGTCGAAGTCCAAACCTCCCCCTTGCGCACGATGAAAAAGTTGCAGGCATTTGTGGTGTTCACAAAGCCATTCACGTCCAGCATCAGCGCCTCATCTGCGCCGGCCTTTTCGGCAGCGATACAGGCGATGATACAGTTCAACTTGGAGTGGGAATTCAGTTTGGGGTCCTGCGTCATCGGCAGCCCGCGGATATGCGGCACTGTGGCCAATTTTATCGGACGCGGCAGATTGGGGCGGGAATGCTCCATGATAATGGTAATCGTCGGACCCTGCTGCGACAGCGAAGGGTGCTGGAAAGGGCGTGTTTTTACCCCGCGCGTGACCATCAGCCGGGCATGGGCATCAGTGGTCATTCCATTGGCTTTCTGTGTCTCTAACACAGCGGTTTTCACGCCCTCCCGGTCCAACCCGATGTCCAGGTCAATCGCCTTGGCAGCCTCAAACAGCCGGTCCAAATGTTCGTCAAAGAAGGCCCAGGTTCCATTGTACAACCGCAACCCTTCCCACACGCCGTCGCCCAGCATGAAGCCGCTGTCATAAACACTCACCTTGGCCTCAGCCTTGGGGACAGTTTTTCCATTCAGATAGATCAGGATTTCTTCGTTGCGCTGATCTTCTTCAGCTTGGTGAGTGCTCATCTTTTCAGTCATGGGATCCTCCTTTGCCGGCACGTTAGTAATATTGGATCCAATTTCCAAGCGGTAACTTGCTGTCACCAGTCCGTGAAATCCGCCGCTGCCGGGTTGAGAGACGCAGCAACAGCCGGCAGGGTGGCAGCAAAGCAGAATGGAGTCCCAAGATGCGTATACTGGAAAGACTGAGATTTTTGACTTTGATGGGCCTTATTGCCATCGGTACGGTTGCTCATGCCAATCCGGTGCAGGCGCAAGCAACTGAAGTTTTGACCGTGGCCGGGGGGTGCTTCTGGTGTGTGGAAAGCGATTTTGAAGGCGTGCCCGGGGTGATCGAAGCCGTGTCGGGCTATACCGGTGGCAAGACCAAAAGCCCGACTTACAAAGACGTCAGCCGCGGCGGCAGCGGCCATTACGAAGCGGTGCAAATTACTTTTGATCCGGCAAAAGTCTCGCGCGGGCATTTGCTGGAATTGTTTATCCGTTCAGTTGATCCGACCGACGCAGGCGGCCAGTTCTGCGATCGCGGAGAGAGCTACCGCACCGCGGTATTCGTCTCTAACAAGGTCGAGAAGGCCCTAGCCAGGCGGGTTATATCCGAAGCTCAGGATGCCTTGGGGAAAACAATCGTGACGCCTGTCCTTTCAGCAAAGACCTTCTATGAAGCAGAAGACTATCATCAGGACTACTACAAGGGGGACAATTTGGTGTTCACCCGCTTTGGCCCCAAACGCCAGGCAGAGGCCTATAAGCGATACCGCCAGGCCTGCGGCCGCGATGAGCGGGTGGCGCAGCTGTGGGGCGATGCCGCGCCATTTGCAAACGGGCATTGAAACGGGGCGCTGCCCCCTTGGCCTGACGGCCAATTCCCCCGGAGTATTTTGACCAGAAAGAAGCTGGCTGCCGCAGACTAAAAACCGGCTTCCTGCACTTCTTTCAGCTCAGGAATCACATCTGCCGTGCCATGCCGCGTGACCATCAGTGCCGCAGCCTTTGCGGCCAGTGGCATTGCTTGTGCCAGCGGCAAACCCTGATCCAGACCTGCGAGGACATATCCGGTGAAAGTGTCCCCTGCCCCCGTGGTATCCACGGGCGTTACCGGAAGAGCGGGAACATCCAGAACTGCACCGGTTTCGCCGTCGATATGCCGGGCTCCTTTAGCACCAAGAGTGATAATCACGTCTTTGATGCCAAGCTCATCCGGCAACTTGCCAGAGGCCTCCTTCAGCTGTCCGGCTTCCACCTCGTTCAGGATCAAGAGGTCGAGAAACGGAAGAACCGCTTGGACGGCGTCCGCGTCAAAGGGGGCGGCGGCGTAGCAGACCTGCATCCCGTGATCCCGGCCCGCATGGGCAGCTTCAGCCTGCATATTGGTTTCATTCTGCATCACCAGAATGTCACCTGCATTTGCCCGTGAAAGCGCTTGCTCCAGCTGGTCTTGGGTCAGCGCACGGTTGGCGCCTGGAAACAGGATGATCTGGTTTTCACCCTCCGGCTCCACCGCAATGATGGCGTGGCCGGTTGGGATGTCCGCCTGGGCAATGTCGCGAATTCCGGCGCCATAACCCTTCAACCGCTCAATTGCCCAAGCCCCGTCAGGTCCAACAGCGCCAATGTGATTAACCTCGCTGCCAGCGCGGACGGCGGCAACGGACATGTTGGCGCCTTTCCCGCCCAAAAAGCGGTCAAGGCGCCTAGCGGCAAGGGTTTCCCCCGCCGCCGGCAGATGCGGCAAGGCATAGACCATGTCCGCATTGATTGATCCCAGGTTCCAGATTGCCATCTCAGATCACCCGATGTTGCAGGCTGCCAGTACCGCCATATTCAAAATGTCATTGGTGGTGGAGGTGGTCGAGCAGATCTGGATCGGCTTGTCGATGCCAGACAGGATCGGGCCGATTACCGTGGCGCCGCCCATCTCCTGCATCAGCTTGACCGAGATCGAGGCCGAGTGGCGGGCCGGCACGATCAGGATGTTGGCCGGGCCGGTCAGACGCTGAAACGGGTAGTACCGCTGCGCCCGCTCGTTCAGTGCCACATCAACGGTCATTTCGCCTTCGTATTCGAAATCAACACCACGCTTGTCCAGAACGGCGGGTGCGACATGCATTTTTTCCGCGCGCTCCGACACTGGATAGCCAAAGGTGGAGAAGCTGACAAAGGCCACCCTCGGTTCAAGCCCCATATGACGGGCAACGCCCACAGCACGTTCAGCGATGTTTGCCAGGTGGTTCTCATCCGGCCATTCATGCACCAGCGTGTCCCCGATCAGCACGATCCGGCCTTTATGCAACAGTGCAGTCACACCAGCGGCACCATGATCGGCATCGGCATCAAACACATGGTTGATCCGTTCCAGAACATGGGCCGATTTCCGGGTTGCACCGGTGACCAGACCATCGCCATGCCCATGCGCCAGCATCAGGCTGGCGAACACGTGCCGGTCACGTCCTACCAGCCGGTGAATATCTTTGTGATCAAAGCCTTTACGCTGCAAGCGGCTGTACAGGAAGTCCTTGTACAAATCGAAATTCGGCGTGTTGGCAGCGTTGACAATTTCCAGCTCACGCACAGCATCGCCAAGGCCGGCTTTTTCCAGTTTGGTGCGCACATCCTCCTGCCGGCCCACAACCAGTGATTTCCCAAAGCCCGAACGCTGGTACATCACTGCAGCGCGCAGCGCACGCGGATCATCCCCTTCGGCAAAGATCATCCGGGACTGGGCGGACCGGGCACGGGCATTCAATCCACGCAGGATAGAGGCGGTCGGATCCATGCGGGATTTCAATCCCACCTCATAGGCGTCCATGTCCACGATCGGACGGCGGGCGGCACCGGTGTCCATGCCTGCCCTGGCCACCGCCAGCGGGATCCGATGGATAAGCCGGGGATCAAAGGGCGTCGGAATGATATAGTCGCGGCCAAATGACAGCGACTTGCCATAGGCCAGCGCCACTTCATCCGGCACATCCTCACGCGCGAGTGCTGCCAGAGCGTGGGCACAGGCGATCTTCATCTCGTCGTTGATAGCGCGGGCGTGGATGTCCAGCGCGCCGCGGAACAGGTAGGGAAATCCCAGCACGTTGTTGACCTGGTTCGGGTAATCGGACCGGCCGGTGGCGACGATGGCATCAACACGCACCTCATGCGCTTCTTCGGGAGTGATTTCCGGATCCGGGTTTGCCATCGCAAAAATCACCGGATTGTCGGCCATCGCGGCGACCATCTCCTGGGTTACCGCGCCCTTGACCGATACGCCCAGAAAGACGTCGGCACCGTGCATGGCTTCTTCCAGAGTGCGCAGATCCGTGCTGATCGCATGGGCGGATTTCCACTGGTTCATGCCCTCGGTACGGCCCTGATAGATCACGCCTTTGGTGTCGCAGACAATGCAGTTTTCGTGCCGCGCGCCCATGGCTTTCAACAGCTCGATACAGGCAATGCCGGCTGCCCCTGCCCCATTCAGGACGATCTTCACATCCTCAATCTTCTTGCCCGACAGATGCAGCGCGTTGATCAGGCCGGCCGCACAGATCACCGCAGTGCCGTGCTGATCATCGTGGAAGACGGGAATATCCATCTCTTCCTTGAGCTTCTGCTCAATGATGAAACACTCCGGCGCCTTGATGTCTTCCAGGTTGATGCCGCCAAAGGTCGGCCCCATCAGCTTAACCGCTTCGATGAACTTGTCCGGATCCTCGGTATCCAGTTCGATGTCGATCGAGTTCACGTCAGCGAAGCGTTTGAACAGGACAGATTTGCCCTCCATCACCGGCTTAGAGCCCAAAGCCCCCAGATTGCCCAGACCCAGCACCGCCGTGCCGTTGGAGATCACCGCAACCAGATTGCCCTTGTTGGTGTAATCATAGGCGGTCTCAGGATTTGCCGCGATTGCCTCGCAAGGCACCGCAACCCCCGGAGAGTAGGCCAAAGACAGATCCCGCTGCGTTGTCATCGGGACAGTGGCATTGATCTCCCATTTGCCCGGAGACGGCTCCAGGTGAAACGCCAGGGCTTCCTCATCGGTGATCTTTGTTTTGGGCATTTTATCTCGTGTCCTCTCCTCGTCGCGGTCCGTCTTAGCCCAGCCAACCGCGCCCCTCAATCCGGGCTTTCAAGAATCTGTATAGCCAGAATTGGGATAAATGCGACCAAAGGACGATAGATAACGCCAAGTTTTCACCTTAAAGTAGACGCCCGGCTGCTGTAATTTATTAATAGGTATTAACACGCACCTGCAAGCCAGGTGGCGCTGCGCGCTCGAACTCATGAGCCTGATAAGCACGTGTCAGAATGACATCTGTCCGCCCGGAACACGGGCCTAGGATCAAAGGAATAATGAGGAATGATAAGTTTCCAAAACAATTCCGGCGCGATGGTTGCCTTGCAGACATTGGGTGGCGTCAATAGCCAACTCGACACCGTGCAAGACAGCATATCCACCGGCAAAGAAGTCAACATGGCGCAGGATAACGCCGCGCTTTGGGCGATCTCCGAACTGATGGATTCAGATATTTCGGGGCTGCGTTCTGTCTCAGACACGTTGTCGCTGGGTGAAGCCACCGTGGCGGTTGCTTCTGCCGGAGCGGAACAGATCACTGACACTTTAACAGAAATGCGGTCACTGGCAGTTATGGCGGCAAGCGGGATGGGGGATTTCAGCAAATTCGAAGCCGCCCTGTCGCAAAAGACCGAGCAGATCAATTCCATAATCTCATCCTCCAGTTTCAATGGTGTGAACCTGCTGAAAACTGATGTGGACGGCAATGGCGGCACAGCGCTGACTGTCCCGTCAGCACTATCCGCGACCGGAGGCGTGACCACGCTCAGCGTTGATGGCGCGGACTTCGAAGGCAGCCCGCAGTTTGACATTGGCAACCGGACAGCCATCACCGACAGCGCCAGCGCACTGACCGCCCTGGGAGAAATCGAGGGGTTCCTGGCTTACGCAATCGACAGTTCCGCCGCTCTTGGCGCCAGCGCCGGCGGCATTGCCGAACAGAACCAGTATGTCGGCAAGCTGTCGGATTCGATCACCCAGGGAGTCAGTTCGATGATCGACACCAGCATGGAGGAAGCGGCGACAAAACTTCTGGCGCTGCAGGCGCAGCAACAGCTGAGCACCCTGTCACTCTCCATCGTCAACACAATGCCCGACACACTGCGCAACCTTTACTGACAGCAGACTGCCGCCAGTGTTCCTGGCGGCAGTCACATCCGGGTTTTCCTCGGACCGCCCCCAATGTACACGTTTTACAACGACGACCCGGGGGAATTTTCATGACCGTAACGCCCATGATGGCGCAGTATCTCGAGATCAAGGCAGCGCACGCGGATGCGTTGCTTTTTTATCGGATGGGCGACTTTTACGAGATGTTCTTTGAGGACGCAGTCAACGCCGCAGAAGCCTTAGACATCGCGCTGACCAAACGCGGCAAGCACAACGGCGAAGACATTCCGATGTGCGGCGTGCCCGTCCATGCCGCCGAAGGCTATCTGCTGACGCTGATCCGCAAGGGCTTTCGCGTTGCCGTAGGCGAGCAGCTGGAAAGCCCGGCCGAAGCTAAAAAGCGCGGTTCCAAATCGGTGGTGAAGCGGGATGTGGTGCGGCTTGTGACCCCGGGCACTCTCACCGAAGAGTCTCTGCTAGAAGCGCGCCGCCACAATTTTCTGGTTTCTTACTCTGAACTGCGGGATGAGGCGGCGCTGGCTTGGGCGGACATCTCTACCGGAGCGTTCCACGTGATGCCGGTCGCGCGGGTCCGCTTGTCGCCCGAGCTCGCCCGCCTGGCGCCATCAGAGCTGATCGTTGCTGATGGTCCGGCCTATGACGCTGCCCTCCCTCTGGCTGAAGAATACAAGATCCCGCTCACTCCGCTGGGCAAGGCGAGCTTTGACAGCACCGCTGCGGAAAAGCGCATCTGCTCTTTGTTCAACGTCAGCGCATTGGATGGGTTCGGCACTTTCACCCGGGCCGAGGTCTCAGCCATGGGCGCGCTGATCGACTATTTGGAGATCACCCAAAAGGGCAAGCTGCCGCTGCTGCAGCCGCCACAGCAGGAGGCGCAGGACCGGGTGGTCCAGATCGACGCCGCCACCCGCCGTAATCTGGAGCTGACCCGTTCGCTGTCCGGTGGCCGCGCCGGCTCGCTGCTGGCAGTTGTTGACCGCACTGTCACTCCCGGCGGCGCGCGTCTGCTGGAACAACGGCTGTCCAGCCCCTCTCGTAATCTCGATGTGATCCACCAGCGCCTAGCTGCATTGGATTTCACTGTTGAACGATCTCAGACCGCCGAAGACCTGCGCGCGGCTTTGCGCAAAACACCGGACCTGGACCGGGCACTCTCCCGTCTGGCGCTGGAGCGCGGCGGCCCGCGCGATCTGGCTGCTATCCGCAACGGGCTGTCGCAGGCCGAAGCAATTGCCGGGTTCTGCGCCGGCCTGGAGCTGCCTGCGCTGATGGCCGGGGCCATGTCGGATCTGCAAGGTTTTGACGATTTACTGTCTCTCCTCGATGCGGCCCTGGTAGCCGAACCGCCGCTTATGGCACGGGACGGCGGTTACATCGCAACCGGTTACGATCCGGAACTGGACGAAGCCCGCACTCTGCGCGACGAAGGCCGCTCGGTGATTGCTTCGATGCAGCAGCAATACGCCCAACACACCGGCGTCACCTCACTGAAGATCAAGCATAACAATGTGCTGGGCTACTTCATCGAAACCACCGCAACCCACGCGGACAAGATGATGTCGCCACCTCTCAATGAGATCTACATTCACCGCCAGACAACAGCGAATCAGGTCCGTTTCACCACGGTGGAGCTGAGCGAGATCGAAACCCGCATCCTGAATGCCGGAAACCTGGCGCTGGAGATTGAAAAAAGGCTCTATGCAGGGCTTTCCGGGGCAATTCTGGAAACTGCCGCCCGTCTTAACACGGCCGCCCGCGGGCTGGCCGAGCTGGATGTTCTGGCCGGGTTGGCCGATTTGGCACGCGGCGAAAACTGGACCCGTCCGAAGGTTGATGGAAGCCGTGCATTCCACGTGGAGGGCGGCCGCCATCCGGTGGTGGAACAAGCGCTGCGCCAGCAGGGCGGCGAGACTTTTGTGGCCAATGACTGCGATCTGTCAGCCCAGGAAGGTGCAGCGGTTTGGCTGCTTACCGGTCCGAACATGGCCGGTAAGTCGACCTTCCTGCGCCAGAACGCTCTGATCGCTTTGCTTGCCCAAATGGGCAGTTACGTTCCCGCGGAAGGTGCCCATATCGGCGTCGTTAGCCAGCTTTTCAGCCGGGTCGGTGCTTCGGACGACCTCGCGCGCGGCCGCTCCACCTTCATGGTGGAAATGGTGGAAACTGCAGCCATTCTAAATCAGGCCGACGACCGCGCTCTGGTGATCCTGGATGAGATCGGCCGTGGCACAGCCACCTATGATGGCCTCTCCATCGCCTGGGCCACGCTGGAACACCTGCATGAGGTTAACCGCTCGCGCGCGCTTTTTGCGACCCATTACCACGAGCTGACGCAGCTTGCCGCCAAATTGGAAGGCGTCGACAACGCCACAGTAGCGGTCAAAGAATGGGAAGGCGAAGTGATCTTCCTGCATGAAGTGCACAAAGGCGCTGCTGACCGGTCCTATGGTGTACAGGTGGCGCAGCTGGCTGGCCTGCCGGCATCGGTAGTTGCGCGTGCGCGAGATGTACTCGGCATGCTAGAACAAAGCAGCCGCGAAGGCGGAACGAAGGTCCAAATCGACGACCTTCCCCTCTTCGCAGCAGCCCCGCCACCACAACCCACGGCGCCGGCGGGGCCCTCTCCGGCCGAAGAACTCCTCGCCGGTATTCAGCCGGACGACCTCTCCCCAAGAGAAGCACTGGAAATGATCTACAAACTAAAAGAAGCTGCAATCTAAAAAAAAGGCGGATCCAAACGGACCCGCCCTTTCATCTTTCCGAAAATACTCTCGCCGAAGGCACAGGCCCGTCAGGGTCTGTTCACATCAGCTGGCCGGCGTGGAAGACACACCAACCTGCGCGGCCCGCAGCAGGCGGTCGTGCAGCATGAAGCCTTCGGCGGACACCTGGATGATGTCACCAGCCTTGGTGCCCGGCACCGGTGCTTCGAACATCGCCTCATGCACCTGCGGATCAAACTTGTCGCCAACCTCTGGCGACACAACCCGGATGCCGTGCTTTTCAAACACACCCAGCAGCGAGCGCATGGTCAGTTCCACACCTTCGATCAGCGCCGCCGCAACTTCGCGCTGCTCATCGGTCGCCGCTTCGATCGCGCGCTTCATGTTGTCGTAAACCGGCAGCATGTCACGGGCCAGTTTCGAGCCACCGTAATTCTCCGCTTCCCGGCGTGCTTTGTCACCGCGCTTGCGGGCGTTCTCAGCATCCGCAAGCGCCCGCATGAACCGGTCCTTCAGCTCATCCCGTTCCGCCCGGAGTGCATCGATTTCCAACGAGGCATCATCAAATTCCTCGGTCTGCCCCGCCAGCTCTTCTGCCTCGGCGGCAGCGATATCATCCAGAAAGTCTTCGTCCTTGAGCTCTGCCATGTTTCACCTCTAACTCCGGTCCGACAACAGTTTGCCGACCAGTTGTGCCGTATAGTCTACAATCGGCACAATCCGTCCGTAATTCAGGCGCGTCGGGCCAATCACCCCCACCGCACCGATGATCTTTCGATCCGCGTTCATATAGGGAGACACCACCAAAGAGGAACCCGAAAGTGAGAAAAGTTTGTTCTCCGAACCGATAAAAATGCGCACTCCATCGCCGTCTTCGGTCAGTTCCAGAAATTCGGCGATATCACGCTTGCGCTCTAAATCGTCAAACAAGGTCCGTATCCGCTCCAGCTCCTCCGCCGCACCAGTTTCGGCCAGAAGATTCGCCCGCCCGCGTACAATCAGCCGGGCCTGATCACTGTCGTCATCCTCCCAGACGGCCAACCCGCTTTCGATCATCGCATGTGCCAAGCTATCGATTTCCTGCCGCCGTGCCGAGATCTCTTTTTGGATCTCCCGCTGCACCTCGCTCAGCGTGCGCCCTTCAATCAGCGCATTAAGGAAATTCGCAGCCTCCCGCATCGAACTGGGTGTCTGTCCCGGCGGCGGCTTAAACAGGCGGTTTTCAACATGGCCATCTGAGAACACCAGCACCACCAGCGCCCGGTCGTGCGCCAAAGACACAAACTCGATATGCCGGATCTCCGCCTCATGTTTGGGCGTCAGCACCAACGAAGCACCTTGCGTCACACCGGACAGCGCCGCTCCGACCCGGTCCAGCATGCCCCCCACATCGCCGGCATTTTTGCCCAGCGTCGCGTCGATCTTCTTCCGGTCGTTTGCGTTCAGGTCGCCAACCTCCAGCAACCCATCGACAAACATCCGCAAGCCCATCTGGGTGGGCACCCTGCCAGCGCTTACATGCGGGCTATCCAGAAGGCCAAGGAATTCCAGGTCCTGCATTACGTTGCGAACCGTGGCTGCACTTACCTTTTCGCTCAGTGAACGTGTCAGCGTGCGGCTGCCAACCGGATCGCCGCTCTCCAAATAGCTTTCGACCACCGTCCGGAAAACTTCCCGCGAACGGTCATTCAGGTCTTGCAGGATATTGTTCGCGTCGCTCATCGATTTTCCAGCGTTTCTTGCGGATTCAACATAAGAACCCGAAGCTAGGTTGTCATTAAAGAGCAGCGTGGGAAAAGGTCAATCGGGCTTGCATAGCTTGGCGTCCGGGGGATATCCCCAAGCCAGCAAATAAAGGATGTGCCATGCGACCCTCAGGACGAGAACTGAATGAAATGCGCGCCGTGTCGATTGAGACCGGCTTCACCAAACACGCCGAGGGCTCCTGCCTGATCAAGATTGGCGATACCCACGTCCTGTGCACCGCCACCATCGAAGACCGGGTGCCGCCCTTTATCAAGGGAACCGGCCTTGGCTGGGTCACCGCTGAATACGGCATGCTTCCCCGCGCCACCAATACCCGTATGCGCCGCGAGGCTGCATCGGGCAAGCAAGGCGGCCGCACGGTTGAAATCCAGCGTCTGATCGGCCGCGCACTGCGGGCCGGCGTCGACCGCGTCGCTTTGGGCGAGCGTCAGATCACCGTCGACTGTGACGTTCTGCAGGCCGATGGCGGCACCCGTTGCGCCTCGATCACCGGCGGCTGGGTCGCCCTGCGCCTGGCGGTTAACAAGCTGATGAAAGCCGGCGACGTCCACATCGACCCGCTGATGGATCCGGTTTCTGCAGTTTCCTGCGGTATCTATGCAGGCCAGCCGGTGCTGGATCTGGACTACCCGGAGGATTCCGAGGCCGGCGTTGACGGCAACTTTATCATGACTGGCTCGGGCAAGCTGATCGAAGTGCAGATGTCCGCCGAAGGCTCCCTGTTCTCCCGCGATCAGATGAACCAGCTGATGGATTTGGCCGCCAAGGGCACCACAGAGCTGGCAGAGATGCAAAAGGCCGCCTGCAAATGATCCGCAAACTGGAAGGCGGCAAGCTGCTTGTCGCCACCCACAACAAGGGCAAGCTGAACGAGATCACCGAGATACTTGCCCCCTTCGGTGTCAGCGTTGCCGGCGCCGGCGAAATGAACCTGCCGGAGCCGGAAGAAACCGAAGACACCTTTGTCGGCAATGCCCGCATCAAGGCCCATGCCGCGGCCAAGGCAACCGGCCTGCCAGCCTTGTCCGACGATTCCGGGATCACTATCGACGCTCTGAATGGTGCCCCCGGCGTCTACACCGCCGATTGGGCAGAAACCCCTAATGGCCGTGACTTCCAAATGGCGATGACCCGCGCCAATGACGAGCTGAACGCGACCGGCCCCGAAGCCCCCCGCACAGCCCAGTTCTGCTGCACCCTTGTCATCGCCTGGCCCGACGGCCACGACGAGGTGTTCGAAGGCGTGATGCCGGGCCAGCTGGTCTGGCCAATCCGCGGCGCGCATGGGTTTGGTTACGATCCGATGTTCCAGCCGGACGGTTACAGCATCACTTGCGCCGAAATGGATCCAGCGGAAAAGAACAAGATCAGCCATCGCGGCAAGGCAGTTGCCCAGTTCATCCGGGGCTGTTTCGGTGGATGACTGGCGCAATGGGGGCTTTGGCCTCTATGTGCATTGGCCCTTTTGTCAGGCCAAATGCCCCTATTGCGACTTCAACAGTCATGTCTCCGCAAAAATAGACCAAAAGCTTTGGGTTAGAGCCTATCTGAGCGAACTCGACAGACTCTCGGAACAGCTCTCAGGCCGTGTCCTCAACTCAATATTCTTCGGCGGCGGCACTCCCTCTCTGATGCAGCCCGAAACTGTCGCCGCTGTTATCGATCGGGCACGTGAAATTTGGCCCTTTGCCAATGACATAGAGATCTCTCTTGAAGCAAATCCCGGCTCGGTTGAGGCAGGTCGCTTTGCCGGTTACCGCGACGCCGGAGTCAACAGGATCTCTATGGGTATTCAAGCCCTGAATGACGAAGACCTGCGCCGGCTGGGACGTATTCACAGTGTCTCCGAAGCCAAAGCAGCCTTTGATATCGCCCGAAAATGCTTTGACCGGGTCAGCTTTGATTTGATTTATGCCCGTCAGGGCCAAACACTGAAAACCTGGGAAGCGGAACTTCGCGAAGCACTTTCCATGGCTATTGACCACCTGTCGCTCTACCAGCTGACAATTGAGGACGGCACCGCTTTTGGTGATCGCTACGCCCGGGGGAAACTGCGCGGTCTGCCGGCCGACGACACCTCTGCGGATATGTATCAGGCGACCCAGGACATCTGCGCGTCTTTTGGCATGGCCGGTTATGAAATATCCAACCACGCCAAGCCGGGTTCGGAATCCCGTCATAACCTAATCTACTGGCGATACGGTGACTACGCCGGGATCGGCCCCGGCGCCCATGGCCGTTTGAGTATTGATGGTACCCGGTACGCCACGGAAACCCATCTGGCCCCAGGTGCCTGGCTGGAAGCGGTCAGTAAGGGAAATGGGGAATCCCTGCGCGATTCTCTTTCGCAAGAAGATGCTGTGGCTGAATACATGATGATGGGGATGCGCCTTTCCGAAGGTCTGGATTTAGCACGGTACACTCAACTTTCAGGCGTTAATCTCCCCGAGAGTCGACTTGAGGATCTTGTACAGATGGGCATGATCACTATCTCAGAGAAGAGGCTCCGCGCGACTGATCAAGGACGCGCACTATTGAATGCAGTGCTCCGCGAACTGTTGATGGATTGAAACAATGCGTTTTATCTATGCCGGCCTAGGACTGTTCTGTGTCGGCTTGGCCGTCATAGGTATTGTTCTGCCCTTGCTTCCAACTGTCCCCTTCCTTCTCCTTGCCGCGTTCTTTTTTGCCAACTCATCTGAACGCCTGCACAGTTGGATCGTTGATCACAACATTTTTGGCCCTATGATCCTGGATTGGCGTGACCACGGCGCCATCCGGCCAGGCGCAAAAAAGGCGGCAACCGTTTCGATTGCCGCCGTCTTCGGACTATCTCTGCTTCTTGGTGCCCCTGGCTACATAGTAGGGATCCAGGCGGTTGTTCTCTCTTCTGTACTTCTCTTCATCTGGACCCGGCCTAACGGCTGAGCAGGTTGCACAGCTCATCCAGTTGATCCAGGCTTTCGTAGCTGATCGTTACGGCGCCGGCTTCACCGCCAGGCTTATGATCGATAGCCACTTTCATTTTCAGAACCGCCGACAGATCTCCTTCAAGAGCACGGGTATCCGCATCCTTTTCCTGCGGTTTTCTCGGTCTCTTTTCGGCAGATGTCTGAACTCCAGCGGCATCTTTCTTAACCAATGCTTCGGTCGCGCGGACAGACAGCCCCCCCTTGACGATCTTCACAGCAAGATCTGAAGCATTGTCCGAAGTGATCAGTGCCCGGGCATGGCCAGCCGACAGCTTGCGCTCCTGCACCAGGTTTTGAACATCATCCGGCAGGTGCAACAAGCGCACTAGATTAGCAATATGGCTCCGGCTTTTACCAAGTGCTTCGGCCATCCGTTCTTGCGTATGGCCGAACTTTTCCATCAGTTGCTTGTAGCTTTGCGCCTCTTCCAGCGCATTAAGATCCGAGCGCTGGATGTTTTCGATGATGGCCACTTCCATCATCTCAAGATCCGAGTAGTCCCGGATCAGTACTGGAACTTCATGCAACTGCGCGGCCTGTGAGGCGCGCCAGCGGCGTTCCCCCGCCACAATCTCGAATTTTCCGCCCGGCCGCGGCCGAACGATCAGCGGCTGCAGAACGCCCTTTTCCTTAATCGAGGCTGTCAGATCATCCAAGTCTTCTTGCAAGAACTGCCGGCGAGGCTGATTTGGGTTGGCAATGACATTTTCAATCGGCACCAGAATTTCTGCATTCCGTGGTGCCTCTGCCTGCGTGCTCACCGGTGCAGGGTTCACATCTGCCATCAACGCTGACAATCCCCGGCCCAGTCCGCGTGGTTTTGTTTTTTTGTCTGCCATGATTGCCTCCGGTAGGTATTCTGCATTTACGCCGCTATCTTGTGATGTTTAGTGAGGATTTCCTCTGCCAACGCCCGGTATGCCTGTGCGCCAAGAGAGTTTGTGTCATAGTTTAGAACCGGTTGCGCATAAGAAGGTGCCTCGCTGACCCGGACATTGCGGGGGATTTTTGTTTGAAACACCAAATCACCCAGATTATCCCGGGCGTCCTGTTCCACCTGCTGCGACAAGTTATTGCGACGATCAAACATTGTCAGGACAATTCCTTCGATTCGAAGGTTCGGATTCGCTGACTGCCGAACTTCTCTAATTGTCAGCATGAGCTGGGTCACCCCTTCCAAGGCAAAAAACTCACTTTGCAACGGAACCAGAACCGAATGTGCTGCGACCATTGCGTTGACCGTCAATAGGTTCAAAGAAGGCGGACAATCAATCAGAACGTAGTCCCAGTCATATTCGTCCATCGCGGTTTGGCGCAGAGCATCATGCAGAAGGAAACTGCGTTTTTCATTGGTAAACAGTTCGATATCAGCCGAGCTGAGATCAACAGTCGCTGGGATGATACACAGATCCTCAATCTCCGTCGTTTGAATGACGTCACTCAGAGATGAGTCTTCAACCAAAAGATCATATGTAGTCAGATCCCGATCCGACGGCTCAATCCCAAGGCCAGTTGAAGCATTCCCCTGCGGATCAAGGTCGACAACCAACACACGAAGTCCGGTTTCCACCAAAGCGGCCGCCAGATTTATGGCTGTCGTTGTCTTCCCAACCCCGCCTTTCTGATTTGCGACCGCGATAATACGAGGCCCCTCAGGGCGGGAATAATCAGACACGTGCCACTTCCCTTATTTTCAGGATTACTGCTTCTTGTTCTGTCAGGCTTTTAACCTGTTCCGCAACGAACTGCCATTGCTGCCTGGCGTTATCCACTTCTTTTTTCCAACTCTCTCCCTTAGGGAACAACGCCACCCCTTCGGATGACAGATGGCGCTCTGAAAATTCAAGCAATGTGGACAAATCCGCCAAGGCACGCGCAGACAGGATATCCGCTCCTTGAGGTTCAACCTTTTCAATTCTCTCGGTCAAAACAGTCATCTTGACAGCACATTCTCGTGCAGCTGTTCTAAGGAACGCAGATTTCCTCTGATCACTTTCGATCAATGTTACCTTCATATCAGGTGCTTCATCTGCAGCCAAAATAGCAACAATCAGCCCTGGGAAACCGCCACCGCTACCTATATCGACCCAATGTCCAACAGGATCCGCACAACGGAATACTTGAATGGAATCGGCGATATGACGCATCCAAAGATGCTCCAAGCTCGATTTCGAAACGAGATTTATCTTCGGGTTCCACTTTTGTATGACCTGCTCAAAGGTTTCAAGCCTCTGCAATGTTTCACGTGAAACATCAAGTCCTTGAGGAAGCATCCCATTTCTCACGCGGATTTCCCCTTTTTCGGAAGGCCACGGCGCAAACGCGCAAGCAGAAGCGCAAGCGCAGCCGGTGTTATTCCGTCAATACGGGCCGCTTGCGCCAGTGTTTCTGGTCTGGACTGGGACAACTTAATTTGCAATTCCTTGGAAAGACCGTCAATTCCTTCAAATGAAAATTCGGCGGGGAAGCGATATCCCTCATCCTTCTTCATCGCAGAAACTTCCCGTTCTTGGCGTGCAATATAGTTAGCGTAGAGAGCATCACGCTCCAACTGCCGGCGATTTTCCTTTTTCACCCGTGCTAAGTCCGGCATCAGCGGAATGACGTCCTCGAAGGAGACTTCAGGAAACGCAAGAACATCCATTCCGCTGCGACGGTTTCCATCTTGGTTAACCCGTATTCCGGCCGAGGTAACTTCTTTGGGTGTAAATGCATGGGACTCCAGGATGTTCCGCCCTGAAATTAGACCCTCATTCTTCTCCTGAAACGCTATCCGCCGGCCATCGCCAACACAACCCAGTTCTATAGCCATGGGTGTTAGCCTTTGGTCAGCGTTATCTGCCCGTAAGGACAGACGAAACTCAGCCCGGGAAGTGAACATTCGGTAGGGCTCAGCGACACCGTTTGTAGTGAGATCATCGATCATTACGCCGATGTAGCTGGTTGACCGGCCAAACGTAACCGGCTCTTCTTCCTGTGCCATACGAGCAGCGTTCAAGCCGGCAACCAATCCCTGTGCTGCAGCTTCCTCGTACCCGGTTGTCCCATTTATCTGCCCGGCCAAGTACAAGCCTGGAATGTCCTTCAGGGACAGGTCCAGCTTCAATACGCGTGGGTCTACATAATCATACTCAATTGCATACCCGGGCTGAAGGATAGTTGCTCTCTCAAGCCCCTTGATAGACCGGACATACGCCTCCTGAACGTCTTGCGGCAAGCTTGTAGAGATGCCATTTGGGTAGACCTTGTGATCCGAAACACCCTCTGGTTCCAGAAAGATCTGATGCGATTCCTTGTCAGAGAAACGTACAATCTTATCTTCTATCGACGGACAGTATCGTGGGCCAACACCTTCAATGTGCCCGCCGTACATCGCTGACCGCTCCAGGTTTTTCCGGATGATGTCATGCGTCTGAGTATTGGTGTGAGTAATACCGCAGGAAACTTGCTTGGCGCTTATTGCGCTTGTCATAAATGAGAAGAAGACCGGGTCATCGTCCCCTGGCTGAGCCTCCAGACCATCCCAGTCGATTGTACGCCCGTCCAGCCGGGGTGGCGTTCCTGTCTTCAGCCGGCCAAGCGGCAGTTCAAAACTGTCCAGGCGTTCAGCTAGCCGAACGGAAGGTTTGTCACCAATCCGGCCTCCAGGTCTGGAGATGTCTCCGATGTGAATAACGCCACGTAGGAATGTTCCGGAGGTGAGAATAACTGCCTTTGCTGGAATTTCACTTCCGTCAGACAGCACAGCCCCAGTAACTTCTGTTCCCGACATGAGGAAATCAGTTACTTCACCTTCGAGAATATCCAGGTTCGGTTGCGCTTCGGTTAGCCTCAGGATCTCTTGACGGTAAATCGTTCGATCGGATTGCGCTCTTGGCCCCTGAACCGCTGGGCCTTTCCGACGATTCAGGAGACGGAATTGTATCCCGGCCAGATCAGCAACACGGCCCATTACGCCATCAAAGGCGTCGATTTCCCGAACAAGATGCCCCTTACCCAATCCGCCAATAGCGGGATTGCAGGACATCACACCGATCCCACTGCGGCTCAGTGTAATCAGTACCGTTTTCGCACCCATTCGTGCGGCGGCGTGAGCGGCTTCCGTGCCGGCGTGGCCACCACCTACGACAATCACATCGTACTTCGAATGTTTCACGTGAAACACTCCTTCACTTTCCCAGGCAGAAGCTCGAGAAAATCTCATCAAGGAGATTCTCCACACCGATCCGGCCCACTAGCGTCTCCAGCGCTCGGATCGCCGAGCGCATTTCTTCGGCGGCAATATCATAGAATTCCGAACCACGCGACAGGATAACCTGTGCTTCGGCCAGACTAACCAACGCAGACAGCATAGCATCCCGGTGGCGAGCGCGAGTCGCAATTCCGGCTTGAGTCGAGCGCTTTTGAAGAACCGATGAAATGTGTTCGACAAGCTTGTCGATTCCCTGACCCGACCTGCCTGAGATCGCATCTGCCGCGTTTTCGCGGAGGTCGGCCTTAGGGCGAAGACGGATATCACCATTCTCCATCTCGACGTCCAGAATATCACCATCTTCCGCCAAAAACACACGCATGTCCGCATCTTCGGCGCGCTTCCGCGCTAGAGCGATGCCAATACCCTCGACGTGATCGTCGGTATCCCGCAAACCTGCAGTGTCCAATAAAGTGACTGGCAAGCCGGCCAGATCCATACGCACTTCGATAATATCGCGGGTAGTCCCGGCAAACTCAGACGTGATCGCCGCCTCGCGGCCGGCCAGCGCATTCAGCAATGTGGATTTTCCGACATTGGGTGCACCAATGATGGCCACTTCGAACCCGCTGCGGATTCGCTCCGCAATTTTCACCCCGTCTGTCTCTCTTTCGAGGCCGGCTTGAACTTCAGACAGCAGCGCGGAGACTTCCGGGGTTACATCAACCGGCACTTCTTCGTCAGCGAAATCAATTGTTACTTCGATCAAGGAAGCCGCGCGGATCAGATTGGTGCGCCAGGTCTCAGCCAACTTCCCAAGCCCGCCGGCAAGAACAACCTGTGCCTGCTTGCGCTGCGCTTCTGTTTCCGCGTCAATCAAATCCGCGAGCCCCTCGACCTGAGCCAAGTCCAGGTTACCGTTTTCTAAAGCGCGACGAGTGAATTCGCCCGGATCAGCCATCCGTAAACCCGTAAGGCGGCCTAGATTTTCAAGCACCGCTGTTACAACAGCCGTACTTCCATGTACTTGAAATTCAACGGTATCTTCTCCAGTGAAGCTCTTGGGAGCCGTAAAGCTCAGCACCAAAGCTTCATCCAGGCGCTCACCTGAATCATCTTGTAAGATACGCAGGCTTTTGCCCCGCGCCGGCAAAACGCCTCCGCAAAGCTGCGCGCCGGCTTCATGCGCCATTGGACCTGAGATGCGGATCACCGCAACTCCGGCCTTCCCCTGTGCGGAGGCCAGCGCAAAGATCGTGTCCATGGGATGGCCCTTTTTTACTCGCCCGCCCCGATCAGGTGTTCATCGAGTCGAAGAACTCGGTGTTCGACTTTGTCTGCTTCAGCTTGGACAACAGGAACTCAATCGCATCTGTAGTTCCCATCGGATTCAGAATACGGCGCAGCACAAAGGTCTTGGCCAAATCGATTTTGTCGACCAGCAGCTCCTCTTTCCGGGTACCGGACTTGAGGATGTCGATGGCAGGGAACACCCGCTTATCCGCAATCTTCCGGTCCAGCACGATTTCCGAGTTGCCGGTGCCTTTGAATTCTTCGAAGATCACTTCGTCCATACGCGAGCCGGTATCGATCAGCGCGGTGGCGATGATGGTCAGAGAACCACCTTCTTCGATGTTCCGGGCAGCACCAAAGAACCGCTTGGGCCGCTGCAAGGCATTTGCATCAACACCGCCGGTCAAAACCTTGCCTGACGAAGGCACAACAGTGTTAAAGGCTCTACCAAGCCTTGTGATTGAATCCAGAAGGATAACAACATCTCGTTTGTGTTCTACAAGACGTTTGGCTTTTTCGATGACCATTTCGGACACCGCCACGTGGCGAGTGGCAGGTTCATCAAAGGTGGAAGACACAACTTCGCCTTTCACCGAACGCTGCATGTCCGTCACTTCTTCCGGGCGCTCGTCGATGAGCAAAACGATCAGGTAACACTCAGGATGGTTCTTCTCGATCGAATGCGCGATGTTCTGCAGGATCACCGTTTTACCGGTCCGCGGCGGCGCCACGATCAGCGACCGCTGGCCTTTGCCGATCGGTGCCACCAGGTCGATCACCCGCGCTGAGCGATCCTTGATGGTGGGATCCTCGACTTCCATCTTCAGCCGTTCATCCGGATACAGCGGCGTGAGGTTGTCAAAAGCAATTTTGTGGCGTGCCTTCTCAGGCTCCTCAAAATTGATCGAGGTAACATTGGTCAGCGCAAAGTAGCGCTCTGTCTCCAGCGGCGCCTTGATTTGGCCGTCAACAGTGTCGCCGGTACGAAGAGAGTATTGGCGGATCATGTCGGGTGACACATAAATGTCGTCTGGTCCCGGCAAATAGTTGGCCTCAGGCGAACGCAGAAAACCAAAACCGTCCTGCAACACTTCTAGCACGCCGTCACCGCTGATATCCCAGCCCTCATCCGCGCGTTCACGCAGGATCTGGAACATCATCTCGCCCTTACGCATAGTCGAGGCGTTTTCGATCTCCAGTTCCTCGGCCATAGCCAACAGAGCTTTTGGGCTTTTCGCCTTGAGGTCAGCGAGATTCAGGGATTGCACGGTCATATAGATACGGCCTCTACTCCCCCGTTTACCCAGGGGTTGGTCACACGACAGGATTGGAAAACACGGTGGCCCGGACGGGCCCGCTGAGTGCCATACATAGGGACTCGTTTCAGATGAGTCAAACGCCGGCTGCAGGCGTTCCGGGGTTGCCAGGCCCCTTTCCGTGCCTCTGCGCTAGAATTTGAAGATCACCGAGACAACAATCACCACCATCAGGACGGTTGGCACTTCGTTCATCATCCGGAACTGCCGGCCCGATAGTCCGTTCTTTCCTGCAGAAAAGTCGCGATAGCGGAACAGCAGCCAATGGTGGAACCAGGTCATGGCGATCACGGATACGCCCTTGCTCCACGGCCAAACATAGGTCCAGTCAACGATCCCAGGAGTCAGCACGATAAACAGCCCTGCGGCCCAAGACACATACATTGCGGGGCGCATGATGATCCGGAGGAGCTTATCTTCCATTTGCAGAAAGATCGGCACTGTGTCCTGGACCTTCTCTGCCTGCTCCACGTGATACACGAACAAACGGGGGAGATAGAATAGCCCTGCCATCCAGCTGAGCACAGCCATGATGTGCAGTGATTTGGCATACGGGTAGAGCGTGAACATCAGGTCGCTCAGGTCCATGGGCAGTTCTCCCCGGTCAGATCTGATCACCCTAATAATTAAAGATATATTAGAAGGATGATGTTTTTGTAGTGTGCATGGATTCCGGTGGATAAGTGAATCCTCCTCCGCTTATCCCCAGCAGGGATAAGATTCCAGATGGGACGGGACAGGAGGCATGAAGTTTTTTTAACGCCTTAGAAATAAGGTGCATTCATGCTGTGTTCACTCCTCGATGCTTGGGGATAACGCCGGGATGATCCGGGGAGAGCCGGCATATCCACGAAAATAAAGTTATCCTGCCCCACAAAGGACGACTCAGCGAATTGAATCCCGGAATTTGCGTCAAGCCCGGGAGTCTTTACTTAACCGCGGAAAACCATACAAAACGTTCTGAAACCGTCTGCTTCTTTCCCACGGGGTTTTCCACATGACTGCCCACATAGTGCTGGCTTCAGGTTCCGAAATCCGGGCGCAACTGCTGCGTCAGGCCGGGATAAAATTTGAAACTGATGTACCGCGTCTGGACGAGCAGGCGATCAAGTCCGCGCTCTTGGCTGAAGAGGCTCTGCCGCGCGATGTCGCCGATGCATTGGCGGAAGCCAAGGCACGCAAGATCAGCGGGAAGCGTCCTGGAAAGCTTGTGTTGGGATGTGATCAGGTACTTGAATTCGAGGGAAGGCTTCTTTCGAAACCTGTCAGTGCCGATGAAGCGGTGGCTCAGTTGAAGGAGATGCGGGGCAAACGGCACACACTGTTGTCTGCCGCCGTGATTTACCGCGACGGTGAGCCCATCTGGCGCCATGTCGGACAAGTCCGTCTGGTCATGCGGAAATGCACTGATACATATATCGAGGATTATGCCGCCCGGAACTGGCAAAGCATCCGCCATGCGGTGGGTGCATACAAGCTGGAGGAAGAAGGTGTGCGGCTGTTTGCCAGCATTGATGGCAGCTACTTTAATGTCTTGGGCTTGCCGCTGATGGAGCTTATCAGTTACTTGGGTTTGCAAGGGGTAATCGAGCAATGACAACAGCAAAAGTCCCGCTCGCCGGCGTGATCGGCTGTCCGGTTGGACACTCCAAATCACCGCAGCTGCACCGTCACTGGCTGAACACCTATGGCATTTCCGGCCACTATGTGCCGATGCATGTGGAACCTGATGATCTGGCCGAGACCGTCCGGATGATGCCTAAAATGGGGTTTGTTGGTGCGAATGTCACCATTCCGCACAAAGAAACGGTGATGGAGATTGCGGACCAGGTCACAGACCGGGCTAAACTGATCGGCGCCGCAAACACGCTGATTTTTCGCAGAGATGGAACAATCCTGGCTGACAATACTGACGGCTACGGCTTCATCACCAATCTGCATCAGGGAGCACCGGATTGGGATCCGCAATCCGGCCCAGCAGTTTTATTGGGCGCTGGCGGCGCCTGCCGCGCGGTTGTTGCCTCACTGCTGGAAGCAGGAGTGCCGGAGATCCTGCTGACCAACCGCACCCGCGGCCGGGCTGACCAGTTGCGTTCGGACTTCGGCAACCGTATCCGGGTGGTCGAATGGGTACAGGCCGGCAATGTCATCGAGGAGGGTGCGCTGATCGTGAACACCACCTCTTTGGGAATGATCGGCAAACCGCGTTTGCGTGTTCCAATGGATGGGTTGCAGTCGAATGCGGTTGTGACTGATCTGATCTATGCGCCGCTGAAAACCGACTTGCTGCAGACGGCTGAGGAGGCTGGCTGCACTGTGGTTGATGGGCTGGGCATGCTGTTGCATCAGGCGGTGCCAGGGTTCGAACGCTGGTTCGGACACCGCCCGGATGTGGATGCCGCAACGCGGGCGGCGGCTCTAAGATGAGCTTCAGCCTCGGCCTTACCGGCTCTATCGGAATGGGCAAAAGCACCACTGCCAAGCTGTTCGCCGCCAGGGAGTGTGCGGTTTGGGATGCAGATGCAGCCGTGCATCGGCTTTACAGCGCGGGAGGCGCAGCGGTTCAGGCAATGAAAACAGCTTTTCCTGATGCGATCGAGGATGACGCGGTAAACCGTGCTGTGTTGAAACGTATCATCGGGGAAAACCCTGATGCACTGAAGCATATCGAAGCCATCGTGCATCCGCTTGTCGCACAGGACCGGGCAGAGTTCCGCAAAGAAGCGCAAAGCGATATCCTGGTCTTTGACATTCCGCTGCTGTTTGAAACGGGTGGTGATGCAGAAATGGATGCGGTCGCTTGCGTGTTCGTGGATGCAGAGACACAAAAGGAACGTGTTCTTGCCCGCGGAACGATGACGGTTGAGCAATTCGAGCATATCCTGCAGAAGCAGATGCCGATTGAGGAAAAACGCGCCCGCGCCGATTACGTGATCGAAACAGACACCTTGGAGCACGCCAAGGCGCAGGTGACAGCAATCCTTGCAGACATCAGGAGCAAACAGGCCAATGCGTGAAATCGTTCTTGATACCGAAACCACCGGGTTTGATCCGTTTTCCGGTGACCGGATTGTTGAAATCGGTGCGGTAGAGCTGTTTAACCACATGCCCACTGGCAAGACGTACCACGAATATATCAATCCGGAACGGATGATGCCGGCCGAGGCGTTTTCGGTCCACGGCATCGGTCCTGACCTGCTGGAGCCGCCGCAAAAGCCTCAACCCGGCGCCGTGACGCTGCGGGACAAGCCGGTTTTTGCCAAGGTTGGGCAGAGTTTCCTGGATTTCGTGCAGGACTCAAAACTGGTCATTCACAACGCCAGCTTTGACATGAAGTTTCTGAACGCCGAGTTGGGCTGGATGGGCCTGCCAAAACTGCCGATGGAACAGGCGCTCGACACGCTAGCGATAGCGCGTAAGCGGTTTCCCGGCTCGCCGGCGACGCTGGACGCGCTGTGCCGGCGCTTCAATATCGACAATGCCAACCGCACCTTGCACGGGGCTTTGCTCGACTCTGAAATTCTCGCCGATGTCTATCTGGAGCTTATCGGCGGCCGCCAGCCGGACTTTGGCCTGTCCGCACAGTCGGCTTCCGGCACTGCAAAGGTGGAAGATGACTGGCGCCCCGCCCCTCGCCCCTCGGCTTTGCCCCAGCGGATCACCGCAGAGGAGCTGGCAGCGCATGAAGAATTCGTGGCCAAGCTGGGCGAAGAGGCTTTGTGGAACGTCTCCTGACCCAAGGTCAGATCCGCAAAAGAAAAACGCCGCTGAAACCCAGCGGCGTTTTCTATTCCGAATATCTGAAACGTTACTGGGTAGGGGCTGCTGCTGCCGCTTCGGTCTGACGGCGGGCCAGTTCGTTGCGATAGATCGCCACAAAATCAATGTTGTCCAGGTTCAGCGGCGGGAAGCCGCCGTCGCGGGTCACATCCGACACGATGCGGCGCAGGAACGGGAAGGTCATGCGCGGGCATTCGATCAGCAGGAACGGGTGCAGCTGGTCTTCCGGCACGCCGGCGATGTTGAACACGCCGACATATTCCAGTTCCAGAACAAACAGGACCTCGCCGCCTTCCTTGTTCTTGGATTCAACAGTCAGCTTGGTGACAACTTCATACTGATTCTCGGCCGAGCGTTTTTTCGCATCCAGGTTCACTTGAACGCTGACGTCGGGCTGCACTTCGCCGCCGGTGCCTTTTTGCGCCATCACGTTTTCAAACGACATGTCGCGGATGAACTGTCCCAGAACGTTCATCTGGACTTGCGGCTGCTGCTGGGCTTCGCCGTTTTCGGCCATCGGGATACTCCTGAAAATATGCTTTTGACCGTGCTTAGCAGCTTGGTCCGGGTAGCTCAACGGGGGCCGTCAACCCAGCCTGACGGGGTGTTTGGACGTTCACCTTGGGTCACATCTTCGAAATCTCCGTCAATGATATCATCCGGCTTGCCGGCGGTTCCAGGGTAGTTGCGGCCCTGCATGCTGCCGGGCCCCATCTGGAACTGCGCCACTGTTACGCGGGACCGAATGTAGCGGTAAACTGCCAGCCGCACCGGCGGTATCAGCAGGGCAAAGCCAAAGGCGTCGGTAAAGAATCCAGGGGTCAGCAGCAGCGCGCCGGCGAACAGGATCATAGCCCCATGGGCCAAAGGTTCGGCCGGATCGGACATTTGCTGGAACGATGTGCGCAGCTGCCCCATTGCCATGCGGCCCTGGGTTTTCACCAGCCAAGTCCCCAGCACCGCAGTCAGAACCACGATGGCCAGCGTCGGCCACAGCCCGATTGCGCTGCCAACTTGAATAAACAAAGCAATTTCAATGATGGGAACCATCAGAAAGGCCAGGAAGAGATACATGGAGTTTCCTTACGATCATACGCCCGGGCGGTAGACTTGCCCCCGCACGTCACCTACATAAGGTCTGACCGCTTTGGTTTCAAACAAAGCACGAACGCCTAGCATGAGGTATCCATGGAGTCGCCTGTGATTCAGCTTTTGGTTCTGGCCGGTATCGCCGTGTTTCTGATCTTGCGCTTGAAAAGCGTACTTGGGACACGCGAAGGTTTCGAAAAGCCACCGCTGCCGCAATCCGAAGCGCGGGGCCGCCGCCCCGATCTGGAAGTGATCGAAGGCGGCCCGGACCGCGACATCACCGATTATGTGGCCGAAGACAGCCCGCAAGCCCAGGCCCTGGCTGCGATGAAGCGGGTTGAGCCATCCTTCCAGGTCCAGGAATTCGTTCAGGGTGCACGCGGTGCATACGAAATGATCCTGATGGGCTTTGAGCATGGCAATCTGGACGACATCCAGCCGTTCCTGGCCGAGGATGTCTTCGAAAGCTTTGTAGATGCCGTTGCGCAGCGTGAGGATCAGGGGTTCAAGATCGAGGCTGAGTTTATCGGCGTGCGTGAAACCACTGTGGCGGATGCCACGCTTGACACACAAACGGGCCGCGCTGAGATCACCATGCGTTTTGTTGGTGAGATGACCTCCGTTGTCCGCGACCGCGGCGGCGACATTGTCGAAGGCGACCCCAAGGCAGTGAAGCGTCAGAAGGACACCTGGGTCTTTGCCCGCAACATGGGCGTCGATGACCCCAACTGGCAGCTGGTAGCGACGGACGCATGATTGCGGCGCTTCGGGGGGTACTTGGGGCAGCTGCAATCGCAGGTGCCGCGATGACCGCCTCCGGGGCGCATTCAGAAGCTGTGTCCAGCATCCTGGACTTTGCCCAGCTGGATGGCTGGGCAAAAGACGATCATGCTCAGGCACTTCAGGTTTTTCTGGGAACCTGCAAGGACTTGAAGGATCCCGACTGGGCTGCCTTGTGCAAAGCAGCGCAATCGCAGACCCCCGCAGGGGCAAGGGCGTTTTTCGAACTGTTTTTCCGCCCGGTTCTGATTGAGGATGGCAATCAGGCTCTGTTCACCGGCTATTTCGAGCCGGAGCTGAACGGGTCCCGCTACCCGACAGGCCGGTTTCGCTATCCCGTCTACAAGATGCCGCCCGAGGCCCGCGGCACCGGATTGTGGCTGCCCCGGCGGGACATTCTGACCAGCGGTGTCATGGAAGCCCGCGGATTGGAGATTGCCTGGGTGGATGACCCAGTGGAGCTGTTTTTTCTGCAGATCCAGGGTTCTGGCCGGATCCGCTTGCCGGATGGCGCTATGATCCGGGTGGGATATGGCGGTGCCAATGGCCACACTTATAAATCCATCGGCAAGGAATTGGTGCGCCGCGGTGTCTACAACGCCCATCAGGTCAGCGCCCAAGTGATCAAATCCTGGGTCCGGCGCAATCCGTCGGACGGCAAGGAGCTGCTGTTCCACAACCCGTCTTATGTGTTTTTTCGCGAAGTGCGCAAAGTGGCTGCCTCCAAAGGGCCGCTTGGCGCGATGAACCGCTCGGTCACGCCTATGCGCACCATTGCCGCCGATCCTGCATACACTCCGCTGGGTGCGCCGGTCTGGGTGGAGAAGGACGGGCATATGCCGCTGCGCCGTCTGATGGTGGCGCAGGATACCGGATCCGCAATAAAGGGCGCGCAGCGGGCTGATATTTTTGTCGGTACGGGTGACGCCGCCGGCGAGACTGCTGGAACCATGAAAGACCCTGGGCGGATGGTGGTTCTGCTGCCGATCCAGCGGGCCTATGCGATGCTGCCGGAAGACCTTTGAATGACACGGCGGAAACTGACAGGAGATGAGATCGACCTCTGGCACAAGGTCGTGAAACACGCAGAACGTATACATCCGGGCGCGCATTCCACGCCCCCTGCTCCGCCGATGCCGAAACCCAAACCGGTCAAACACCCTGAGCCGAGATTGGATCCGTTTGAGATTGGAAGCCGCGCCAAGCCCAAACCGCTGAAACACGATCTGAAGCCTTCGATTGCCCGCAGCCTGGCCGGCAATCCGGTGCAGATGGATGAGAAATCCTTCCGCCGCATGAAGCGCGGCAAACTTAGGCCGGAAGGAAAGCTGGACCTGCACGGCATGAGGATCGACTCGGCGCACCCTGCCCTCACCCGGTTTATCCTGTCTGCCCAGGCCTCCGGAAAACGGCTGGTGCTGGTGATCACCGGCAAGGGCAAGGACCGTGATGAGCCAGGCCCGATGCCGGTCCCGCGCGGGGTGCTGCGCCACAAGGTGCCGCAATGGCTGTCACTGCCGCCGCTGGCGCAAGCGGTGATGCAGGTCACCCCTGCCCATATCAGCCATGGCGGTGAAGGCGCCTATTACGTTTATCTCAGACGCAGCCGTTGACGGCGCTTATCTGTTGTCCGCGGGCGTGCTTTCCAGTGCAACCTTGATGGTGCTGTCCTGAATAACAATCTGACCCGGCAGAATCTTTTGCAACAGGTCCTGGCTGTGCGTGAAGGTGTCTGCGGTTTCCCGCGCACCGTTCAACAGGGCAATCAGCGCCGGCGACGAGGCTGCCACAAAATGCTGCGATTCCGCTTCATCTGCAAAGGCTGTGGTGTCGATCACTTCCACCGGCAGACCGCTGACCGCGTCAATACTATCCAGATTTCCCAGTCTTTCACGGCCATTCAGACCGCGCAGGCGCTGGGACAGGGTCAGGACGTTATCTTTTCGTGAAACGAAAATCAGGAACGGCTGCGGCACCTGCTTGAATCTCTGCATCTGGGATTTGAACACGTCGACATCCAGATCAGGTGACATCAGGATGACACCGCCCAGGTTCTGCGCTGTCCAGCCAGGCGTTTTGATCTCAATCTGGCGCAGGGTTTCCATCGTGAGCAGCCCGCCCATGGAATGGGCGACAACCACAATCCGTTCGACCGCGGAGGCGCGCAGTTTGCGCAGGAGTGTCTCCAGCCCGTCGCGGGCAAACAGCACGCTGTCGCCATCGTAGGCATAACCCAGCGGGCGGCCCTTGCTTGGCCAGGAATAGATGACCGTTGCCCCGGGAACATTAATGTCGTGAGTCAGCTGGGCAGCCCGGAAAGCGGTCTCGGCCTGGGTGGAGTTGAAGCCGTGAACAAAAACCGTGACTTCGCGCTCCTTTTTGGGAAACTTTGCCAGCTCTTGCTGCAGCCGGGCGGAAAAGGCCGCCTCTGTCGCGAATGTCTTTCGTCCAGCCATGGTGAATTCAGTGGAGGGGTCTGGCTTTGCGTAACCGAACTTCAGCGAGCCGGGCTTATGATCCGGCGGGATTGAAACTGTGAGTTCAAGCAGGCTGACTCCATCGGTGCGCTCTGACCCAAAGGTGCCGTCCGGCAGCGGTTCGCGGTTTGTGGCTGCGAAAATGGTCTTGGAAGTGCCTAGTTCCAGCGCTTCTGGAACTGTTGGCGTAAAAGATCTGTCAGTACAGGCCGCCAGAAGGACCATGATCACACCGGAAATCAGGCGCAGCCCGTGCATATTGTTCACCTCAATCAATAGGCGGCAGGCTACTGCACCTGCCGCCAAAGTCCAGTGGCTGCGATAGGTAAGGTGTTTTAGAGCACGTAACGGCTGACATCCGCGGAACGGCCAAGCTCGCCGAGGTTTTTCTTCACAAAACTTGCGTCCACAGTGACCGCTTCGCCTGACCGGTCCGGCGCAGTAAATGACAGCTCCTCAAAAACCCGCTCCATTACTGTGTATAACCGCCGTGCGCCGATGTTTTCCACGGCCTGGTTTACCTCGGCGGCAATCTTGGCCAACGCGGCGATACCGTCTTCGGTAAAGGTCACTTCAACCTCTTCCGTGCCCATCAAAGCAGTGTACTGCAGGGTCAATGCGTTGTCGGTCTCGGTCAGGATACGCACGAAATCCGCTTCGGTCAGCGCCCGCAGGCTTACCCGGATCGGCAGACGTCCCTGCAGCTCCGGCAGTAGGTCCGAGGGTTTGGCGATATGGAACGCGCCGGAGGCAATGAACAGGATGTGGTCGGTCTTGACCGGCCCGTGTTTGGTGCTGACAGTGGTGCCTTCGATCAGCGGCAGCAGATCGCGCTGCACGCCTTCCCGGCTGACGTCGCCGCCGCGGGTTTCCTGGCGCGCGCAGACTTTGTCGATTTCGTCCAGAAAAACGATGCCGTTCTGCTCCACCGACTCCAGCGCGATGCGGGTCACGGTTTCATCGTCCAGCAGCTTGTCTGCCTCTTCGCTGATCAGCACCTCATAGCTTTCGGAAACGGTCAGCTTCTTGCGGGTGGTGCGGCTGCCCATCGCCTTGCCGAACAGATCGCCCAGGTTCAGCGCACCCATGTTGCCGCCGGGCTGGCCGGGTATTTCGAACATATTGCCCATCGGGTTGGATGTGTCTGCAACATCCAGTTCGATCACGGTGTCGTCGAGTTCACCCGATTTCAGCTTCTTGCGGAACATTTCGCGGGTGGCTTCACGCGCGTCTGAGCCGGCAATCGCTTCGAGCACCCGGTTCTCGGCAGCTTTCTGCGCGTTGGCTTTTACATCCTCGCGCATGAATTCACGGGTCTGGGCGATGGCGCTGTCTGCAAGATCCCGGATGATTTGCTCTACATCGCGGCCCACATATCCGACCTCAGTGAACTTGGTCGCCTCAATCTTGATGAAGGGCGCGCGTGCCAGTTTGGCGAGACGACGGGAAATTTCGGTTTTGCCAACACCGGTTGGGCCGATCATCAGGATGTTCTTCGGGTACACCTCATCCCGCAGGTCATCAGCCAGCTGCTTGCGCCGCCAGCGGCTGCGCAGGGCCACGGCAACGGCACGTTTGGCTTCTTTCTGGCCGATGATGAAACGGTCCAGTTCAGAAACGATTTCGCGTGGGGTCAAATCAGTCATTGGTACTTCCGTTTCAGTGGGATGGCGGCAGCCGGTCAAGCGGCAGCACGCCAGACAAGAGGGAGAGCAGCGCAGCACGGATATGGCTCCAGAAAGCCCCCAAAGCGACCAGGAACACGCCGAGCGCCAGGATGGTAATTGCGGTGCCTTCACCGTTGAAAACAGTTCCTGCAAGGGTAACGCTATAGCCGATTGCGGCAATCAGGAACGAACGCCGGTCAATGATGATTGCGATCATGGCAAACAGCAGCAGCACACCGAGCAGCAGCATGTTGGACCCTGAGGTGCCGGCCTCCAGCAAGCTGAGCGCAATAGTATTCACCAGAGCCGGCGCTGCAACGACGTGCAGCCAGAAACCTTGGGCCGAGCGTCTGGTTACCCGGTGCGGATCGCTGAGATCAAAGGCCATGGCTGCTGCAAACACGGTCAATCCGACGGCCAGCGTGATCCAGGCAAACGGTCCGCTGGCCGACAGCAGGAAAAGGTCGCTTATGCCGGCAGGAGTGCCTGCCTGTATCGATCCTGACAACAGGGCGAGAACAAAGACACCCAAGGCGATCAGTGCCATCGCAAAAGGAACGCGAAAGCGCAGCCAGAAAACAGCAATGGCAACGGTGGCCAGCGCAAATGGTAGCGGCAGGCTCGAAAAATCGTTTTGCGCAATCATGAAGGGCTGGGAGTAGCCTGCAGAAAAACCGGTACCGGCGTTGCCGGCCCACAGAAGCGAGAGTGCGATCGCGGGTGCCACCATCCGGCGGCGGCGGATGAAGTATTCAGACAGCATCCACAGCACGGCTGCACCGGCGATGGCAGAATAGACGGCCTTGTCCTGGTAGCCGCCGATTGACCCGGCCAGATCAACCGCTGTGAAGGCCATCCAGCCAGAGGCCAGGATTAACAGCCCGATCACAATGAAGATTTCATTGAATCCCTTGAACAGTTCAAAGGGTTCATCTCCAGGCGCCAGGTTTTCCCGTGCGCCTCTGCGGCTGTGCGCCAATGCCAGAAGCGAGGCAGCTTGGGCTTCGGACAGCAAGCCGGACCCTACAGCAGCCCGCAGATCAATTTGATCAATCTGGGTCATGTCAGCCTTCCTGGCCTATGCTCTCAACTGTGAGGTTGCCATTGGTGTAGACGCAGATTTCGGCAGCGATGGCCATGGCATCGCGGGCCACTTGTTCGGCGGATTTGCCGCTGTCCATCATGCCGCGGGCGGCCGCCAGGGCAAAGTTCCCGCCGGAGCCGATGGCAGCCACGTTGTGCTCAGGCTCCAGCACGTCGCCGGCACCGGTGATCACGAACATGTCGGCACCATCGGTGACGATCAGCATGGCCTCCAGTTTCTGCAGGTATTTATCGGTGCGCCAGTCCTTGGCCAGTTCCACGCTTGCCCGCGCCAGCTGGCCTGGGGTTGCCTCAAGCTTGGCCTCCAGCCGTTCCAGCAGGGTGAATGCATCGGCTGTTGATCCGGCAAATCCCGCCACCACGTCAAACCCGCCCGGCGACAGGCGGCGCACCTTGCGGGCTGTGCCCTTGATCACCGTCTGGCCTAGCGATACCTGGCCGTCGCCGGCGATGACAACCTGGCCATCCTTCTTCACGCCGATGATGGTGGTGCCGTGCCAGCCGGGGAATTGATCGTCTGCCATTTGTGCCTCCGCTTTATTGCCCTCTATATGGAACCATCCCACCGCCGGCACAAGAGAACGCGCAAAGTCCACTGCCGGGCAGCAGCTGCATGGCTGTTCACTGCTATGCAAAAAATGCAATTCGGGGCTGATGAACCGGCAATTGTGAGACTCAGGTGGGTATCCTACATGGGGCTCACAACCGGCACAGGGTCGGCTGTTTCTCAGAAGGACTAGCGCTATGACTACCGCAAACATCTATGCGCCGCTCGGAGCAGTCACCGTTCTCCGTGTGGTCGACACACTGATCAACGTGAAAACTGCTCTCGTGGAATGGAACGAGACCCGTGAAACCCGCAAGGCTTTGGCCCGGTTGTCGGACGCTCAGCTGGAAGACATCGGCATGAACCGCGCTGATATCGCCAATATCTGATATCAGATGATCAACAGTTTTGAATGAGCCGCCCGCAACCGGGCGGCTTTGTTCATTTTTGGACGCTGGTTTTATACTTGCCAGCCTGATCGGGCAGCCAGGCCTCGATCGCAGCCGTGGCGACCACATGACGCGTTCCGGCTTCTGCATCCTCTACATTCAGCCCGCCCATCACGGCGCGCACACTGGCGCGGCCCCGCGGCAAATCCTGGGCCACCAGATCGCAATCCACTGCCTCCGGCTGCTGCACACCGATTGTCACGTCCACCCGCATTTCGCTGTGATCAATCCCGAGCTTGGCAAACAGCGTGATCGAGGAATGATGCAACGCGTCCTGCACCGCACGGCGGGCCGCCTTGGTGTAATCCTGACCATACAGGTCATTGCCGGTGCCCATTTCCAGGATGATGCGTTTTTCGGTCATTCCGCTGCCTCCATGTCAAAGGACACAACCACGGCCGCATTGGCGATCACCGTGCAGCCGCCGTGGGGCTTTTCGATATTGAGGCCACCCTCCACAACCCGGATGCTGGGCCGGCCATAGGGGAAAATCTCCAGCAGCGCATGCTTGTCCACGGCTTCGGGTTTCTGAACACCGATCTCTGCGTCGATGATCATGTCTTCTTTTGAGAAATCAAACAGTTCCGCCATGCTGACGGAGTTGTGCCACAGCGCGTCCTTGATCGCGCGGCGGGCAGCTTCGGTGTAATCTTCGCGCCTGAGCGATGTGCCCATGCCGAATTCCACCAATACCCGAGTCTTAGCCATTGTGCCTCCTGTATCTGTTCCGGGCCGGACCGTTGCAGGCAATGGAGGTAATGGAAAGAGCCAGTTTGCCGTCCGCAGATACACCAGCGTACACGGGCAAAAGAAAAGGGCTGTCCCCGCGGGGACAACCCTCTGAAATCCAAAAAATGGGGATCAGGCTCAGATCGAGTCTTCGATCCAGCTTTGCAGCGCGGCTTTGGGAGCGGCGCCGGCGCGGTTCGAAACAACTTGGCCGTCCTTGAAGATAAACAACGCCGGAATACCGCGCACGCCCATGGCGGCGGCGGAGTTCGGGTTGTTGTCGACATCGACCTTGGCAATTTTCACCTTGCCGCCGAATTCTGCGGCAAGCTCTTCCAAAGCGGGGCCGATCTGCTTACAGGGACCGCACCACTCAGCCCAGAAATCCACCACAACGGGGATGTCGGAGTTCTTGACTTCGGCGTCAAAAGTGGCGTCGGTGACGGCTACGGTGGACATATGCATGTCTCCATGAGTGTGTGGCAACTGGAGTTGGAACCTAGGTACGGCTTAACCGATCGTCAAGGTTCCATCCGCCGCAGAAGCGCGCTTGTCACAAGCTCGTGCGGCAGCTGCATCAGGGTTGTATTGCAGGTCCAAAGCAACGCGGTTTCAATGGCGCGATCCGGATAAATCTGTGCAAGCGCATGGGCATAGGCGCCCATCTGCCGCAGCAGGCCTTCGGGGCATTTTTCAGGCGTTTCAGGTACAGTTGCGTTGGATTTGAAATCCACTGCCAGGACTTTTTCCGGGGTTACGATCAGCCTGTCGATCACCCCATGCAGGCGCGAACCATGCAAATCTGCGGTAATAGGCACCTCGGCCAGAGTGTCCGGCTTGAAAATATGAAGCAAATCAGCGTTTTTGAGAACGGCTGAAGCTTCGGCCAGAAGTTCGGCGCTGTCTTGTGCATCTTGCAGAAGGTTTTGCGCAAGCTTGGGCCAATCCCCCTCGGATCGGCCGGGCAGATGCTCCAGCAGCAGGTGCAGCCTGCTGCCGCGGGATTTGGCGGCCTCCTCGTCCAAGCCCTGATCGCCCGGCAATGCCTTGGCCCCGCCCAAATCCGAAGGGCTGAGCGCCGGATCCGGTGCCGCATAAGGTTTGGCCAGCCGGTTAAAGACGTCAGGCAAGATGTGTTTCTCAACGTCCTGGGCAGCCGTTTCAATCAGCGGCAGCCCTTCCCAATCACCGTGTTGCAAACGTAACCCGGTACCGCCTTCGGTTTCAAATTCCACCGCTCCGCCGTCCCGCAATGCACGTTCCGACATACGGTACCAGCTGTCGTTCTGCTCACCGACGTCGCCGGCTGCGGCGACGATAAGCCACTTTTCTGCCCGGGTTAGAGCCACATACAACAGGCGCAACCGTTCATTTTGAAGTTTTTCCTGGGCGGCTTCACGGGCCGCCAGCATGGTGGCCGGCATCTGGTCTTTGGGCAGCTTCCACACCGGGTTGCCATTTGCCAGCATGATTTCGGCATCGCGCGGCGCTTGGCGTTTGGCAGTATCCGGCAGGATCACAATAGGCGCTTCCAGGCCTTTGGAGCCATGCACCGACATCACCCGGATCATATTGCCGGCGGCACCCATCTGGCGTTTGATTTCCAGGTCGTCTGTCTGCATCCAGACCAGGAACCCGGTAAGACTGGGCACATCGGTGCGTTCATATGCCAGTGCCTGCGACAACAGCGCGTTGATGCCGTCCTCGGCTTCCGGCCCCAGCCGGCCCAGCAGTTTCTGGCGGCCGCTGTGGCGTGTCAGGATGCGTTCGATCAGATCATAAGGGCGCAGGAAATCAGCATTGGCGCGCAGGTCGTTCAGCACCGCCATGGTTTCGGGGAACGCCCCTGCCCGCTCGCGGAGCGCCGGCCACAGGTACAGCGCCTCACGCCGGTGGGCGAGGTCGAACAGTGCTTGCTCAGTCCAACCGAACAGCGGCGACTTCAGTGCTTCCGCTAGTGATAAGGAATCCTCCGGCAGGGCCAGGAACCGCAGCAGTGCTGCGATGTCCTTCACCGCCAGTTCCGCACCAACTTTCAACCGGTCAGCGCCGGCAATGGGCAGCTCGGCTTTCTTGCAGGCACGGATGATCTCAGAGAACAGATCAGACCGGCGCTGCACCAGAATCAGGAAATCACCTGCCTGAACCGGCCTGCGCTGGAAGGTGCCGCGTTCAGCGCCGTCCTCAGGGATTGTGACGCCGGTGCCGATCATCTGTTTGATCGACTGGGCGATGCGTTCGGCCAGGATCACTGTGTGATGGCGGCTGCTGGGACGGTCAACGGGGCTGGTCCAGTCCGGATCCTCGTCGTCCTCGACCTTTCCGACCACTGGCCAAAGGTCCACCCGGCCCGGCAGGTCGGACTTGAAGGCCCGGTGCAGCGCTTCCTTGCGAAAACCTGCGCGCGGGCTGTCCTGGAAGACGAGATCCACCAGTTTCAGGATCGCAGCAGAAGAGCGGAAAGAGAAATCGAGCGAGGCATCCTGCAGCCCCGCTCCGGTTTCCGCCAGCCGGTGCCCGAACTCTTGCTGCATCCGGTCAAAGGCATCCGGATCGGCACCTTGGAAAGAATAGATCGACTGTTTCTTGTCACCGACCACAAAGATCGTGCGTTCGACATCCGAGCGCGCACCAACGCCGGATGTGAATTCCTGTGCCAGTTTCTCAATCACGTCCCATTGCACCGGGCTGGTATCCTGTGCCTCGTCCACCAGAATGTGGTCGATGCCGCCATCCAGCCGGTACAGCACCCAGGCGGCAACGCCCGGATCGTTCAGCAATTGCCGGGCCTTCAGGATCAGGTCGTCAAAGTCGAGCCAGCCGCGCAGCTGTTTGCGGTGCTCATACTCCGGCAGGAAGGCGGCGGCAAAGCGATGCAGATCATGGCTCTTGCGAGCGGCAGCCAAGGCCAGGCGTTTGGTGCGGGCATCCTCGATGCGCAGCATCAGCGGTTCCAGCTGGTCCATAAGCGAGAGATGCGATTCGCGTAGCTTTTTGGTTGGAAATTTGTCGATTTTGGCAGTGAACGGCTCTTTGGCGCTGGCGCCGGTGAGGAAGATGCTTTCCAGCGTACTCAAGTCGGCAAGAGCCGGCTTGGCTATGCCAGTCAGCTTTGCAGCTGCCTTTTGATCGGTCGCACCGCCCTGCCCCAGCATCTGGCGAGTGCGCTGCAGCAGTTCTTCCTCGCCGCCTAAATACACCAAGGCTTCGAGTGCGGCTTCGTCAAAACCCTCAGGCAGCTCAAACAGCTCTAGCAGCCCTTCCCAACCCAACGGCTGGCCGAAATCGGCGCGGCGCTGGCAGATGGAGGATGTCAGGGTCTCAAAATCGCTGTCGCTGACATGGCGCGCCAGGGAGTCGACCAGATGGGCCTCGGATCCTTGGGCGAAATCCTCCATGATTTCCGCACGCAGCAGCTGGCCCGCGCGGTCGTCCATCTCTGAAAATTGCGGGCTGACGCCGGCCTCCAGCGGGAAACGGCGCAGAAGCGAGGCGCAGAAGGAATGGATGGTCTGGATTTTCAACCCGCCTGGCGTCTCAATCGCGCGGGCAAACAGGGTGCGGGCCTGTGCCAGGTCGCCGGCGCCGGTGTTGACCTCTCCCAGTTCGGTCAAGGCAGAGACCAGCGCCGGATCCCTCAGCATCGCCCATTCGCCCAGCCGTTTGAACAGCCGGTTCTGCATCTCGCTGGCGGCGGCCTTGGTGTAGGTCAGACACAGGATGTGCTGCGGCTGCACGCCCTTCAGCAAGAGCCGCGCCACCCGGTCGGTCAGAACTTTGGTCTTGCCGGATCCAGCATTGGCCGCCAGCCAGGTAGAGGCATCGGGGCGTGCGGCGCGGAACTGCGCCTCGGAGGCGGCGTCGCGGATGGTCATGACAAGTTCTCCGGCTGCGGCGTGGCGCTGCGATCCCATTCGCCGTAACGCGCAAGGTGGTCATAGTCGCCGGCGATGTCGTCGCGATACACCATGCGGCGGCTCGAATAGCCTTGTTCAGGCTCAAAATAGGCCCCGATCAGAGTGTGCAGCTCGTCCCACACCTTGGCGGGCGGTTCTTCTTCCAGCGGCGCACGCACTTCTTTCATGCTGGATCCAAGCCCGATGAACAGGGCGCGGGCCACTTCTGCGGGGCCAAGGCCGTCAAAGGCGCCTTGCTCGGCCATGGCGGCTTCGATCAGCAGTTGCTTTTCGAACTTCTTCTGCTGCGATTCCGAGGGCGGCGCGCCGGTTTTATAGTCATAGAGATGCAGGAACCCGCGGTCGTCCATGTCGATCCGGTCGGCCCGGCAGGCGATGGTAAAATCCAGAGGGTCCAGCCGGGTGCTGCCTTTGGCCTCAAAGGCGACCGGTTTGGCACGTGCCTGGCGTTCCCGCTCAGCCAGCACAAAGTCTCCGGCGATCTTGCGGATGCGGCTGTGCCACAGGATGCGTGCAACCGGCCAGGGGACGTGGCTTTCCAGCAGCTGGCGGGTTTTGCCGATCAGGTGACCGGCAGTCAGCAGGGAAGGATCCGTTTGGGCTTCCTTGATGAACTGCTCAAACACCTCATGCACCACAATGCCGCGCAGCAAGGCGTCCGGCTCTTGCACCAGCGGGTTCAGAGGTTTCAGCCGCAGTACGTGCTTGGCGTAAATCGCATAAGGGTCGCGGATCAAGCGGGGGATTTCCGTGATGGTGAGCCGGCGCGGGCGGGCGGCAACCGGTGGCCGCGGCGAGGGGCGTGGCACTTGCGGGATCGGTGTTGGCTGTTCCAGTACCTCTGCCCGGCCGAGCCACTGGCGGCCTTTCGTCCGCATAGCTTCCAGCGCATCCCGGCCGCCCTGATCCGGCAGTCCGGACAAGAGGTTGGTCAGCCGGTTCAGCCAGCGCGAGGGCACGGTGTCTGCTTCTTCCGAGCGTTCGGCGCGCGTCAGCCAGACTTCGGGTGCAGCGATGGCCTGTTGAAAGTCATGCGCTGACAGGCCAATGCGGCGTTCGGGCAGCAAGAGGCCGGCCTGGTTGCGCAGCTGGCGGTTCAGCCAAGGATCGGGGCTGGCGGCCTCTGGCCAGCTGCCTTCGTTGAGGCCGCCGAGTATCACCAGATCGGCACCTTGCACCCGCGCCTCCAAGGTGCCCCAGATCATGATTGAACCATAGGGCGCATCGCGGTCGCGCACCTCGCCCTGGCTCAGCAACGCACCCAGCAGATCGGCAAAATCGCGGGCGGACATGTCGCCGCCATAGGGGGCTTCGGCTTCCAGGTTTTCAATGCAAGAGCGCGCGGCCTGACCAGCCTTCTTGTCCCACAGTGTACTGTTGCCGTCTGATTGGCTGCCGGCAGCGATGTATTCAGCGCGGTCGCGCAGACGCCGGACCCAATCGGTCAAGGGAAGGGTGCCTGCGATCTCCTGATCTGCGAAACAGGCGTTGAGCCAGGACGTCCAGCCTGGGGTCAGATTGCGTCCCTTTTCAAATCCGGCAAATGCTGCGGCATCGGGGAAGGGCGGACCGTTTCGGCGCAGGGACAGCTCAAGCTCGCGGGTTTGGCGCAGGTGATTGCCACGGTCCGCGCCATCGTGGGTCAGCGGGTGTTTCAGCAGTGTCAGCAGGCTGTCGCATGCCAGCGGTTTGCAGAACAGACCTGCTACATGGCGCAGAAAACGGCCCGGCGGCGACAGCTGCAGGGGCTGGCCGGCAGAATCGTCAGGAAGGATATCCCAGCGGTCCAGCGCTGCCGAGACCTGGCGGGTCAGCATCCGGTCCGGCGTAATGAGCGCGGCTGTTTGCCCGTCTTCCGCTGCTTGGCGCAGTCGAAGAGCAATGGCGAGCGCTTCGGCGCGGGGGTTGGGGGCCTCGATCAGGGTAACGTTATCTGTGGCCGGTTTCAGACCAGACAGATTTGGGCCTTCGCTCATCCAGGCATCAGTCACTGGGGCTGGACGCAAGGCTAGAGAGACCAGCTGATTGCGTTCAGAAGAGACTGGCGGTGCATCAGTCCAGAACTGCACGTCACCTGGTGAAAGTTCCAATTCTTTCAATAGTTTGTGGAACCGGTACTGTGGATGGTCCTCCGAGATCATCGGATCATCCAGCCTGTCCCAAACATGTTCCGGCTGGTCAAAGTCGAAGCCGGGAAGCACCACCGCGCCTTGCGGCAGCCGCGCGATGGCCTGCATCAGCATCAGTGTCGTCCCGCGCGAACCGGTGGAGCCGGCCAGGATCACTGGATGCGGCGGCGGATTCTCCTGCCATTGCCCGATCAGGTTCAGCACCGCCTGCCGCTGCCGCGCCTGGGCATCTATCGCACCTTCATGCAGGCCGGTGAACTCATCGGCGATCCCGATAAAGGCCTGCGCCCGCGCCCAGTGACCGGACATGTCTGCAACATCCAGATCGCGGATCGCATCGGTACTGACGCCTTCACCCTGCATCTCGTCGATCAGCGCGGCAAGACTGTCGGACAAGTCATAAAGCGACGCCCTGGAGGCCAGGTCGGGCTGCGCATCCAACAGTTTTGCGATCAACTGTGACAGTTCCAGCCGCCGCCGCAGCGGCGGCAAAGCAGGCGGCAGCCCGTCCAGCGTGGCACGCTGTGCCAGATCAGTCAGCAGCAGCATGCGCGGCAGCAGCAGGGCGGGGCCGTTGTCAAACAAGGTGCGGACACGCCGCGCCATACGGGAGGTGTTGATGATCAGTTCAACCTTTGCCAACGCCTCGGGCGGCTGGCCCTGGCTGCGGATGCGCAGCCCATCAGCCAGGGCATGCGGGAAGTCGACACCGCAGGGCAGGGCAAAGACGCGCGGTTTTGCGGAAGGTTCAAACATCATCTGCGGCTATCAGATCCTCGGCCAGTGTGATCCCCTCTGGATGGCCCACATCGCACCAGCGGCCAGGATATTCCAGAGCAAACAGCCGGTTTGCTTCGGCCATCCGGTTCCACAGGACATTCAGTGAGAACACCTGCTCCTCAATCTGATACAGATCCTGTGTTTTCAGGATCTGAACCCCGCCATAGACTAACTTTCCGCCACGGCTGATGCGGCCTTCGGCATCAGCCGCAAAATCCCCGCCACCGGTGCGGCCCGCTGCACGTTCCAGTGGCACACAGACCAGCAGTGCGTCCATGCGGCCGGGGTCCCAAGCCTGCAGGGCCAATTCCAATGGGTTCGGACCCTTCCATATGGCGTCGGTGTTCATGGTGAAAACCGGCCCGTCTCCCAACAGCGGCAAAGCCTGGCGCAGACCGCCGCCGGTGTCGAGAATCTCGGGGGATTCGAGACTGATGCGCACATTTTGAGGCTCTAAAAAGGCCTTTAGCGGCTCTGGCTTGTAATGCAGGTTTGTCACTATCCGGGCTGGCCGGACGGCTTGGGCGAGCTCCAGCGCATGGGCGATCAACGGCCGTCCTGAGACTTCTATCATCGGTTTCGGCTTGTCGCGGGTCAGCTCCCGCATCCGGGTTCCAAATCCAGCGGCAAACAGCATGACGGCATCAGGAGAGCGCTGCATCAGGGCCTCAGCCTATCCAGATTGTCCGGGGTTGGGGGTGGCAGGCTTTCACGCAGCAGATCCGCAACCGGAGCCAGTGCAGGATGCTCCAGCCCGCGAATAAAATGGTCCCACACCCGCGGGATCAGGTCCACGTAATGAGGTTTGCCGTATTCCAGGCTGAGCCTGGCAAAGACGCCAAGGATACGAAGATTCCGCTGCACGCCCAGAACGGTATAGGCGGTTCGGAAACCAGACTCATCCACTCCGGTGGCAGACAAATACCTGTCAATCATCCGCATTTCGACGGTGGCCGGCACGTCTCGGCGGGCATCCTGCAGCAGCGACACCAGATCATATGCGCAGTGGCCGGAGCGGGCGTCCTGAAAGTCCAGCAAACCGACGCGCGCCACCCCGACGCGGTCCGGCAGCCACAGCAGGTTTTCGGCGTGGTAGTCACGCTGAACCAGAACTGGATCGCCTTTGACAGTTTCACGCAGGATGTCTTCGAAGTGATCCTCGAACCTGGATTGCAAGTCAGGATCATGACCGCCGAGGATGCCGTCGCGGTATTTCACCAGCGCAAGACCGGCCATTTCAGCCATCATTCGCGGGCCATATGGTTCCAGATCCGGCGTCGTTGCTTGGTGCAAGGAAACCAGCGCATCGGTGGCCGCTTCATAGAGTTCCTTTTCCAGCGCCGGTTTCCGCAGGATGGCACGGGCAAAAAGATCATCACCCAGGTCTTCCAGCAGCAAAAAGCCATTCTCAACATCCTGAACCAGGATCTCCGGGGCGCTGAGACCCTGGGCACGCAGGTATTCGGCAATGCGGATGAAAGGGCAGACATCTTCGCCCTTTTCCGGCGGCGCGTCCATCAGCACAACGGTTTTGCCATTGTCAGCCGTCAGCCGTTCATAGCGCCGGTTGGAGGCATCGCCGGCCAGCGGGCCGCGTTGCCAGTTGCCATAAGGCGTGGCCGAGAGAAATGTTTCGCACAGGGTGTTGCGGTCAGTCATGCGCAGATGCGCTCCATCAGGGGCCGCCATTTCATGTCGCTCCAGCTAAGCGTCAGATGGCGGCGGTCTTCATGTTCCGGATCCAGCGCCAGTTTCAGGCGGATGGCGTGGGCGGGGGTTAGTTCGGCCAGCCGGTCGGGCCATTCGACCAGGCAGATGGCGCTGTCAAATGCTTCGATCAGACCCAGTTCTTCCAGCTCATCCAGAGACGACAGCCGGTAAAGGTCGGTGTGCCACAGCTCACCGGCGGGCACGTCATAGGTTTGCACCAGAGTAAAAGTGGGCGAAGGGACGTCCTCCGGCACATCCATAAGCGATTGGATCAAATGGCGGGCGAAATGGGTTTTACCGGCGCCGATCACCCCTTCCAGCAACAGGCAATCGCCGGGGCGCAGGGCCCCGGCGATCTGTGCGGCCAATCGGGCCGTTTCGTCCGGTGAGTTCAGCGTGCAGGACGCGGTATCCGTGGTCATGGCGCTAGAATGGCGCCGCCGCCGGTCTGCTGCAAGCCGGTTTCCGGGCCTAGCCCTTGCTGATAGCGGGGAAGCGCTGCTGGCCTGCCGGCAAGGCCACGGTTTCCGGTGCCCGGAAGCTGACCATCGTAGCACCGTTCTGAATTGCGGAGACCTTGCAGATCATGCGCGTGCCGTCGCGCAATTGGACGTGCGACCACCAGGCTTCGCGCCCGTCTCCGCCAGCGACAAAATCGCGGATCTCACCCCAGACAGGGGTCGGCGCGCAGGTGTCCTGCCAGATCCGGCTGGCATCCATGATCGAGACTTTGGCAAAGCTGGCTTCCGGATCCATTGACCAGAGGCTGCCATAGGCACTGTTAGAGAAGGTCATGCTGCCATCGCTGGCAAAGACTGTAATCGCCTCGTCCATCTGGTCCATGATTGACTGGCCCATCTCAAGTTCTGAGCGGAACTGGCGGGTGAGTGTGACCTCGGCGGTGATGTCTTCGAACAGGAAGGCAATGGCGCCGTCCGGGTGCGGCCGGCCCGAAACCTTGTAGACGGATCCCGATGGCAGCGACCAGGTTTCCTGATAGCGGCCTTCAGCCGCGGCCTCCAAGAGGTCGGCCATCTGGTGGCGCCAGCTGGAGTAGCTTTTGGGTTCCGGCATCATCCGCTGGTCGCGCAGACGGTCGAAGAAGGTCAAAAGATTGGGCCGCGAGCTGAGGAAATTGGCGGGCAGGGCTGTGAGGTCGATCAGCACCGGATTGAACAGCACCAGCTGGCGGTTGCGGTCAAAAATCGCAAGACCGATCGACAGCTGGGCAAACGTCTTGGCCAGGGTCTGCACGAAATTGCGCTGGGCAACCTCGGCGTCGACCACGGCATTCACATCCACCGCGTGACACAGCCAGCCGGCTTCGGTTTCTGTGGTGGAAACGTTATACCACAGTTTTTTGTTGCTTTCCGGCAGCGGGATGTAGATCCGCTCCGGCTTGCCGCTGTTCATCGGGTCGTGCAGGTCGGTGAACAGGGGCTCGGCAAAGTCGGCATTGCGGCCGCGGATCTTCTGGCTGAGGTCGTCATAGGCGAGGTTGGACCAGGTAACGTTGCCCTCCTCCGACTGCAGCCAGACCGGGTAGGGCGCCTGATGCACGGCAGCGCGCAGTGTGGTCAGTTCCTGATCAAGGGATTTGTTCTGTTCCTCCAAGGTGCTGCGGCGCAGCTGCACGCGGGTGACCCCGTCGATCCATTCGCAATGCGCCTCGCGGCTTTCGGCAGAAGCGGTGCCGGAAAGAACGAGCGGGCCGACATCTTTGAGAAAGCCCGGTGACTGCGGCAGGCCCGGGTAGCTGCGGGCCAGCTGGTCGCGCAGCATGCCCCAGTCAAAGTTCTCCGCCTGGTCACCAATGAATTTCCGCGCGCCCGAAGACCAGCCGATCAGGCTGTTTTCGTCAAACAGGAACACCGCATCTGTGCGGCCGTCGCCGGCCAGAAGATCATGTTCCATGCCATTGCGGCGCGGATTAGGTGACAGCCACCAGACCGCCGCCGCCGCGGTTGCAGCACAAAGCGCTGCCAGTACAAACCATTCGATCGAAGCGAAGTCCTGCATGTCGTCCTGCCCAGTTCAGCTCTCGTTTACCCGCATGGTTCCCTAATAATGGTTAAATCAAGTTTAATTGGTTGCCCAAAAGTGAATAGTTAAATTTCTAAAGGTATATTTTTCCCAATGACAGGGCCGCCGTCTGCCATGGCGTCGATTTTTTTGCGTGGCCAGGCAACCTCGACAATGGCGCCGCGCCGTTCGCGGTAGGGGCTGAGGGTTTGGAAAGGGTCTGCGCCATTGGCGAATCTCAGCTGTGCACCGGTGCGCTGCAGCAGCGTTTTGGCAATGAAAAGACCCAGACCCATGCCCTCGTACTCGGGCCGCTGCTTCAGCTCGTTTTCGCCCCGGCGGCGGCGCACAAACGGATCGCCAATGCGGCCCAGCAGATGCGGCGGAAATCCCTGGCCATCGTCGCAGATCCGCAAAATGATCCGGTCGTTGTTCCAGGCAGCATCTATCCAGACGGTGGAGTGGGAGAAATCCACTGCATTCTGCACCAGGTTGCGCAACCCGTGGATGATCTCGGGCTTACGCATAACTGTTGGCTGCTGAAAGTCACCTCCCTCCAGCGGTTCCTCATGGTAGATAACGGATTTGCCGCGGTTCATGTGCGGCTCTGCCGCTTCGGTCACCAGGGTTGAAAACGGCGCCTGACGCAAATGCAGATCGTCATTGCCGACCCGGCCCATGCCGCGCAGGATGTCGCGGCAGCGGTCGGCCTGTTCACGGATCAGCGCGGCATCTTCGCGCAGGTCAGGGCGGTCGTCCAGCTCTTCGATCAGCTCGGCACTGGCGAGTTTTATGGTGGCCAGCGGTGTGCCCAGCTCATGCGCCGCTGCCGCCACCACGCCGCCCAGGTCGGTCAGCTTTTGCTCGCGCGACAGCGCCAGCTGGGTAGCGCTGAGCGCATCCGACATTGAGCGCATTTCGTTGCTGACCCGGAAGGAATAGGCGCCGATGAACAGAATGGCGATGACAATGGCGATCCAATTGCCGAAGATGAACACATCGGGAATGCGCAGGATGAATCCTTGTTCGGTGCGCAGCGGCAGGTGGAACTCTGCCATCAGGGTGACAAGAATAACAGCTGTGGCACCGATGATCAGGGTGGAGCGCAGCCCCATGACGGCGGCGGAAATCGTCACCGGCCCCAGCACCAGCAAGGCAAAGGGGTTGTTCAACCCACCGGTCAGATACACCAGGAAGGCCAGCTGCAGCAGATCGAACAGCACCATCAGGAAATTCTCAAACTCGGTCAGGCGCTTGTTTTCCGGGAACGCGAAGATGGCGATCAGGTTGCCGGCGGCTGAAATGCCAATGGCCAGATAGCACAGGCCCAGCTCCAACTGCAGGTTAAAGCGGTGCTGCGCCACGGCAATGGCGGTGATCTGTCCGGCAATGGCCACCCAGCGCAGCAGGATCAGGGTCCGCAGGCGGATCCAGTGGCTGTGTTCCTGGCCGCTTGTCAGCCTGAAGATGCGATCGCTCATGAGGTTCGTTGCTCCCGCAGATGTGACGCCGTGCGCCAGTTGCATCGGCTGTGTTTCTTGATAGGTCTGGCGCTGCAAACGATCAACAACCCTTCCCTTACGAAAAGTGTGATCTCATGACCCGCGTCTATGCTCTCTTTGCTGTTGCTTTTGTTGCTGCCCTTGTGGGTGGTGCCTGGTTTATGACCCGCGGAGGGGCTGGAGGCGACAAATTCGCACAGTGCCGCAGCAGCCAGATCGCTGGCGGCACCGATACCATCGGCGGGGCGTTCGAGCTGGTCAATGCAAAGGGTGAGACTGTCACCGACAAGGATGTGATCACCGAGCCGTCGATTGTCTACTTCGGCTACACTTTCTGTCCTGACGTTTGCCCGATGGATTCGGCCCGCAACGCGGATGCGGTCGATGTGCTGGCAGAGCGCGGCATCAGCGTGACACCGGTGTTCATTTCCATCGACCCGGACCGCGACACCCCTGAAGCTGTTGGCGATTTCGCCGAAAACCTGCATGAAAAGATGATTGGGCTGACCGGGTCTCTGGACCAGGTGAAGGCCGCCAGCAAGGCGTATAAGACCTACTTTAAGAAGAATGAAGGGGATGAGGATTACTACCTCGTCGACCATTCGACCTTTTCCTATCTGGTGCTGCCCGAGGACGGCTTTGTGGAATTCTTCCGCCGCGATGAAACGGCGGAGCAGATGGCCGACAAGACCGCCTGCTTCATCGAAAAAATCTGAGGCAGGATAGCTGTTTGACCTTTCCCCCTGCCCGGACATATTCTTGCGTGAACAGACAAAAACTTCGCGGAGGACCGGGCATGGCCGAAACTGCTCTGCAGGATATTGGACCAGACAAGACACTGCTGCTGGTTGATGATGACGAGCCGTTTCTGCGGCGTCTGGCCAAGGCAATGGAAAAGCGCGGTTTCTCAGTGGAGACTGCGGGGTCGGTTGCCGCAGGCAGTGCCATTGCAACGGCCCGCCCGCCGGCCTTTGCGGTGGTGGATCTGCGGCTGGAAGACGGCAATGGTCTGGATGTGGTCGAAGTGCTGCGGGAAAAACGTCCGGATAGCCGGGTTGTGGTTCTGACCGGCTATGGTGCCATCGCCACGGCTGTTGCAGCGGTCAAGATCGGTGCGACGGATTACCTGTCCAAGCCGGCCGATGCCACAGACATCATGAACGCTTTGCTGGCCAACGAAGATGTGCTGCCGCCGCCGCCGGAAAACCCGATGAGCGCCGACCGTGTGCGCTGGGAGCATATCCAGCGGATCTATGAGCTATGCGACCGCAATGTCTCGGAAACCGCACGGCGGCTTAACATGCACCGCCGCACCCTGCAGCGGATCCTGGCCAAACGCAGCCCGCGCTGAGGATCAGAGCTGCGCCATCAGCGCTGTATGGCGGCCCAGAAACGCCATACGGGTTTCCAGCGGCGGGCGCAGCACGATATTCAGCCCCGCGGTAACCTCCGGTTTCGGGCGGCCGAAGAACCGGCTGGCTTCTTTTTCCGAAAAGCCGGCGATCTGCACCGCTTCCATCCAGGCGCTGATCTTGTCGGCCCGCTTGATTTGCGCTTTCACAGTCTTGGGCAAGGCAGCGGGCAGCCCGAATCTCAGGTGAATGGCCGCCGTCAGCCGCAAGTCCAGTTCGCCATATCCCGGCCCCACCGCAGCTTTGACTGGCGAGATCATATCCCCGATCACATATTCCGGCGCATCATGCAGCAGTGCTGCCAGCCGCCATTTGACCGGTGCCTTTGGGTTCATCCGGCTGAAAAGGTCCTCAACCAGCAGCGAATGCTCAGCCACGGAATAGGCAAAATCCCCCATTGTCTGACCATTCCAGCGGGCAACAAACGCCAGTCCGTGGGCGATATCCTCGATCTCAATATCCACCGGTGTCGGGTCCAGCAGATCCAGACGGCGGCCGGACAGCATGCGCTGCCATGCGCGGGCGGGTTTTGCGGGCATGAGGGTTTCCTGTCGCTGCACTTACCCCTTTGACTAACCGTTGCGCGGCAACCGGGCAATGCTTGCCGGGTTTGGCTGCCGGATACCTGAACACAGGCAAAAAACGGAGTGTTTATGCCTTGTGAGTTTGAAACAGGCACTGCGCGGCCCAATATTATAGGTATACAAGGGGCACCGCCCCCTCTCTGCGGCAACCCCTTTTCGTGACGTGACACGCAATGGAAAGGAGTTTGTCATGTTTAAGCGTCTTCTTGGTATTTCTCTGTTATTCGGCATGGCAGCGACGGCGCCGCCAGCCTTGGCAGCCAGCTGCGGCGACCGCGAGGTCATGACCCAAAAGCTGGAAAGCGGATACTCCGAACGGCTGACCGCCGGCGGATTGCAGAAAAGCCGTCCTGAGGCCACTGTGATCGAGGTCTGGTCGTCGGATGAAACCGGAACTTTTACGGTTCTGGTCACACATGCGAATGGGGTCAGCTGCGTTGTCGCGACCGGTTCCTCATTCTTCCACATTTCGGAAAATACGTCGGACCCAGGCACGCCAAGCTGACATTGGCCGCCTGACAGGCTCCCCCCAACAGCCTGCTCCACCATAAAAAGCCAGAGCCATAAGCTCCGGCTGCGGGTATCTTCGTTGAATATCAACAATTGCAGTGCTAGGCCCTCCTGCAACTGTACTTGCAACTGGATTGGAGCTGGCAATGGCCGGGGATTATATCGTCAAGGACATCGCGCTGGCCGGGTTCGGCCGCAAAGAGCTGGACATCGCCGAAACCGAAATGCCGGGACTGATGTCCCTGCGCGCGGAATACGGCGAAAGCAAACCGCTGAAAGGCGCGCGCATTGTCGGCTCATTGCATATGACCATCCAGACCGCTGTGCTTATTGAGACGCTGGTGGCGTTGGGCGCCGATGTGCGCTGGGCGTCGTGCAACATCTTCTCGACCCAGGACCACGCTGCCGCGGCGATTGCCGAAGCAGGCATTCCGGTCTTTGCGATCAAGGGCCAGTCGCTGGAAGAGCATTGGGATTATTTGGATAAATCCTTCATGTTCGAGGAAGGCCCCAACCTGATCCTCGACGATGGCGGCGATGCCACCCTTTATGTTCTGCTGGGCGCGCGTGCCGAGGCGGGCGAGGATATCATTCCCGTGCCGCAGTCCGAAGAAGAAGCGGTCATCAAGGTGCAGATCCAGAAGCGCATGGAAGCATCCCCGGGCTGGTTCACCAAGACCCGCGATGCGATCCTGGGCGTGTCCGAGGAAACCACTACCGGCGTGCACCGCCTCTATGATCTGCAGAAGAACGGGCAGCTGCCGTTCCCGGCGATCAACGTGAATGACTCGGTCACCAAGTCGAAGTTCGACAACAAATACGGCTGTAAGGAATCGCTGGTCGACGGCATCCGCCGGGCCACCGATACCATGATGGCCGGGAAGGTCGCTGTGGTCTGCGGTTACGGTGACGTGGGCAAGGGCTCTGCCGCCTCCCTGCGCGGTGCAGGCGCCCGGGTGAAAGTCACCGAGGCCGACCCGATCTGCGCCCTGCAGGCTGCGATGGACGGTTTTGAAGTGGTGCTGCTGGAAGAGGAAGTCGGTTCCGCGGATATCTTCATCACCACCACCGGCAATAAGGACGTGATCCGCATCGAGCACATGCGCGAGATGAAGGACATGGCGATTGTCGGCAACATCGGCCATTTCGACAACGAGATCCAGGTCGCCGCGCTGAAAAACCACAAGTGGACCAACATCAAAGAACAGGTGGACATGATCGAGATGCCTTCGGGCAACCGCATGATCCTGCTGTCCGAAGGCCGCCTGCTGAACCTTGGCAACGCCACTGGCCATCCGAGTTTCGTGATGTCGGCGTCCTTCACCAACCAGGTGCTGGCCCAGATGGAGCTGTGGACCCGCGGCGACCACTATGAAAACGACGTCTATATCCTGCCCAAGCATCTGGACGAGAAAGTCGCCCGCCTGCACCTGGGCCGTATCGGCGTTAAGCTGACCCAGCTGAGCGCTGAGCAGGCCGCCTATATCGGGGTCAAGCCGGAAGGACCGTTCAAGCCCGAGCATTATCGCTACTAAGCGGTTTCTCTTTTCAAAAAATCAGCGCCGCTGGAGCAATCCTGCGGCGTTTTTTATTGCCGGGCCGCAGATCAGCGCTGGCTGGGCATATGGTCGCCGCGCCCCTCAGGGGTGAGGTCGAACAGGTTCCACATCGGCCACAGTGTATCGACATGGCGCGGCTGCCAGGGGCTTGGCTCAAAGAGCATCTCCGATCCCCAGAAATGCCGGATACCGTCCTCTGACCTGGTGAAAACATGCAGCATCGGCAGCTGCGCGCCCTCGCTGCTTTCACCCAAATAGTCCTGCTGATAGCTAGTGCCCGCAGCAGAATAGAGCGGCAGATCCTGCCAGCCCTTTGCGGTCTGCAGTGCTGCAAGCCGTTCCGGCGATGATTGCGCGACAACCGCGAACCCCATGCGCGCGTGCACATGGGACACTTGCCCGCGCCAGCCATCCAGAATCGCTGCACACATCGGGCAGGCTGCCTCGCTGTCCGGCCCGTACATCAGAGAATAAACCGCAAGGGCACTGTGCTTGCCGAACAGGTCCAGCAAGGATGCCGAAGCGCCGCTTGTGCTGCGGAATTCATAAGTCTCTGCAACCCGCCCGCCGGCAGGCAAAGCCCGTCGCAAGGCGGCAACTTTTTCAGTTTGCGCGCGCAAACCGATCTCAGCTTGCAACAGTTCATTGCGGGCCGTGCGGTAGGCGGCGCTCTCGTTAGGGATGCTTACAGGCATTGCGTGCCTTTCCTGACTGGTGACTCCATAATTAACAATTATGTTAATTAATATGGCGATCTGTCAAGAAGCTTCTCGTGTTCTGCGGTGTGACGCAGATTATGTGGCTAGCTTCCAGCGTCGCTGATTTAGCTCGCATTGTCAGGGTTATTGATTTGCGGAATCGTGTTTCAAAGAGCTACACATAAGACACCGGCCAGGACGGCCAGGTACCAGATTTTCAAACGCGTGTGGTGGATAGTGGAGCACGCGGGGTGGAAGGGAAGGTCCTGATTGTCCTCAGGTCCTTCCCTTTTTCAATTCAGAACAGGCTCAGCACCAGGCCAGCAATTGCGCAGGCCAGCGTCGCATAGCCGCCATCAATCAGCGTCAGCTTAACCGGCCGCATCCCATACATGTTGTTCAGGGCAATCCAGGGGCTGATGAAGAACAATCCGACACCTGCACCGCCAATCAGACCCGCGCCCAGGGTCTCGATGCCGGACAGAGTGAACACATGGCGCATCATGCCAGCAACGATCAGCTGCAGCACAAAAGCCATCGCAAAAATCATCGGGCTCTGGCCGCCCTTCGGTTTTCCGTCTTCATCACATTCAACACCAGCGGCCTCGACCCACGGTTTGGCGAGGGCGCCGTAATATCCTGCTCCCAGCGCAAATGCCGCCGCAGCCGCCACGATCACACTTAAGAATTCCATGCTGTTCTCCTCAATGGTTTCAGCCACTTAGGAACAGATTGGCAGATCAGCTGGAATCTGTCTCCCCCAGCGCGCAGATGGTGGCCCATTCCGCGTCGCTCACCGGCTGCACAGACAGGCGGGAGTTCCTGACCAATACCATCTCTTCCAGCTGCGGGTCGGACTTGATCTGGTCCAATGAAACCGGCTTAGCAAAAGGCCGCACCGCTTTGATGTCAACACACTCCCAGCGGTCGTCTTCGGTGGTGCTGTCAGGATGGGCCTCGGCGCAGACCTCAACAATACCGACCACGGATTTTTCTTTCTGCGAATGATAGAAAAACCCGCGGTCGCCGATCTTCATTTCGCGCATGAAATTGCGCGCCTGGTAGTTGCGCACGCCGTCCCATTCTTCACCCGCATCACCTTTGGAGACCTGGTCGTCCCAACCCCAGGTAGAGGGTTCGGATTTGAACAGCCAGTAGCGCATCAGCCGATGACCTTTTTCCAGGTGATCAATTCGACAGCTTCAAACAGGCCGGCCTTGTTGTAGGGGTCGTTCTCTGCCCAGGCTTCACCTGCTGCCATGTCTTCGACATCCAGAATAACCAGAGATCCGGCCATATTGCCATCCTGATCCAGCAGCGGACCTGCCTGCGCAACGGCACCGGTGTCGTTGATATAGGCCAGATGGGCGTCGCGGTTGTCCAGCCGGGTCTGCAAATGGCCGGGCTTGTCACGGGCAATCAATGCGATCAGCATTTTATTCCTCTTTTAATGGTCTTTTAAGCAAATGTGCCGCTGCTTCGCTGATCGTCAAGCGCTGATCGAGCAAATTGGTTACCGTAAGAGTGACCGGCATGTCCAAATTCATCCTTTGGGCTTGCTCCGCGACTGCCCGCGCGGTGGCTGCCCCTTCGACCGTGATAGTGGAATCGAAATCTTCCTCCCGGCCAATGGAAAGCCCCAAGCGATAGTTGCGGGACAGGTCGGAACTGCAGGTCAATGTCAGATCACCAAAGCCCGAAAGCCCGGCCAGCGTCTCAGATTTCGCTCCACAGGCCAGCGCTAAGCGTTGCATTTCAGCATATCCGCGCGTCATCAGTGCGGCGCGGGCACTGTCACCCAGCCCGGCCCCAATGACCGCTCCGCAGGCAATTGCCATCACGTTTTTCAAAGCGCCGCCGATTTCGGCTCCAATGGTGTCCGTGGTGCGGTAGAGGCGCAGGTTGGCCGTGGTCAGTTGTGCCTGCAGTGCCTTGCCCTGCTCTGCCTCTTTGCAGGCAAGGGTTAGTGCGGTTGGCAGCCCGCGCGCAATATCGGCGGCAAAGCTCGGCCCCGTCAGCAGCGCTGCACTGGCATTCGGGAGAACTTCCTGGATGACCGCCACCGGGCCTAGGCCAGAGTCCAGCTCGATACCCTTGCAACAGGCGACAAGCGTCTTTCCAGTCAAGTGATCCTTGTGCTGTTCCAAGGCGCCACGCAGCGTTTGCATCGGTACCGCCAGCAGCAGGACATCGGACTCGCAGGCTTTCCCGATATTGGATGTGATCGGCAGGTTCTTGGGCAGTTCAACGCCTGGCAACCGGGTTCCGTTGCGGCGGCTGTCCTGCATCGCCTGGGCTTTCATCGCGTTGCGCGCCCACAGGGTCACCGGGCCCTTGCCAGCCAACGAAATTGCCAAAGCTGTGCCAAAGGCGCCGGATCCCAGAACTGAAACACTCATGCCTTGGCTCCCTTTCGGCCCGATCCGATCAGTGCCGGGCTGCTTTGGTCCAGTGGCCAGCGGGGGCGGGCGGTCAGGTCCAGCCCGTCGCGGGCGCCCGCCTTGAACAGTTCCAGCCCGGCATAGGCGATCATCGCGGCGTTATCAGTGCACAGCTGCAGCGGCGGTGCGGTAAAGGTGGCACCTGTCTCAGCGCAAACAGTCTCTAACGCAGCGCGAATGGCGGTGTTTGCTGCAACGCCGCCGGCAACGGCCACGGTTGGCTGCTCGGGCTGTTCCTCCAGATACAGGCGTATAGCGCGGCGGGTTTTTTCAGCCAATGTATCCACCACAGCGGCCTGGAAACCGGCGCACAGATCGGCCCGGTTCTGTCGGGTAAGGCCGCCTTTTTCCGCCGCGATTTGGTCACGCATCCGCATCAATGCAGTTTTCAGGCCTGAAAAGGACAGGTTGCAATCCGGCCGGTCCAGCAAGGGGCGGGGAAAGCGGTAGCGCTTGGGATCGCCGTTTTCAGCCTCTGCCTGCACGGCCGGTCCGCCCGGTTGCGGCAGGCCCAGCAGGCGGGCGGTTTTGTCAAATGCTTCGCCCGGGGCGTCGTCTATGGTGCCGCCGAGGCGGGTGAAATTCTCAGGCCCGCGCACCAGCAAGTATTGGCAGTGCCCGCCAGAGACCAGCAGCATCAGGTAAGGGTAGGCAATCCCGTCTGTCAGCCGCGGCGTCAATGCATGGCCTGCCAGATGGTTTACGCCCACCAGCGGCAGGCCGGTGGCGGCTGCAATCCCCTTGGCGCACATAACGCCTGACATCACTCCGCCGATCAGCCCGGGGCCGGCTGTCACAGCGACCGCATCGATGTCTTTCAGGCTCAACCCGGCATCAGCCAGCGCATCCAGCACGCAAATGTCCAGCTTCTCGGCGTGGGCACGGGCAGCAATCTCCGGCACCACGCCGCCAAAGGCACTGTGCAGCTCGGCCTGGCCGAACACGACCGAAGACAGAACCTCGGGCTGGGCGCCCTCCGGTTGCCGCACCACCGCGGCGGCGGTATCGTCACAGCTGCTCTCCAGCCCCAGAATTGTCAGGGTCTTTGTCATGGCCTTACCGTTGCATCGCTTTGCCGCCGGGGCTACCACCTAAGCGGATTGCAAACAATCCCGGGAGCCCGCGATGGTGCCTTTGCTGATGACACGCCCGCTGGCAGCGGCAGAGCGGTTTGTGGCCGGGCTGCCCCAAGGGGCCCGTGCCGGGTTGCAGGTGGTCTATGCGCCGCTGATGCAGATCCGGCCGATACAGGCGCAAGTCAGCCTGGATGGCATGAAAGGCGTGATCTTCACATCGGCCAACGGGGTGGAAGCCGCTTCACGTGAAACTGCGGCGCGCCTGCCGGCTTTTTGTGTCGGTGAGCGCACGGCCAAGGCTGCGGCAGAGGCCGGCTGGCAGGCGGTGAGCCTGGGGCAATGCGCGGATGAATTGGTCGAAAGAATGCTGCAACAGCCGCCGGAAGCACCGCTGTTGCATCTCCGGGGCGCCCATGCGCGGGGCGGGATTGCGCAACGGCTTACTGATGGCGGTATCCCCTGCCGTGCGCAAACCGTGTATGATCAGGTTCTTCTAGCGTTGTCAGAGGAGGCGCAAGCGGTGCTTTCTGCACAGAAAGATGTGATCGTGCCGCTTTTCTCTCCCAGAACGGCGAGTCATTTTGCCAGCCAATGCGGGGATGCTGCGCATTTGCACCTGATTGCGCTGAGCCAGGCTGTTGCAGAACCATTGAAAAGCTTGAATTGCAAGGTGTTGCGCGTAAGTAAGGAACCTGATGCCCAAGCCATGGCAGAGGCTGTCTTTGATGCCGCAGCCCAGCTGTCCCGGCTTGAGGGCAAGGGGCGCGCAGAGTAGTGTCCGGCGTGTTCGCACGAAATGTATATTTGGAATCGAGGGGGAGGCCGGCGTGGCTGACAAGAAAAATCCGGAAGACGTGATTGAGCCTGGTCCCGGTGAATCCCAACCGGTTGAAGGCACCGCTGAAGCGCTTCAACAGGATGTGATTGACGAAAGCGCCGCCGAAACGGTTGACGATTCTAAGGACACAGAGTTCGCAGTTTCCGAGACCGAGACCGAGACCGAGACCGAGACCGAGACCGAGACCGAGACCGAGACCGAGACCGAGACCGAGACCGAGACCGAGACCGAGACCGAGACCGAAATTGCGGCTTCTGATTTGGAGGTGGCTCCGGATGAACAAGCCGCCTTTGAAACAATGGAGCCAGTTGCTCACGCAGAGCCGCCCCGCGAAATCGAACGTGTGGTAGAGAAGCGCGGTGGATTCGGCTCAGCCGTGCTGGGCGGCGTCGTGGCTGCGGTCATTGGGTTTGTCGTCGGCCAAGGCGGCTGGCTTGATAGCGTTCTGCCGGCTTCGCTGCAAAATCAGGGCACAGAGCTGACGGCTCTGGAAACCGGCCAGTCGGACCTGCAGGCGGCTTTGGCCGCATTGAAGCAGCAGGTAGAGGCCAGCCAGCCCCCGGACATAACGCCCCTTACTGCGCAGATCCAAACTCTTGCCGCCGACATCGAACCGCTGAAAACCGCGCAGGCCCCGGATGCGGTGCTGCGTGCGGATCTGGAGACTTTGACCGCCCGTGTTGCGGCACTGGAAACCCGGCCGCTGGAAGGCGCCTCGCCCGAAGCTGTCGCCGCGTTTGAAGCTGAGCTGGGCAAGCTGCAAGACAGCTTGGCTGCGCAGCGTTCCGAAGTCGAACAGATGCTGGCAGACGCTCAGGCTATGGACGCGGCAAGTGCTGAGGCCGCACGGATTGCCAGCGCCCAGACGCAGCTGGCGCAGCTGCGTTCTGCCTTGGACACCGGTAACAGCTATGCGCCCAGTGTGCAGGAGCTTGCGGCCCTCGGCGTTGATGTTCCGGCAGCCTTGTCCGGCCCTGCGAAGAGCGGAGTAGCCTCGCTGTCTGCCTTGCGGGACGGGTTCGCACCGGCTGCCCGCGAGGCGCTGGCCTCTGCCCGCGAGGAGACAAAGGACGGCAGCGGCCTGCTGGATTACGTGAATCGCCATCTGGGTGCCCGCTCTGTCACTCCGAGGGACGGGGACGATACGGATGCGGTCCTGTCCCGCGCCGAAGCGGCTGTGTCCGGGGGCAAGCTGCAGGAAGCATTGGCAGAACTTTCTGCCCTGTCCGCCTCTGCCCGCGCTGCCCTGTCCAGCTGGGAAGCCGCTGCAAATGCGCGGGTGGCAGCCGTGACTGCCGCCACTGATCTGGCCCAAAGCCTGCAAGCCAAATAAGGAAGCCGCCATGCTCTGGTCGTTGTTGAAGATCCTCGTTTTCGTCGCGATTATCGCGCTTCTGGCATTTGGCGCGGGTCTGCTGATGGAAACTGCCGGCGGTGTGCAGATCACCGTAGCCGGCACTGAATACACTTTGGGTGCGCTGCAATCGGTGATTGCGCTGGGCGTACTGGTCTTTGGAGTCTGGCTGTTCCTCAAGCTGCTGTCGCTTCTGGTTGCCACGCTGCATTTTTTGAATGGTGATGAGACCGCCTTGTCACGGTATTGGGACAAAGGGCGCGAGCGCAAAGGCTATCAGGCGCTTGCCGATGGTTTGATGGCGCTGGCCTCCGGCGAGGGGCGTCTGGCGCTGGCCAAGGCGGCGCGGGCCGAGAAATACCTGCAAAAGCCGGATCTGACCGATCTGCTGGTGGCACAGGCCGCAGAGATGAGCGGCGACACTCGCAAAGCTGCCGAAGCCTATAAGCGGCTGCTGTCGAACCAGCCGACCCGCTTTGTCGGTGTGCGCGGGATCATGAAGCAGAAGCTGTCCGAAGGCGATACGGAAACAGCCCTCCAGCTGGCCGAGAAAGCACTGGCGCTGCGTCCGAAACATGAGGAAGTTCAGGATACGCTTTTGCGTCTGCAAGCCCAGGCCGAGGATTGGGCCGGTGCCCGCAAGACACTGTCCACCAAGCTCAAGACCGGCACCCTGCCGCGCGACGTGTTCAAGCGCCGCGACGCGGTGCTGGCGCTGTCGGCCTCCAAGGGGATTCTGGACGAAGGCGCGACGGTCGAGCAGCAGGAGCAGGCAATCGAGGCCAACCGCTTGTCACCGGATCTGGTGCCGGCTGCGGCAATGGCCGCCCGTGCCTATATCGCCAAGGGCAAGAAACGCCCGGCAGCCCGGCTGCTGAAAAAGACCTGGGAAAGCCAGCCGCATCCCGATCTGGCCCATGCTTTTGCAGAGATCGAACCGGAGGAAAGCGCTGCAGAGCGCGTAAAACGCTTTGACCAGCTGGCCCGGCTCAAACCGCAGGATGACGAGACCCGGCTGATGATGGCCGAATTGAACATTGTCGCCGAAGACTTCCCCGAAGCCCGCCGCTGGCTGAATGATCTGGTCGAGCGTGCACCCGACGCCCGCGGGTTGACGCTGATGGCTGCGATCGAGCGCGGCGAAGGGGCCGGTGACAAGGTTGTGCAGGGCTGGCTGGCCAAGGCGCTGACCTCTCCGCGCGGGCCGCAATGGGTCTGTGATAGCTGCAACCATATTCACGCGGAATGGGCGCCGGTTTGCGAGCATTGCGCCAGCTTTGACACCCTGTCCTGGAAGCGGCCGGAAACGCCGGAAGTTGCCAGTCTTGCAGCAGCACATATGCTGCCGCTGATTATTGGTGCTCCGGAAGAAAAGGCCTCGGAGACGGTGGAAGAGGCTGAGGTTCTGGAATCCGGTCAGGAACCAGTGTCAGAGGCTCAGGAGCAGATCAAAGAGCCTAATTGAGACAGCAAATATAGCAAGGAATGGCGGGATTTCCTGCCGTTCCTTTAGCTCTCAGAGATGGGCGGCCATCAGCCTGCAGAAACAAGCAAACCCGAGGATAGGGCGGGTGCCGGCTGGAGGCGAAGTGCATTTTTCGGGGAATGGTGCCCAGGAGAGGACTCGAACCTCCACGTCCTTACGAACACTAGCACCTGAAGCTAGCGCGTCTACCAATTCCGCCACCTGGGCAGGTGTCGTGGGACCGGCGTATAAGCGGAGTCGCAGGCAGCGTCAAACGAAAATGGACCGGCCTGCCTGGCAAAATCCGGATTTCAATAATCACGACTGTATACTGCACAAGTTAAGATGAGTTGGCCGTGGAATTTCGGACCAGTGCCTAAGGCGGATCGGCTTGTGAGCAAGGCCATCATGATGGCAAGAAACAAACACAGTATGAGGCCTGGCCCTGGTTGTTGAAGGGGCTTGTCACCAGTTGGCCAAGGTAGGTGTGTGACGTCTGTATTGGTTAGATTACAATGCGGCACGTGTATCCTTCCCACGTCGCGAACATGGATTGCTAGTTCCTATACCAAGGGGCTGGAGAAGTGTTGCCCATGTACGTTGCGAAGGAGTTCCTATGTTCCGGGGCAGGCATCGTTGCCCTAGGTCAACGGGGGTATGGAATATGGAGGGGGTGGTGCCGGTGATAGGACTCGAACCTACGACCCCATCATTACGAATGACGTGCTCTACCAGCTGAGCTACACCGGCGCTGTTTTCTGCCTGTAGCGGAAAACAGTGCTGCCCGTTTAAACGCTGCTTGAATACCGCGCAAGTGGGGATCCTGCGGGTTTTTCTGGTTTTCTCCGTGCAGCACAGGTAGTGCTGGGCAACTCGCCAAACCGGTCGCGGTAGAGCTGGGAAAACCGGCCTAAGTGAGAAAAGCCGCAGTCATAAGCAATGCTGCTGACCGGCGTTTCAGGAGGCCGGGACAACAGCAGATAGTGAGCCAGATCCAGCCGCAAATCGCGCAGATACGCCACCGGCGTCAAACCAAAGGTCCGACGGAAGCCGGTTTGCAGGCTGCGGATACTGCATCCTGCCGCGGCGGCTATTTCTAAAACGGTTACAGGATCTCCTGCATGCGTGTGAATGAAGTCCCGTGCACGGCGGATCTGATGGCTGCTGCCGGCCGCTGTCCGCGGTGACAGAAGATGGCAGATGTTGCTTTGCTGATTGGTCAGGAAGCCCAGGATCAGCTGCTCTTCGATCAAGCTTTGCTGCAGGCGGCTCCAGGTGCCGAACCCTGCCTGCGCGTCGGTGGCGTGGACACAGGCGGCAAATTGGCGTGCCCAACGGTGCAAAGGCCCTTTTGATACGGGAACGGCAGTGTTGAAAATCACGGCTTCGGCCAGAGTAAGCCCGGCAGCGCGTTCCGCGATTTCATGCAAAGCTTTCCGGTCGATCTGCATAAGCAGCATCCGGCAATCGGCATGCCAGGTCATCCGGGTGGCCCGTGTCGGGTTCAGCACTGTGGCAACGCGGCAATCCGACTCCTCGGTTTCTGCTCCGTTGGCCACATGCGCATGGCCGCTGACCGGTACCTGCACCAGATAGAAATCCTGCAGCTCACCGGGGTCGATCTGCACCGTGGATCCATAGCTGAGGTAATTTAGAGAGAGGTGCTGTCCGCAGACGTGGTTGTGGCGGGTACCAAAGCCGCGGGCCTGCCCCGCTGGTTCCAGCCGGTGATCGCAGAATTTTTGCGCGACAAGCGAGCGGGCCTCATCAATGTCGCGGCTGTGGAATTGCCGCCACGCGCGCAAGGGCTCGCGCCTGGTTGATGCCTGTTGTGTGGTCATTGACGCAGCCTAACACGGTTGCCGGGTCAGGCAATCATGGCAGTCTGCGCTATTTTGCGCATTTTGGATAATCCATTTGTGGAGCCGCCCCTAGGCTGCTGGGAGGAAAAAAATGGGAGGAAAGCATGGCATTGGATCGGGGAATTACCAAGGCGGCCGAGGGGCTGGAAGGCCTGTCCTGGAACGTAGTTGGCCACACCTACACGCCCAAGCTGCATAGCGAAAACGCGTTTATCTGGCACGCACTGATCCCGGATGGCACATTTGTGCCGCCGCATATTCATCCCGTGCAGGATGAGTGGATCACCCTGTTAGAGGGCGCGCTGGAGGTGGAATTCGGCGGTGATGTTTTCCGGGCCGGGCCGGGCGACACTGTGCGGATGCCAATGGGTGTGGCGCATGGCATCTTTAACCGTTCGGGCACTGCGGCCTCTTGTGTCTTTGGGGTGGCTCCGTCGCGCAGGCTGTTCGATTTGTTTTGTGCGCTGGACGGCGTGACCGACCCGGAAGAACTGGTGCGGATCTCGGCGCTGCATGAGGTCGACTTCCTGCCGCCCCCGGCGGAATGAGGGAGCGGAACATGGTAAAGCGCAAAACGGTTGCCGTGATCGGCGGCGGAATAAGCGGTCTGGCGGCAGCCAAGGCATTTGCGGAAAAGGGGCATCAGGTTCTGGGGTTTGATCGCAGCCATGACCTTGGTGGAGTATGGGAGCCATCGCGCTCCTATCCTGGGGTGCAGACGCAATCGCCCAAGGAACTTTATTGTTATACCGACCACCCTATGCCGCAGGAGTACCCTGAATGGCCCAAGGGACCGCAGGTGCATGCCTATCTGCATTCTTACGCTCAAAAGCACGACCTGCACCGGCATTTTCAATTGAACGCCGCTGTACAGGAGATGGACCGGCGCCCGGACGGGCAGCCGGGCTGGCGGCTGGTGGTCAAGACGGACGGCGAAACCCGCGTGCAGGACGTGGATTTCGCTGTCGTCTGCACAGGCCAGTTTTCAGAGAAGAACATCCTCAGCCATCCCGGGCAGGAAGATTTTACGGCGCAAGGCGGGGAAGTTATGCATTCCTCAGAGTACCTCGACCCAGGCCATGCACGCGGTAAGCGGGTGGTGGTGCTGGGCGGCTCAAAATCCGCCACCGATGTGGCGGTGAATGCAGTGCAGAATGGTGCGCGGCAGGTGCATCTGGTTTACCGGCAGAATGTCTGGCGGATTCCGTATTTCGTCGGCGGCATCAATTTCAAAAAGCTGCTCTATATGCGGGCCCAAGAGGCACAGTTCAACGGTTGGGGCCGCAGCTGGCTGCACAAGGCAATCTATAGCCTGGCGAAACCGTTGATCTGGGTCAATTTCCGCGGGTTAGAGACGCTTTTGAAGCTGCAGCTGGGGTTGAAGAAGTGGGATATGGTGCCCGATATGCCGATCGAACAGGATGTATCCTGTTCGGTTCCGATTGTGACGCCGGGTCTGTTTGAAGGATTGAAAAGCGGCTCGATCATTCCGCGGCGCACAACGATTTCGCGGTATGAGGGCGATGAGGCAGTACTGGAAAACGGCGATAGAATCGGCGCTGACCTGGTGATCTCGGCAGTGGGCTGGAAGCTGGGCATCCCCTATCTGGCCCAGCGGCATCTGGACAAGCTGATCGAGGCTGATGGCCAGTACCGGACCTACCGGCTGTCGGTGAACCCGGACCTGCCGGAGATGGGCTTTGTCGGTTTCAACTCCAGCTTTTGCACGATCCTATCAGCGGAGTTGGTGGCGAATTGGCTGGTCCGCTTTGCCGACGGCAAGCTGGAGAAGCAGCCCTCGCGGGCAGAGATGGAGGACAACATCCAAATGATGCTTGATTGGCGCCGCAAGGAACGGCCTGCCGCGCAGATCTATGGCGGACTGTGCTCGGCACCGTTCCATTTCAAGCATTTTGACGAGCTGCTGATGGATATGGGGGCGGCGCAGTGGAAGCGTTCCAACCCGTTGGTTGAGCAATTTGCACCGCCGGATGCCAGCGCTTATGGCCGGTTTCTGGCGACGGCTCCGCAATACACGGCGGCCTGAAATCTGCCCTTGTGCCTGCCGGAAACGGCAGGCGCATTCGCGCTTCAGCATATGCCTGTCTGAAGCTGCGAAGTGCAGAATTTTTCTTCGGGGAATGGTGCCCAGGAGAGGACTCGAACCTCCACGTCCTTACGAACACTAGCACCTGAAGCTAGCGCGTCTACCAATTCCGCCACCTGGGCAGGTGTCGTGAGACCGGCGTATAAGGTGGTTCGTTGGGGGCGTCAAACGGAAAACCGCCGAAGACCCAACCTAAGCTGGAATGCCGGTCCAGACCGCCCTATCGACGAGTGAGAAAGTCCATCTTAAATGCCACATGAGTCAGGAATCTTACCCAGGCCTGCTGTGTTTCGCTGTTCCAGTCCGGGCCCAGCGTGTCAGCAAGGGCACTGGTGAAACTGCTTATGAAACCATGGAAATGGGCATCTGATACTTCAAGTTTGCGATGCTTTTCACCTTGCTGTTGCAAGATCGAATCCAACCGGCCGGAGTCATCCAGCGCTTCGGCGATATGGGTCAGCGAGGCCAGCAGCTTTCCCTCTTGCTGGGTCAGATCTTCATGAAACAGGCTCCGGATATCCGGGCAGACGGCAAAGAAATTTCCGTAGAATGCCGGCACAAAGGCTTCGATGTTCATCCGCTCGCTTTCAAAGCTTTGCCGGATCAACTTTTTGTCCTGTTCACTAACCATCAAGACTGACCTCCTGAACACGTGCAGATACTGATGTTACCGCTGCATCACACCATTCTAGTGTTGGAGGGTTGAAAGCGGGGTTAACCAACCCGCCCAATTCATCGCAAGCTGTTAACGGCTCTTGCAGTTTCTGCCGTCATTGCAGCCGCAGCCCCGGTTTTGCGCCTTGTTTGGCGCCCCTTGCGGCGCTAGAGCTTAGGGGCAGCTAAGTTCAGGAGCCAAATGATGTCCAAACTGGTCACGATCTATGGCGGATCCGGTTTCGTGGGCCGCTACATTGCGCGGCGCATGGCCAAGGAAGGCTGGCGGGTGCGGGTGGCCGTGCGCCGTCCCAACGAAGCCATGCATGTGAAGCCCTACGGCGTTCCGGGCCAGGTTGAACCGGTGTTCTGCAATATCCGCGATGATATGTCTGTTGCTGCGGTGATGCAGGGCGCAGATGCAGTTGTGAATTGCGTAGGTGTCTTGAACGAACTCGGTAAAAACTCGTTTGGCGCCATCCATGCGGAAGGCGCAGGCCGTATTGCACGCATCGCGTCGCAGCAGGGGGTGGCCAGCCTGGTGCATATCTCGGCGATTGGCGCCGATGCGGACGGTCCCAGCGAATATGCCAAAACCAAAGCCGCTGGAGAAGCCGCGGTGCTGCAAAGCTTTCCCGGTGCAGTGATTTTGCGCCCGTCGGTAATCTTCGGGACCGAGGACGGCTTCTTTAACCGTTTTGCCGGCATGACCCGGTTGTCGCCGATGCTTCCGATCGCTGCGGGCAGCATCGAGTTCCAGCCGGTATTTGCCGATGATGTGGCCAGGGCCGCGGTCAAGGGGGCATTGGGCCAGGCCGAGCGCGGCATTTACGAACTTGGCGGTCCTGAAGTGAAAAGCTTCCGGGCGCTTATGGTGCAGATGCTTGAGGTGATCCACCGGCGCCGCATGATCCTGTCGCTGCCGCGCCCTGCCGCTTGGCTGGTGGCCTTCGGGTTCGACATGCTGCAGGCGGCCAGTTTTCAGTTGATTGAGAACAAAGTGCTGACACGCGACCAGCTGCGGAACTTGAAGGCGGACAATGTGGTGTCCGAGGGCGCCAAGGGTTTCGGTGATTTGGGTATCAGCCCGGTGACTGTGGGTTCGGTGTTGCCGGATTACCTGTGGAAATTCCGCCCCTCCGGCCAGTATGACGAAATGACGAACTCGGCCCGGAATCTGCGCAACGGCGCCTGATATTGTTACCGGTTTAAGGATTAGTAAGCGCGGGGATCTCCCCGCGCTTTTGATTTCAAGTTCAGCTGCCGTAGGCGATGGCCAGCAGGACAACACCCAGAATCACCCGGTAGATCACATAAGGCGTAAAGCTGACCGAGCGCAGCAGCCGCATCATCAGACTAAGTGCGGCCAGCGCCGCCACCATCGCCAGCACCGCGGCAATGCCCGCATCGCGTATCAGAGCGGTGTTGGCCTCCAGTGCCACCTCGGTTCCCAGCAGCACACCTGAGGCGATGATGGTCGGGATCGACATCAGCATGGCAATGCGGGCGCCGTCCTCGCGGGTATAGCCCAGCTGCCGCGCACCAGTGATGGTGATGCCCGAGCGCGAGGTGCCTGGGATCAGCGCCAGCATCTGCCACAGCCCCATGACCAGCGCATCGCGGACGCCCCAGTCGCCAGCCTGTTTCACTTCGGCGCCTTTCTGGTCGGCCCAGTACAGCACCAACCCGAAGCCCAGCATGGTCCAGCCGATTACTGTCATTGATCGCAGCGCATCGCTGAGGCCGGTGAAATGCAGCACAGCCCCGAACAGGACTGTGGGAATGGTGGCGATGATCAGCCCCAAGGCGAGTTTGGATCCCGGCGTATCCGTACAGCCGGTCAGGGCACGAGGCAGGCCGGCAAGCCCCTCACGCACGTCGCTCCAGAAGTAGATCATCACTGCCGCCAGCGTGCCTATATGCACAGCGACGTCGATCACCTGGCCTTGATCCTCCAGACCGGTCAATCCGGGAAGTAGAATCAGGTGGCCGGAGGAGGAAACTGGCAGGAATTCGGTGATGCCTTGGATCAACGCAATCAGGATCAGCTGAAAAAGCGGCATGCTGAAATCATCCTTCGCTGGCCGCGGATGGGCCGTAAACTGTCGCGACTCTGTATAAATCCCGGCTCTGGATTGGAAAGCGGATATTCAGGTCCGGTTCGGGCCTAATAATCCTGTACATTTCCGTGAAACACGGTATCAGAATTCAAGAGCTGGCTAAATAGGTCAGCAATATTGACATAAAGCGTACCCGTACCCGAAAAGGTGCCAGCGCAGCCAGACAAGCGATGGAGTCCAGCCCGTGGCCAAGCAACCGATGCTGAAATTCGTGCAGATCGAACGCGACATGCCTCAAAAGCGTGACGCAAGTGTGCGCAAAGAAGACTTCAATGAGATTTACGCGGAGTATGCCGCAGTAAAGGCGGAAGAGCAGGCCAGCCGCTGCAGCCAATGCGGTGTGCCCTATTGCCAGAGCCACTGCCCGCTGCACAACAACATCCCCGACTGGCTGCACCTGACCGCAACCGGCCGTCTGGAAGAAGCCTACGAGACCTCGCAGGCCACCAACACCTTCCCGGAAATCTGCGGCCGTATCTGCCCGCAGGACCGCCTGTGCGAAGGCAACTGCGTGATCGAGCAGTCGGGACATGGCACCGTGACCATCGGGTCGGTCGAGAAATACATCACCGACACCGCCTGGGAAAACGGCTGGGTGAAGCCCGCAGCACCGCTGGCTGAACGCTGCGAAAGTGTGGGCATCATCGGTGGCGGCCCCGGCGGTTTGGCGGCGGCGGACATGCTGCGCAAGGCCGGTGTGCAGGTCACCGTCTACGACCGCTATGACCGCGCCGGCGGGTTGCTGATGTACGGCATTCCCAGCTTCAAGCTTGAAAAGGACGTGGTAGAGCGCCGCAATAAATTGCTGGCCGATGGCGGTGTGACCTTCGTGCTGAACTGCAACGTTGGCGAAGACATCTCGTTTGAAGATATCCGCGCCAAACATAATGCGGTGATCATCGCCACCGGCGTTTATAAATCGCGTGACCTGGCGATGCCGGGCAGCGGTGCAGAAGGCATCGTCAAGGCAATCGACTTCCTGTGCGCGTCGAACAAGAAGAGCTTTGGCGACGAAGTTGCTGAGTTCGACAACGGCGACCTGAATGCCGAAGGCAAGAAGGTTGTGGTGATCGGCGGCGGGGATACCGCGATGGACTGCGTGCGGACCTCGATCCGCCAGGGTGCGACATCGGTCAAATGCCTCTACCGCCGTGACCGTGCTAACATGCCTGGCTCGCAGCGCGAGACCCAGAACGCCGAGGAAGAAGGCGTGATCTTTGAGTGGCTGTCGGCGCCCAAGGGCTTTACCGATGAGGGCGGCAAGGTGGCCGGCGTGATGGTGCAGAAGATGCGCCTGGGCCAGCCGGATGCCTCGGGCCGCCAGGCGCCGGAAGTGATCGAAGGCGCGGACTACATTGAGGAGGCCGATCTGGTTATTAAGGCCTTGGGCTTTGAGCCGGAAGAGCTGCCCGTGCTGTGGAACCAGCCGGAGCTGCCGGTGACCCGCTGGGGCACCGTCAAGGCGGCGTTCAAGACCGGCGCCACCGAGCTGGGCGGCGTCTATGCAGTGGGTGACATCGTGCGTGGCGCGTCGCTGGTGGTCTGGGCGATCAAGGACGGCCGCGATTGCGCGGAAGCGATCCTGGAGAACTTCAACAGCAAGGCCGCGGTGGCGGCGGAATAACCCGGCACCCCCTGTACATCGTCTGTGCACCCCTTGTGCACCGGCGGAGCAGCGACGAACCGCAGCAAGGTCAGCATTGCTGACCCAGCCAGCAGAAGGAAGATGGACATGAGCGAATTGCAGGGACAATGCATGTGCGGCGCGGTGACTGTCACCGCCACGCCCGCGCGCGCCTCCATTTCCGCCTGCCACTGCGAGATGTGCCAGCGCTGGGCCAGCGGCCCGTTCCTGAGCTTTCAGGCGGCCAGCGGTTACGCCGCGCTGGGTCCGGTGCAGACCTATGAGTCCTCGGGCTGGGCTGAGCGGGCGTTCTGCGGCAAATGCGGATCGGCGCTGTGGTACCGGATGACCACAGGAGAACATAAGGGCCAGACGCAGATGTCGGCTGGCCTGTTTGAAAACGCAGGCGGCAATGAATTGCGCCTGGAACTTTACATCGACAAAAAGCCAGCGGGTTACGCCTTCGACAGCAGCAGCCGGAAGCTGACCGGCGCTGACGTGATCGAGATGTTTGCCCCCTCCGTAGAAGGAACCAGCCAATGACCAAATATGATGCCGATTGGGTGCGCGCCGAGGAAGCCAAGCGCAAGTGGATGGCTGAAAACGGCCTGTATTCCGAGGAGGAAGAGCATTCCTCTTGCGGTGTGGGACTGGTGGTCTCCGTTGACGGCAAGAAAAGCCGCAGGGTGGTTGAGGCCGGCATCGATGCGCTGAAGGCGATCTGGCACCGCGGCGCGGTGGATGCCGATGGCAAGACCGGCGATGGCGCCGGTATCCATGTGCAGATCCCGGTTCCGTTCTTTTACGACCAGATCCGCCGCACCGGCCACGAGCCGCGCCAGGATGAGCTGATGGCGGTGGGCCAGGTGTTTCTGCCGCGCACCGATTTCGGCGCCCAGGAACGCTGCCGGACCATCATGGAAACCGAAGTTCTGCGCATGGGGTATTCCATCTATGGCTGGCGTCATGTGCCTGTGGACGTGACCTGCCTGGGTGAAAAGGCCAACGCGACCCGCCCCGAGATCGAGCAGATCCTGATCTCCAACGCCAAGGGCGTGGACGAGGAAACCTTTGAGCGCGAGCTGTATGTGATCCGCCGCCGGGTTGAGAAGGCGGCCAATGCCGCAGCGATTTCGGGCCTGTATATTGCCTCGCTGTCCTGCCGGTCGATCATCTACAAGGGCATGATGCTGGCCGAGCAGGTGGCGGTATTCTACCCCGACCTGATGGATGCGCGGTTCGAGAGCGCCTTTGCGATCTATCACCAGCGCTATTCCACCAACACCTTCCCGCAGTGGTGGCTGGCGCAGCCATTCCGGATGCTGGCCCATAACGGTGAGATCAACACGCTGAAGGGCAACCTGAACTGGATGAAGAGCCATGAAATCCGCATGGCGTCGGCGACCTTTGGCGACCATGCCGAAGACATCAAGCCGATCGTGCCGGGCGGCGCGTCGGACTCGGCGGCTCTGGATGGTGTGTTCGAAGTTCTGGTGCGTGCGGGCCGGTCGGCGCCGATGGCAAAAACCATGCTGGTGCCGGAAAGCTGGTCCAAGCAGGCGGTGGAGCTGCCGCAGGCCTGGCGCGACATGTATTCCTACTGCAACTCGGTGATGGAACCCTGGGACGGACCCGCGGCGCTGGCGATGACCGATGGCCGCTGGGTCTGTGCCGGCCTGGACCGCAACGGTCTGCGCCCGATGCGCTATGTGGTGACCGGCGACGGGCTGGTGATTGCCGGCTCCGAAGCAGGCATGGTTCCGATCGACGAGGCAAACGTGGTCGAGAAGGGCGCGCTGGGTCCGGGCCAGATGCTGGCTGTCGACATGCAGAAGGGCAAGCTGTTCAACGACCAGCAGATCAAGGACAAACTATCCCGTGCGCTGCCGTTCGGCGATTGGGTCAAGCGGATTAACGATCTGGACACTACCCTGGCCAGCGCCACTGAGCAGCCGCTGTTCACCGGCGAAGAGCTGCGCCGCCGTCAGGTTGCCGCCGGCTATACCATCGAGGAGCTGGAGCAGATCCTGGCGCCGATGGCCGAGGACGGCAAGGAATCGCTGGCCTCGATGGGCGATGATACGCCGTCTGCGGTGCTGTCGAAGATGTACCGCCCGCTAAGCCACTTCTTCCGCCAGAACTTCAGCCAGGTGACCAACCCGCCGATCGACAGTTTGCGTGAATTCCGGGTGATGTCGCTGAAGACCCGCTTCGGCAACCTCAAGAACGTGCTGGACGAAGACAGCAGCCAGACCGAGATCATTGTGCTGGAGAGCCCCTTTGTCGGCAACGCCCAGTGGGACAAGCTGGTGGACCAGCTGAACGCGCCGCTGGCCGAGATCGACTGTTCCTTTGCGCCGGGCCGCGGGTCGCTGAGTGCAGCATTGGAGCGGATCCGGGCCGAGGCCGAAGAAGCCGTGCGCTCGGGCGCCGGCCATATCGTGCTGACCGACCAGTTTTCAGGCGCGGGCAAGGTGGCGATGCCGATGATCCTGGCGACCTCTGCCGTGCATTCGCATCTGACCCGCAAGGGGCTGCGTACCTTCTGTTCGCTGAATGTGCGGTCAGCTGAGTGCATTGACCCGCATTATTTTGCGGTGCTGATCGGCTGCGGTGCAACCGTGGTGAACGCCTATCTGGCCGAGGATTCGCTGGCTGACCGGATTGACCGCGGTCTGCTGGACGGCTCGCTGACCGAAAACGTTGCGCGTTACCGTGAAGCCATTGACCAGGGTCTGTTGAAGATCATGGCCAAGATGGGGATTTCGGTGGTGTCATCTTATCGCGGCGGTCTGAATTTTGAAGCCGTGGGCCTGTCGCGCGCCATGTGCGCCGAGTATTTCCCGGGCATGACCTCGCGCATTTCCGGCATCGGTGTGACCGGCATTCAGACCAAGGCGGAGGAGATCCACGCCAAGGCCTGGACCTCAGCCGAAGGCGTGCTGCCGATCGGTGGTTTCTACAAGGCGCGCAAGTCGGGTGAGACCCACGCCTGGGAAGCGACCTCGATGCATATGATGCAAATGGCCTGCAACAGAGCCTCATTCGAGCTGTGGAAACAGTATTCGGCCAAAATGCAGTCGAACCCGCCGATCCACCTGCGCGACTTGTTGCACATCAAACCGCTGGGCAATGCCGTACCGATTGAGGAGGTGGAATCGATCACCTCGATCCGCAAGCGGTTCGTGACACCTGGCATGTCGCTGGGGGCGCTGTCGCCCGAAGCGCATAAGACGCTGAACGTGGCGATGAACCGGATTGGCGCCAAGTCGGATTCGGGCGAGGGCGGCGAAGATCCGGCGCACTTCGTGCCGGAGCCAAACGGCGATAACCCCTCTGCGAAAATCAAGCAGGTGGCCTCGGGGCGCTTTGGTGTGACTGCTGAATACCTGAACCAGTGCGAAGAGCTGGAAATCAAAGTTGCCCAGGGTGCCAAGCCCGGCGAGGGCGGCCAGCTGCCGGGGATGAAGGTCACTGACCTTATTGCCCGCCTGCGCCACTCGACCAAGGGGGTGACTCTGATCTCGCCGCCGCCGCACCACGACATCTACTCGATCGAGGATCTGGCACAGCTGATCTACGACCTGAAGCAAATCAACCCGCGCTGCAAGGTGACGGTGAAGCTGGTGGCGTCCTCTGGCGTTGGCACAATTGCCGCCGGCGTGGCCAAGGCAAAGGCGGATGTGATTCTGATCTCGGGCCACAACGGCGGCACCGGGGCGTCGCCTGCGACCTCGATCAAATATGCGGGCCTGCCGTGGGAGATGGGCCTGACCGAAGCGCATCAGGTGCTGGCGATGAACAACCTGCGCGAGCGGGTGACGCTGCGCACCGACGGCGGATTGCGCACCGGGCGCGATATCGTGATGGCGGCAATGCTGGGGGCCGAGGAATACGGCATCGGCACCGCAGCGCTGATCGCGATGGGCTGCATCATGGTGCGCCAGTGCCAGTCCAACACCTGCCCTGTGGGGGTCTGCACCCAGGACGAAGCGCTGCGCGGCAAGTTCACCGGCAATGCCGACAAGGTGGTGAACCTGATCACCTTCTATGCGCAGGAAGTGCGGGAAATCCTTGCCTCCATCGGCGCGCGTAGCCTGGATGAGGTGATCGGTCGGGCGGATCTTCTGGCGCAGGTGTCGCGCGGTTCCGCCCATCTGGACGATCTGGATCTGAACCCGTTGCTGATCACCGTCGATGGCTCGGCCAACATCGTTTACAACCGCGACAAGGACCGCAATGCAGTGCCGGATACGCTGGATGCGGAGATTGTGCGCGACGCCGCCCGCTTCCTGCAGGATGGCGAGAAGATGCAGCTGTCTTATGCGGTGCAGAACACTCACCGCACCGTGGGCACCCGCACTTCCAGCCATATCGTGCGCAATTTCGGCATGCGGAACTCGTTCCAGCCGGATCATCTGACGGTGAAGCTGCAAGGTTCGGCCGGCCAGTCGCTGGGCGCATTTGCTGCACCGGGGCTGAAGCTGGAAGTGTCGGGTGATGCCAACGATTATGTAGGCAAGGGCTTGTCGGGCGGCACCATCGTGGTGCGCCCGCCGCAGGTCAGCCCGCTGAATGCGTCTGAAAACACCATTATCGGCAATACCGTTCTGTACGGCGCCACCGACGGCTACCTGTTTGCAGCCGGCCGCGCAGGCGAGCGGTTCGGCGTGCGGAACTCGGGTGCCTCGGTTGTGATCGAGGGCTGCGGTGCCTGCGGCTGTGAATACATGACCGGCGGTGTGGCCGTGATCTTGGGCACAATCGGCGCCAACTTTGGTGCGGGCATGACCGGCGGCATGGCCTATCTTTATGATCCCGACGGCAAGGCTGAAACCATGATGAACATGGAATCGCTGGTCACCTGCCCGGTCACCGTGGCGCATTGGGAGGGTGAGCTGAAAACCCTGATCGCCCGCCATCTGGAGGAAACCGGCAGCCGCAAGGCCGCAGAGATCCTGCAGCATTGGGACATCGAAAAGGCAAACTTTCTGCAGGTCTGCCCGAAAGAGATGCTTGGCAAGCTGGCACATCCGGTGATGCAGGAACAGGCGGCCGTTCCGGCGGAATAAGCCAAGTTAGAGGCTGGTAATTGGACCCCGCAGGCAAATGCTTGCGGGGTTTTCTTTTTGGCGGTTGGTTACCGGGGGCATGCTGGCCTATAGAGGGGCATGGCAAAGGCAGTTGCGAAAAAGAAGAAAGCCAAGAGCAGTAAGAAGGCGGTAAAGCTGAAGGTCCAGCCCCTTCGCTGGCTGCGGCGCTGGCTGTTGCGGGCGGTGCTGGCTGCGGCGGCGGGATTCGTCTTCCTCATCCTGTTGTTTTCGGTGGTGAACCCGCCGATCACCCACACCATCTGGGCAGAACAGCGCCGCTTGGGTGAGGTGGACCGGATTTGGGTGCCGCTGGAGGAGATCGCTCCGGTTCTGGCGCGCTCGGTGGTGGCCGCCGAGGATGCGCAGTTCTGCCGTCACTGGGGGTTCGATGCCCGCGCTATCCAGGCGGCGATTGAGGCAGGCGGTGCCCGCGGCGGTTCTACCATTTCGCAGCAGGTGGTCAAAAACGTGTTCCTGTGGCAAGGCCGCAGCTGGCCGCGCAAGGTGCTGGAGACGCTGCTGACTCCGGCGGTGGAGATTGTCTGGAGCAAACGGCGGATTCTTGAGGTTTACCTGAACGTCTCCGAAATGGACGAGGGCGTGTTTGGCGCCGAAGCTGCGGCGCGCAAATACTTCGGTGTTGGCCCGGATCAGTTGAGTGCACGTCAGGCAGCGCTGATTGCCGCTGTGCTGCCCAATCCCAAGGACCGCTCTGCCCGCCGGCCCAGCGGTTTCGTGCAGCGCCGTGCCGCACAGATCGCCGATGGGGCGGCCACCATTCGCGCAGACGGGCGGGCGGCCTGTTTCGAGGATTGAATCTTTCCTGCTGGCGGGGCATTGCTGGGCCATCCGCTGTAAGTTTTTTGGAGACCCTCTGTAGCCATGGCGCGCCTTTATCACGTTCCCCTGTCCCCGTTTTGCCGCAAGGTGCGGTTGTCATTGGCGGAAAAGAAAATTGAGGTGGAATTGGTCGAGGAGCGCTATTGGGAGCAGGATGCTGATTTCCTGCGCCGGAACCCGGCGGCAAAGATCCCGGTGATCCGCCTGGATGGCAAGATGATGGCCGAAAGCGCGGCGATCTGCGAATACCTGGAAGAAACCCGGCCTGAGCCATGCCTAATGCCCCGCGATGCCGAAGGCCGCTATGAGATGCGCCGGCTGGTCAGCTGGTTCGATGACAAATTCCACAGCGAAGTGACGTCGAAGCTGCTGTATGAGCGGGTGAACAAGAAGATCACCGGTGAGGGCTATCCTGACAGCCGCAATGTGAAAGCCGGCGCCAAGGCGATCAAATACCATCTGGATTACATGGCCTGGCTGCTGGACCACCGGCGCTGGCTGGCGGGCGATATGATGACGCTGGCGGATTTTGCCGCGGCTGCGCATCTGTCGTCGCTGGATTATATCTCGGATGTGGACTGGAACCGCTCGGCGGTGGTCAAGGACTGGTACGCCAAGATCAAGTCGCGGCCTGCTTTCCGGTCGATCCTGGCGGATCAGGTGCCGGGGTTCCGGCCGCCGCCGCATTACACTGATCTGGATTTCTGATATCAACGGGGCAAGGGGCGCTGCCCCTCTTGGGCCTTTGGCCCAATTCACCCCGGGGTATTTGGGACCAGAAAGAAGATGACTGCAGCGCTGAAAGAACGGCTGGTGGCACAGGCACTGGCCGAGGGGTTTGTCTCCTGCCGGGTCTGCCGTCCGTGGGACGTGCCGCAGGTGCCCGGGCGCCTGCGGGCGTTTTTGGACGCCGGGTATCACGGGCAGATGGGCTGGATGGCGGAGCGCAGCCATTGGCGGGGCGACCCGGCGCTGCTGTGGCCGGATGCGCGGTCGGTGATCATGCTGGCGGAGAGCTATACGCCGGACGAGGACCCGATGGCAGTGGTGGGCCAGGCCGACCGCGGAGCAGTCTCAGTCTATGCCCGTAACAAGGATTATCACGGCCTGGTCAAGAAACGGCTGAAGCGGCTGGCGCGCTGGCTGATTGCGGAGGCAGGGGAGGACTGCGAGGTCAAGGTTTTTGTTGATACCGCGCCAGTGCCTGAGAAGGCGCTGGGGATGGCGGCTGGACTGGGCTGGCAGGGAAAGCACAGCAATCTGGTGAGCCGCGATTGGGGGAATTGGGCTTTTCTAGGCTCTGTTTTCACCACAATTGAGCTGCCTGCCGATGACTCTGAGCGGGACCGCTGCGGGTCCTGCCGGGCCTGTTTGGACAGCTGTCCGACGGATGCTTTTCCGGCCCCCTATCAGGTTGATGCGCGGCGCTGCATTTCCTACCTCACCATTGAGCACAAGGGGCCGGTGGATGAAGAGCTGCGCGGAAAACTGGGCAACCGGATATATGGCTGCGATGACTGTCTGGCGGCCTGCCCCTGGAACAAGTTTGCGGTGGCGGCGAGTGACATGCGCTATGCTGCGCGCGATGAGCTGAAGGCGCCAAAACTGGCGGAGCTGGCGGTTCTGGACGACGCGGCTTTCCGGGCAGTGTTTTCCGGCTCACCGATTAAGCGGATTGGGCGGGACCGGTTTGTGCGCAATGTGCTCTATGCCATCGGCAATTCCGGCCAGCCGGACCTTCAGGACGTGGCACGCGGGCTGGCGGAGGACCCCGATCCGGCAGTTGCGGACGCGGCGCGATGGGCAGTTCAGCAGCTTTCGTGACGCAAACAGGATGGACGCGGCGCAAATAGGCGTTAGACCCTGTCCGGCGAACAGAAGCGGAGAGGACCGGGCATGACGCTGCTCTTGGGTGTGGATACGGGCGGAACCTATACCGATGCGGTGCTGATCCGCGACGAGAAAGAGGTAATCGCCTCGGCCAAGTCGCTGACTACGCGGCAGGATCTGGCGATTGGCGTTGGCGGTGCGATCCGGGCGGTGCTGGAACAGTCGGGAGTTCAGCCGGAGGAGGTGTCGCTGGCGGCGCTGTCCACCACCTTGGCCACCAATGCGCTGGTCGAGGGCCAGGGCGGCCGTGTGGCGCTGATCTATATTGGTTTTGCCGAGAGCGATCTGGACCGGCACGGATTGAAGGATGCCTTGAAAGGGGATCCGGCGCTTGTGCTTGCCGGCGGGCACACCCATGCGGGCAGCGAGGCGGCACCCTTGGACGTGGAGGCATTGGAGATGTTCCTGCGCACCGAGGGTCAGGGGGTAACCGGCTTTGCGGTTGCCGGGGTTTTTGCCACCCGCAATCCAGCGCATGAGATTGAGGCGGCGCGGATCATTCACGAGATGACCGGGGCGCCCGCCACCTGTTCGCACCAGCTATCGGCCAAGTTGAACGGGCCTAAGCGGGCGGTGACCGCGGTGCTGAACGCGCGGCTTATAGGGATGATCGACCGGCTGATCGGGCGGGCGCAGGACACGTTGCGCGATCTGGGTATCAAGGCGCCGATGATGGTCGTGCGCGGCGACGGCGCGCTGATGAGCGGCGGGCAGGCACGGGAGCGGCCGATTGAGACCATCCTGTCCGGCCCGGCGGCCTCAATCGTCGGCGCGCGCTGGATGACCGGGGCGGATCATGCGCTGGTGAGCGACATTGGCGGCACCACAACGGATGTGGCGCTGATCAAGGATGGCAAGCCGGCGATTGATCCGGCGGGGGCCCGGGTTGGCGAATTCCGCACCATGGTCGAGGCGGTGGCGATGCGCACCACCGGCCTGGGCGGCGACAGCCAGGTGCATTTGAACACCAGCGGCCTGGCGGGCGGGCTGACCTTGGGGCCGCGCCGGGTGGTGCCGGTGTCATTGATTGCCACGGATGCGCCTGAGGTGGTGCACGCCGCGCTGGATGAGCAGCTGCGCAACAGCACAGTGGGCGAGTATGACGGCCGGTTTGTGCGGGCGGTGCCGGGGGTGCCGGTTGCGGGTCTGAGCGAGCGCGAAGCCGGGCTGCTGGGACGCATCGGGATGCAGGTGCATCCTCTGGGCCAAATACTGCGTACCCGGATGGAGCACGGCTCCTTGAACCGGTTGGTGGACCGCGGGCTGGTGCAGGTCTCTGGCGTGTCTCCCTCGGATGCGAGCCACGTTCTGGGCCGGGTGCACGCCTGGGACCGCGAGGCGGCGGAGAAAGCGCTGACACTGTTTGCCCGCCGCAGGGTTGGCAGCGGTGATATGGTGGCACAGGATGCAGGAGCGTTGGCGCAGATGATCATTGCTCAGTTGACCGAGCAAACCGCTTTGACCTTGTTAGAGTCTGCTTTTGCCGAAGAAGCGGAAAGCTTTGGCCTGCCGGAGAAAGAGCTGGCCCGGCATGTGCTGCTGCAAAAGGGGCTGGCCCGGCACCGTGGCCTGTTGGCGCTTGATGCTGTGCTGAATGTGGATGTTGTCGGGCTTGGCGCCTCTGCCCCAAGCTATTACCCGGCGGTGGCGGAGCGGCTGCATTGCAATATGATCCTGCCGGAACATGCCGGGGTCGCCAATGCCATTGGTGCCGTGGTGGGCCGCGTCACTATGCGGCGCAGCGGCACCGTAACCTCGCCCGCTGAGGGCAAGTACCGGGTTCATTTGGAGAGCGGGCCGGCGGATTATCCGGAGTCCAGAGAAGCGCTGGAGGCGCTGGAGACGGCCCTGACGCAAGAGGCCCGCGGTGCGGCGGAAGAGGCCGGTGCCGAGGATATTCACGTGCATGTGGAGCGGGATATCCGCACAGCACAGGTGGAATCGCGGGAGGTCTTTGTTGAGGGTACGCTGACGGTGGAAGCCAGCGGACGGCCGCGGGTGGCGGCCGATTAGGCCAGCTTTAGAAATGCGGGTTTTCCATGAAAACCCGCTGCCGCCGGCGGGGATATTTTAGGCCAGAAGAAGCGCTGGGGCCTGGAATGGCCTCGATTTGAAAAGCCCCGCCGTACTGGGCGGGGCTGAATACTGGCTTGTTAGAGCCTATTCTGCGGCGGCGTTCCGTTTCGGGAGCACCCAATCGGGACGCGCGAAATGACAGGTGTAGCCGTTGGGCAGGCGCTGCAGGTAGTCCTGGTGCTCGGGCTCGGCTTCCCAGAAATCACCCGCGGGCTCGACTTCTGTCACCACCTTGCCGGGCCAGAGGCCGGAGGCGTTCACATCGGCGATGGTGTCCTCGGCCACGGCTTTTTGCGTCTCGTCGACGTAGTAGATGGCCGAGCGGTAGCTCATCCCCAAATCGTTGCCCTGGCGGTTCAGCGTGGTCGGGTCGTGGATCTGGAAGAAAAGCTCCAGCATCTCCCGGAAGGAGATGACGGCGGGGTCGAAGGTGATCTCGATCCCCTCGGCATGGGTGCCGTGATTGCGATAGGTAGCATTGGGCACATCGCCGCCGGTGTAGCCGACGCGGGTGCTGATGACGCCGGGGCGCTTGCGGATCAGTTCCTGCATGCCCCAGAAACAGCCGCCTGCCAGGACGGCGCGTTCGGTGGTGCTCAATTCACGACCTCCACTTGGTTGATGTAGGCGCCATAGCCCTCGGCCTCCATATCGTCCAGATGGACAAAGCGCAGCGAGGCGGAGTTGATGCAATAGCGCAGGCCGCCGCGGTCCATTGGGCCATCTGGGAAGACATGGCCAAGGTGGCTGTCGCCATGAGTGGAGCGGACTTCGGTGCGGATCATTCCGAGGGTGCGGTCCTCCAGTTCCTGCACATGTGCGGTCTCAATGGGTTTGGTGAAGCTGGGCCAGCCGCAGCCGCTCTCGTATTTATCCGAGGAGGCAAACAGCGGCTCGCCCGAGACGATGTCGACGTAAATGCCAGGCTCCTTGTTACTCAGCAGCTTGCCTGTGCCGGGGCGTTCTGTTCCCGCGTTCTGGGTCACATAGAACTCTTCCTCGGAGAGGGCGGCAATGGCGTCCGGATTTTTAGTGTATTTGGTCATGGTGTCCTCCCGCCTGTTTACTTGTCGCAGAACATGGGGTGTGAGGGCGCAAATGCAATGCCCTGTTACAGGCGGCTCGCAAAGCCGTGTGCGGCGGCGGGTTTGGTCAGGCGGTGAAGGCGCCGGCCAGATCTCCGGGCAGGTCGAACTCTGTCAGCACCCGGGCGCGGGCCTCAGGCGACATCTTGCGGGCGGTTTTTTCGACAATGCGCTGGACCTTGTCCGCCGGGTGTTTAGCGGCAAAGGGGGCAAAGTACCACTTCAGGAAGACAAAACAGATGATGTCCTCCAGAGCCTGCACCTGATCGTCGCGCTTGATGCCTTCCTTGCGCAGCATCCTTGCGGCGGCGTTTGCATCGTCTGCGCCATAACCTGCCTCCTGCATCAGGGCAGAGACCACCTGGGCGTGGTGTTCGGCTTCGGCTTTGCGCCAGGCGAGATAGCCGGCGCGGCCTTCAGGATAGCTGCTGCGCTGCAGCTTCCAGCGCTCCACATGCTGGCCGCGGGCGGCAATTTGCAGCGCGTCGGAGGCATCGGGGAACAGGCGCATCTGCTGTTCGCTCATACGCTGGCCATAAAGCAGCGCGGCAGGCTGGCCGTCCTCCAGGCTGGGATCCTGGGCATTGGCGGCGTCGATGGCGTCCAGAACCTGGGTCAATTGCGCGCTCATGCTGCGTCCTCCTGTTTAGTCATTGAGGGCCAGAATAATGCGGAAGCGCGGCGGGTTGCAACGGCCCGGCACGCCGTCAGGCGTGCCGGGCCCAAGGGGCAGCGACGGGCGTCAGCCCGGCTTTGCCGCGCGGGAGAGCGCCGATGGCGGCAGGGCGGGGCGGCGGGCAAGCTGAACCGCGAGAATGCCGCCGGTGACAATGGCCACCCCCAGCACATCGAGCGGGCCCAGTTTTTCACCCAGCAGCACGCTGGCGACGGCCACGCCGAACACCGGGTTGAGGAAGTGGAAGGTGGCAGCCCGCACCGCGCCGATGCGGTTCAGCAGCATAACCCAAATGAGGGTGGCCATCAGCCCCGGCACCACCGTGGTATAGGTAAAGGCCAGCGCCAGCCGCAGGGTGGGGCGGACGAAGATCTCCTCGGTCAGCGGGGCTGCTATAAACAGGATGACGGAGCCGATCAGCATCTGAAGCCCCACCACCATCATGAAATTGCCGCCTGAGGTGGCGCCGCGCAAAGCCAGCGTTGCAGTGGTCAGCGCCAGCACGCCGATCACGCAGAGGAACACTCCGAACAGGTCGACCCCGGCGCCAAGCCGCGTGCCCATGATCAGTGCCACGCCGAGGACGCCTGCCGCCAGCCCGGCATAGCCCAGGGGGCGCAGCCGTTCGCCGAACAGCGCCCAGCCCGCCAGCGCAACCAGCAGCGGCATGGTGGAGGCGATGATCGCGGCGAGCGAGGCCTCGATCCATTGCATGGCGACGAAATTCAAACCGAGGTACAGCGCGTTCTGGCAGATGCCGAAGATCACCGTGGCACGCCATTGGCCCGGCGTCAGCCGCCATGTCTGACCCATGGCGCGGGCGATGGCGACACCGATCAGGCCGGAGATCAGGAACCGCACGGCGAGGGAAAACAGCGGCGAGGCGTCTTGGACGATGATCCGGGCGGAGGTGAAAGCAGAGGACCACATCAAGGCAAAGGCCAGCCCCATGGCTATAGCGCGCGCATCCATTTTGAGTACCTTTCTCCCGGAGCGGACCTTCGGGGAATTGATAGAGGAGATCAAGCTGGGTTGAACCGGAATCAGCTGAGCTTGGCCATTAGGATCTGCCAGCTGGCGGCGCCAAAGGCGGCGGCAAAAAGGGCTTCAAACCCGCGGCGCAGGCGGATGTAGACCCGGCTGGCAGTGGTGCTGGAGAACAGAATGGCATAGCCGTGGAAGATCAGCGTACTTTGCACGGCGATGGCGGCGATTACCGTCAGCAGCGCTGATGGTTCAGTACCGGGCGGGATGCCGATGGCGTAAAGCGACCCAAAGAACAGCACCGCCTTGGGATTGGTCAGATGCAGGGCCAGCCCCTTTGCATAAGCCGCGCGCAAGGACCCGGCTGCAGAAACCTTGAGTTCCGGGTTTCCGGGGCGCAGCGCAGAACGGGCCGAGCGCAACGCGAGATACATCAGGTAGACTGCACCGAAATAGCGAACGCCCTCAAAAATCCAGGCATTGGCCAGCATCACTGCGCCGAGGCCAAAGGCTGCGGAAACGGACCAGATCAGCGAGCCGCTGCTGACGCCGGCGGCGACGGCCAGCCCGGCGGAGCGGCCGCGCTGCATGGCGGTGCCGGCGATGGTCAGCGTCGCGGGACCGGGGCTGGCACCGGCCAAGAGCGCGGCCCCTAGGATCAGGATAAGGTTCACGTCAGTCATGCAGCAGTCCTCCTCCGGTGTGACGGAAGGGTGCGCTTGACGGGGGCAATAGGCAAGCAACAACGCTGCGGCCGCGGGCGAAGCTTTTCCGCAGCCGGGAAACATCCGGGCAAAAGAAAAGGGCCGCCCGTGCGGGCAGCCCTGAAACCGTCCGGTTTGTCGCCGGTATCAGCCGTTCACGCTGTCTTTCAACGCCTTTGCGATGGTCATTTTCACAACCTTGTCAGCTTCTTTTGTGAACTTCTCGCCGGTGGCCGGGTTGCGCACTTCGCGCTCGGGGCGCTCGCGGCAATAGATCTTGCCGACGCCCGGCAGGGTCACGGCACCGCCGCCCGACACTTCGCGGGTGATCAGCGAGCAGACCGCTTCCAGAGCGGAACCTGCGACTTTTTTGTCGCTGCCCATTTCGTCAGCCAGAGCGGCAACAAGCTGGGTTTTGGTCATCGGTTTGGACATTCTTCGTCTCCTTAAACTGCCCGAACTCTAGGGCCTCATCGCCGGATATTATCGTTATGTTGTATGATAACACAACTTCTTGTGCGCGCCGGGCAGGCAAAAATAGGCATTTTTTCTAGGAAAACTGCAAAATTCAGCCTTAAAGGAAGGCCGTTTCATCGAACGAGCGCAACTTCCGGCTGTGCAGCCGCTCCAGAGGCATTCCGCGCAGCCGCTCCATTGCTCTTATGCCGATTTGCAGATGCCGTGCAACCTGTGTCCGGTAAAAGTCCGAGGCCATGCCCGGCAGCTTCAGCTCCCCATGCAGCGGTTTGTCGGAGACGCACAGAAGCGTGCCATAAGGCACCCGGAAGCGGTAGCCATTGGCGGCGATGGTGGCGCTTTCCATGTCCAGCGCGACGGCGCGGGACTGGGACAAGCGCTGCACCGGACCGGACTGGTCGCGCAATTCCCAGTTGCGGTTGTCGATGGTGGCGACGGTGCCGGTGCGCATGATCCGTTTGAGGTCAAAACCCTCGTATTCGGTGATCTCGGCCACGGCCTCTTCGAGTGCGACCTGGATTTCCGCCAGCGCCGGGATCGGTGTCCAGACCGGCAGATCGTCATCCAGCACGTGGTCTTCGCGCAAGTATCCATGCGCCAGCACAAAGTCTCCCAATGCCTGAGTGTTCCGAAGGCCTGCGCAATGGCCGACCATCAGCCAGGCATGCGGGCGCAGCACCGCGATATGATCGGTGGCGGTTTTGGCATTGGACGGGCCGACACCGATGTTGACCAAGGTGATGCCGCCTCCGTCTGCGCGTTTCAGGTGGTAGGTGGGCATCTGCGGCAGCTTGCCTATCACCGGTATTACGGCAGCGGGGTCAGTGATCTCGTGGTCGCCGGTGCTGACAAAGCTGGTATATCCGGAGTCCGGATCCGCCAGCTGGGCGCGGGCGTAGGCTTCAAATTCGGCGACATAGAATTGGTAATTGGTGAACAGCACGTGGTTCTGGAAATGCTCGGCGCTAGTGGCGGTGTAATGGCTGAGCCGGGCCAGCGAGTAGTCGATGCGCTGTGCGGTGAACAGCGCCAGCGGTCCGGTGCCATTAGGCGGCTGATAGGTGCCGTTGACGATATCGTCATTGGTGGTCGACAGATCCGGCACGTCAAATACGTCGCGCAGGGTGAACCCGGCTGCACCGTCCTGCGGCACTGTCAGGTCAGGACGCGAAGCAACTGCGAAATGCACTGGGATCGGAGTGTCAGAGACATCGATGGTCACTGGCTGGCCGTGGTTGCGAATGAGCAGGGTGATCTGCTGGATCAGGTAATTGCGGAACAGGTCCGGCCGCGTCACCGTGGTGGCATAGGTGCCGGGCGCAGAGACATGACCAAAGCTGAGGCGGCTGTCTACCTGGGCAAAACTCGTGGTGGAGAACCGGATCTCCGGGTAATAGGCGCGGATGCGCTGGTTGTCCGGCGCCCCGTCAGCCATCGCCCGGCTGAATTCCTCGCAGATGAAGCCGGTGGCCTGCCGGTAAAGCAACTCAAGCCGGTCCACCGCTTCGGTTGCGTCGTTGAACGTTTCGGTCGGCGGATGGCCGGGGTGTTTTGTTGTTATCATTGAGCAGGCTCGATTACCGGGATTTTCTGGAAAGTGCGCACATCGACTAGACCAAGGTCGGAAATTCTCAGCTCCGGGATCACGACCAGCGCCAGCAACGAGTGCTGCATATAGGCATTGTTCAGGCTGCAGCCGCAGGCCTCCATCGCTTCCATCATGACTTGCGCCTTGGCAGCCACCTCGGTTGCGGGGCTGTCGGACATCAGGCCGGCAATCGGCAGCTCGACCAGAGCCAGTTCCCTGCCGTCCTTGTAAAGGGTGATGCCGCCGCCCACTTGGGCCAGGCGGTTGGCCGCCAGCGCCATCTCGTGGCGGTCGGTGCCGACCACGATCATGTGGTGGCTGTCATGCGCCACGGTTGAGGCCATCGCCATCTTACCGGTGTAGCCGAAGCCCGAGACAAAGGCGTTGGTGACGCCGCCGGTGGCGCGGTGGCGTTCGACCAGCGCGATCTGGCAGACATCGCCCGCGCCCTCGACCAGCCCGTCCACAACCGGCAGTTCTGCCTGCAGCGCCTTGGTCGGGGCCTGGTTTTCGACCACGCCGATCACATTGGCGGTGACCGCATTGGCGCCCTCGGGTGCGGCAAGCTCAAAGTCTTTCGCCGTCAGTTCGTGACCCAGATGCACTGTGCCGCGGGCGCTGGCGGGCCAGGTGTAGTGCGGGCATTTGACCTTGATAGAGCCTGATTCCGCGACGATCTGCCCGCGCGCGACAACCAGTTCGATAGGCAATTCTCGCAAGTCGGAGGTCAGGATCACGTCAGCCCGGCGGCCAGGGGTGATCGAGCCGATCTCACGTTCCAGTCCGAAATGGGTGGCGGTATTGATGGTGGCCATCTGCAGCGCAATCACCGGATCGCAGCCGCAGGCAATCGCGTGGCGCACCACCCGGTTCATATGGCCGTCATTGACCAGGGTGCCGGAGTGGCAGTCGTCGGTGCAAAGGATGAAATTGCGCGGGTCCAGCCCCTTTTCCGTCACCGCAGTGATCTGGCTTTCTACGTCATACCAGGCCGAGCCCAGCCGCATCATCGACCGCATCCCCTGGCGGACACGTGCAATGGCGTCGGTCTCGCAGGTGCCCTCGTGGTCATCCGCCGGACCGCCTGCCACATAGGCGGCGAAATCAGGGCCGAGGTCTGGGGAGGCATAATGACCGCCCACTGTCTTGCCCGCGCGCTGAGTGGCGGCGATTTCAGCCAGCATCTTAGGGTCGGCATTGGCCACGCCGGGAAAATTCATCATCTCCCCCAGGCCGATGATGCCGGGCCAGTTCATTGCCTCCGCCACATCCTCGGCGGAGATTTCATAACCGGTGGTCTCCAGCCCAGGTGCCGAGGGCGCGCAGCTGGGCATCTGGGTGAAGATGCTAACGGGCTGCATCAGCGCCTCGTCATGCATATAGCGCACGCCGTCCAGACCCAGCACATTGGCAATCTCATGCGGGTCGGTGAACATCGAGGTGGTGCCGTGCGGGATCACCGCGCGGGCGAATTCCGCCGGGGTCAGCATACCGCTCTCGATATGCATATGGGCATCGCACAGGCCGGGGATCATGTAGCGGCCACGCGCCTCTATGATCTGCGTCTCCGGTCCGGTGCAATAAGAGGCATCCGGTCCGACATAGGCAATGCGGCCGGCCTTGATCGCAATATCATGGCCCGGCAGCTGCTCGCGGGTGTGGACATTGACCCAGATACCCTGCCGGATCACTGTATCCGCCGGCACGCGGCCGGCTGCGACGTCGATCAATTGAGGGGCGGAGTCGGGCCAGCTTGGAAAAATGTTTTCTGACATATTCCAATTGTTCCGATTGCGCGCGGGAAGGCAAGCGGATTGCTGGCTTTGCCATCAAAGCTTCATACGGGCGGTGGAAAGGCGCCGAGGGCTGACGGAATTGGCGTTGCCACCGGGCGGTTTGCGGGGAAGACTGGGCTCATGGATTATGAAACAATAGATGCGGACAGTTTCGGCCGCTCCCTGCGCGGGATCGGGATCAATCTGCTGGTGCGGGATGTTCCGGCAGAAATAACCTTTTTAGAGACTGTTTTTGATATGAGGGGCCATCAGGTAAGCAAGGATTTTGCTATCGTCACCTATGGCGGTCAGGTCTTTCAGCTGCACAGCGATGGCACCTATGCGGAAAATCCGCTGCTGGGGCTGCTGCCGGAAAACCCGCCGCGCGGGGCCGGGATTGAGATCCGCCTGTATGATACCGACCCGGATGAGGCTGTCGACCGGGCAGAGGCGGCGGGATTCACCATTCTGCAGGCGCCCGCGGACAAACCGCATGGCCTGCGGGAGGCCTATATCCTGTGTGAAAACGGCTACGCCTGGGTTCCAAGCCGGCCGAAAGGGTAAGCGGCGGGAATTCCTCCCCTTTCCACTGAAAGAACGCCGGTCCATGCTGGCGGTATCTTTTGGATGCCATGAGGGACCGCCGATGCACGCCATTGCCGACACAACCGCGCTGGTCGAGGAGGGAGTGCTAACCCCGGATCAGGCCCGCACCATCGAGGCGCGTTCACGCGAAGTGATGGTGTCACTGGCGGTGAATGCGATCCTGTGTTTCGGCATCATCGCCGCCACCGCCGGCTTTATCTTCTGGCTGGCCGATCCGCTGGCGGTGGCAGTGACCGGTATTCTGATGCTGGGCGGCGGGCTGGCGGTGCTGGCGCGCGGTCGCGAGATGCTGCGGATGTTTGGCAATTCCGCCACCCTGATCGGGGCAGGCATGCTGATGGGCGGCGCCGGGATTGAGCTGGTGGACAAATACGAGGATATCGCCGGTTGGCTGATGCTGCCTGCCGGCGCGCTGGTGGCAGCGATTTGTGTCTGGCGCTGGCGGCGCGGGGCCTGGTCGACGGGGTTTGTGCTGGGGGCGATCCTGCTGATGGGGTTGGCAATGCATCTGGCGGGTATTGAGCTGCTGCTGCAGCAATACGAGATCGGCTCGCCGCTGCGGAACCTGGCGCTGCTCTATTATGCCGCCGCGCTGGCCCTGGCTGGCTGGCAAGTGGATGTGCGCTTTGTCACTGCGCTGGCGATTGCGCCTTTTGCCCAGATGCTGGAGACCGGCACCGGCTATTTCCACGCGGCCTATGTGTTCTATTCGCCGGAATCGACGCTGACGATCCTGCAGATGGTGCTGCTGATCGTGCTTTGTGTCTGGGGCGCGTCCCGGCTGGCCGAGCGCGACGCCCGGCACCTGCGCATTCTGGCAATCCTGGGGTTTGTGGTGGCCAATCTCTGCGCACTGGTCGGCTCGCTTTGGGGCGACGTGGTGGGCGAAACTGTCTGGGGGCCGGGCCGTTACAGCGACGGTTACGAGGACTGGGAAGCCTATTCCGCGGCTCGCGATGCTTTCCGCGACAGCGCGCTGTTCATCTCCGAAAACGTCTATTCGGTGCTTTGGGCAGCGGTGCTGGCGGTGGTGATCTTCTGGGCGGCGCAGCGGCATCAGCGCGGACTGTTCAATGCGGCGCTGACCTTTGCTGCGATCCACGCCTATACCCAGATGTTCGAGTCCTTCGCGGATGAGCCGCTGGCCTATGTGATCGGCGGGCTGGCGGCGATTCCGCTGGCCTGGGGGTTGTGGCGTCTGAACCAATGGATGGCAGCCCAGCAGATCTAGCTGTTGCGAAGGCTGCGGGGCGTGGCGCCGAACTCGGCTTTGAAGGACCGGGTCAGGGCGCTGGGATCATTATACCCACTGCGCAGGGCAATCTCGGAGACACTCAAGTCAGTCTCCAATACAAGCTTTCTGGCTTGTATCAGCCGGAGCCGCCGGTAAACGGCCTGGGGAGTTGCACCAAGTTCCGCCTTCATCCTTGCCTCAAGGTCTTTTTGGCTGCGGCCAGCCTGGCGGGCGACCGCTGCAATTGGAAGCGGCGCCTCCAGGTTTGCTTGCATCATGGCAACTGCGCGGGCGACGGATTTGCTGCGGGCGAGGATCGGGTCCTGGGTTTCCGTGGCTTCGGGGCTCATGAACAGCATGGCCACTTCCAGCCGCAGCGCTGCCCCGTGATGCTCTCCGATCAGCTCCATCATGGTGTCAAAGGCTGCCAGGGCGCCGGTGCAGGTGATACGGTTGCCATCCATGACTTGCCGGGCACGCTCCGTCTGCACTTCGGGGAAAGTTTCGGTGAAACGGCTGAGTTCCTCCCAATGGATCGTTGCCCGTCGCCGGTCTAAAAGACCCGCCTCCGCCAGCAGCCAGGCGCCGGTGTCAAACCCTGCAATTACCTTATAGCGGTGCGCCGCAGATTTCAGCGCCCGGGCGGCAGTCACAGTGGCATGGCGCAGGAAGTCATAAGACGGCATCGCAATCAGCAGATCGCCGCTGCAATCACCCAATTTCCCATGCGCCCGCACCTCCATGCCCGAGGACGACACCGCAGGCCTGCCGTCCAGCGTGAGGAACCGCCAGGCATAGACCTGCCGCCCGGCAAAGGTATTGGCCGCGCGCAGCGGCTCAACCGTATTGGCCAGGCAATGGGCCGAAAAGGCGTCGAACAGCAGTACATCCAATTGCTGCGCCGCAGCGTTATCTTTTGCCCAACTTCGCATGATTTCTTCTAACTTTGCACGATGGGCGAGGGCAAGCCGCCTAATCTGGCTGGCAACAGATTTGCGAAGGGAGACCGCCATGCAGTTCGGGATGACTGAAGAACAGTCGATGATCGTCGAGACCACCCGCGCCTTTGTGGAAAAGGAGCTGTATCCGCATGAGGCAGAGATCGAGCGCACCGGTCATCTGGACATGGATGTGATCCGTGATGTGCAGAAAAAGGCGATGGAAGCGGGGCTTTATGCCGCCAACATGCCTGAGGAAGCAGGTGGTGCCGGCCTCGATACGCTGTCGTGGCTGATGTATGAAAAGGAACTGGGCCGCGCCAACTATGCGCTGCACTGGACCGGTGTTGCGCGCCCGTCAAACATCCTGCTGGCCGGTACGGATGAGCAGAAAGAGAAGTATCTCTACCCTTGCATGAAGGGAGAGAAATGGGATTGCCTGGCGATGACCGAGCCGGACGCGGGGTCCGACTTGCGCGGCATGAAAGCAACTGCGCGAAAGGACGGTGACGACTGGATCCTGAACGGTACCAAGCATTTCATTAGCCACGCCGATATTGCCGACTTTGCGATTTGCTTCATGGCAACCGGGGTGGAGGACACGTCGCGCGGGCCGAAGAAGAAAATCACCGCCTTCTTTGTCGACAAGGGCACGCCCGGTTTTGAGGTGCGCGACGGCTACGGCAACGTCAGCCACCGCGGCTACACCAATGCGGTGCTGGAATTCGACGACTGCCGCCTGCCGTCCTCGGCCATTCTGGGGGAGGTCGACAAGGGCTTTGAGGTGGCCAACACCTGGCTGGGCGCCACCCGCCTGCAAGTGGCCGCCACCTGCCTGGGGCGCGCCGAACGGGCGTTGCAGCACTCGATCGAATACGCCGCCGAGCGCAAGCAATTCGGTCAGCAGATCGGCAAGTTCCAGGGCATTTCCTTCAAGCTGGCCGACATGGCGCTGGAGCTGAAAGCGGCGAACCTGCTGACCTGGGAAGCCGGCTGGAAATTCGACCAGGGAACCGTCACCGAGAGCGACATGTCGATGGCCAAGCTGAAGGCGACCGAGATGCTGGCCATGGTTGCGGATGAAGCGATCCAGATCCACGGCGGCATGGGGCTGATGGACGAGCTGCCGCTGGAACGCATCTGGCGCGATGCGCGGGTCGAGCGTATCTGGGAAGGCACCAGTGAAATCCAACGGCACATTATCAGCCGCGAGATGCTGCGCGCCGTCGGAGGCTAATCCATGACCCAAGCCGGGAAACCTGTTGTGACCATTACCTACTGCACCGGCTGCAACTGGCTGCTGCGGGCAGGCTGGATGGCGCAGGAGCTGCTGCAGACCTTCCAGGACCGATTGGGCGGGGTGACACTGGTTCCCGGAGAAATGGGCGGGATCTTTGAGATCCATGTTGATAAGGAGCTGATCTGGGAACGCAAACGGGACGGCGGCTTTCCTGATGTGAAAGAGCTGAAGACCCGCGTGCGCGACCGGATTGACCCCGGCAGGGATCTGGGCCATCTCGACCGAAGCGCGGACGGGTAAGCCGGATGCCTCCGGCGGGGATATTTACGGCAAGAGGAAAAGGGCGGCCCGCAAGAGCCGCCCCGGTAAAGAGAGAGGCTCTCTTCCCCTTGCACGGCCATCGGCGTCCCCGCCTGTACCGCACAACTATTGAGTGTGATTCTGGTTAACCAAAGCTTACTTCCTCATGCGGGAAATATCCCCGCCGGAGGCTCCCGAACTCTCTACCAGCGGAACCGCTAGAAAATGACACGCGACCTTTCCCGCCTCTTCCGACCTAAAACCATTACTGTGATCGGCGGCGGCGCATGGTGCCGCCTGGTGATTGAGCAGTGTCAAAAGATGGGGTTTGAGGGCACCATCTGGCCCGTTCATCCCAAGGCCGAAGAGGTCGCGGGCCTGCCTGCGTTCAAGGACGTTGACAGCCTGCCGAAGGCGCCTGATGCGGCGTTCATCGGGGTGAACCGCTTTGCCACCATCGAGGTGGTGCGGGCGCTGTCGGCAAGCGGCGCGGGCGGTGCGGTCTGTTTTGCATCCGGCTTCTTGGAAGCCGCCGCTGAGGACGCCGAAGGGGCAGACTTGCAGGCGCAGCTGCTGGAAGCAGCTGGAGATATGCCTTTCCTTGGCCCCAACTGCTATGGTTTCATCAATTATCTGGACGGGGCGCTGCTGTGGCCGGACCAGCATGGCGGGGCGCGGGCAGAACGGGGTGTGGCGCTGGTCACTCAAAGCTCCAACATCGCCATCAACCTGACCATGCAGAAACGCGGCCTGCCGGTGGCCTATGTAGTGACGGCCGGCAACCAGGCACAGTCGGGCATCGCTGCCATCGGCGAAGCGCTGCTGGAAGACGACCGCGTCACAGCACTTGGCCTGCATATCGAAGGTTTTGGCGATTTGCGTGCGTTTGAGGCATTGGCGGCCAGAGCACGCGAATTGGGAAAGCCGATCGTTGCCCTTAAGGTCGGCAGATCCGCCGAGGCCCAGGCCGCGACTGTTTCTCATACCGCCTCGCTTGCGGGCGGTGACGCGGGTGCGGGGGCTTTGCTCTCACGCCTTGGCATTCCGCGTCTTTATGACTTGCCGTCCTTCCTGGAGACACTGAAATTGCTGCATGTGACGGGGCGGCTGCCTTCGAACCGCATTGCAACGATCAGCTGCTCCGGAGGGGAGGCTAGCCTGGCCGCGGACACCTGCCATGCGCGCAATGTCGTGTTCCCGCCCCTGAATGATCGCCAAAAGGCGGATTTGCGGGAAGCGCTGGGCCCGATGGTGGCGCTGGCAAACCCGCTCGACTACCACACTTATATCTGGCGGGATGCCGAGGCGATGACACAGGCATTCTCGGCAATGATGGATCCACAGCTGGCGATGACTATGCTGATCGTCGACTTCCCGCGCAATGACCGCTGCGATGCCTCGGATTGGGAATGCGCAATCCAAGCAGCGATTGGTTCGCGTGAGCGGACAGGAGCAAACGTTGGTCTGGTGGCGACGCTTCCCGAGTTGCTGCCGGAGGATGTTGCAACCCGTCTGATGGATGCTGGAGTGGTGCCTTTCGCTGGGCTTAGCGAGGCAATTGCTGCCTGCGAGGCCGCGAGCCTGCCATTGCAGGCAGCACCTTCACCGTTGTTGCTGCCAACCCCTGCGGTGGACCCTGATCTGGTGCCTGAAGTCGAGGCAAAGCGGCAGCTGGCAGACTATGGCCTGCGCATCCCGCGATCCAAACGGGCGGCCTCTGCCACCAATGCCCGCGCCGTTGCGGTGGATGTCGGCTTCCCGGTGGTGCTGAAGGGCGAAGGCGTTGCGCACAAGACCGAAGCAGGTGCTGTGGTGCTGAATCTGAACTCGGGGCAGGACGTGAGTGATGCCGCGTTCAACATGCCGGCCTCGTGCTTTCTGGTGGAAGAAATGGTAACCGGTGCGGTGGTTGAGCTTCTGATCGGGGTGGTCAAGGATCCAGCGCATGGGTTTGTCATGACTGTGGCGGCGGGCGGCACCCTGACCGAGTTGATGAAAGACAGTGCTTCCTTTCTGCTGCCAGCCTCGGATGCAGAGATCGAAGCTGCGCTCAACTCTTTGCGCATTGCCAAACTGCTGGACGGCTACCGGGGTGCCCCGGCAGCAGACAGGGAGGCGATTCTGCGCGCCATCCGCGCAGTCGAGGCCTATGTGATGGAAAACGCGCTGGGATTGGAAGAGATCGAGATCAACCCGCTTCTCTGCACGCCAGCTGATGCCGTTGCAGCAGATGCGCTGATGCGGCGGAAATACTGAGGCTTCGGCCTGAAACATGAGCGGTACTACCGTGCCAGGAGGAATTGATATGACCGACAGCCCCGTGAAAACCCGCCGTGATGGTGCCATACTGGAAGTGACACTGGACCGGCCAAAGGCAAATGCCATCGACCTTCAGACCAGCCGGGTGATGGGCGAGGTTTTCCGGGATTTCCGCGACGACCCTGACCTGCGGGTGGCGATCCTGACCGGCGGTGGAGAAAAGTTTTTCTGCCCGGGTTGGGACCTGAAAGCGGCGGCTGACGGCGATGCGGTGGATGGCGATTATGGCGTCGGCGGCTTTGGCGGCCTGCAGGAACTGCGCGACATGAACAAGCCGGTGATTGCCGCCGTGAATGGCATCGCCTGTGGCGGCGGGCTGGAGCTGGCGCTGTCAGCGGATGTGATCATCGCTGCCGATCACGCCACCTTTGCGTTGCCGGAAATCCGCTCCGGCACCGTCGCGGATGCGGCCAGTGTGAAACTGCCCAAACGCATTCCCTATCACATCGCAATGGAGCTGCTGCTTACGGGCCGTTGGTTTGACGCAGAAGAGGCCAACCGCTGGGGCCTGGTGAACGAGATCGTGACGGCGGACCAGCTGATGGACCGGGCCTGGGAGCTGGCGCGGCTGCTCGCCTCCGGCCCGCCGCTGGTCTATGCGGCAATCAAGGAGATCGTGCGCGACGCAGAAGATTCCAAATTCCAGGACGCGATGAACCGGGTTACGCAACGGCAGCTGAAGTCAGTGGATGTTCTCTATGGTTCCGAGGACAACCTGGAAGGCGCCCGCGCCTTTGCCGAAAAGCGCGATCCGGTCTGGAAGGGGCGCTGAGGCGGCGCCGCGCTTTGCGCGGCGTTTGGATCCCCGCCTGTCCAAAAGCAACATGGTAAAGGGGTGCTATACTTTTTGAAATCGCGCGATCAGGGCAGTGTCGTTCTTGTGCGCCCCCGTCGCGCGAGGTCCGTAGATGGGCAGTTCCGGCAGAGTAAGATTCTTGATCCAGTGCCCGCGCAGCAGCCGGCCGAAGGCTTCGGAAAACCCCGCCTTATCGTAGAACCGGGCATTCACCGACAAAGCAAACCAGGCATCGGGTGCGGCCACCCGCAACAGGGCGGGCAGGACTTCCGGGCCGAGGTGACCATGGGTGAAGGTGCCGGAAGAGACCACGCCGCGGTAGGACCCGCGCGGCACCGGGATGCCTTCCAGCAGATCGGCTTCGATCACGTCGCGGTAGGCATCCTTGCGCAAGGCTTCGGCCAGCATCGCGGCGCTTAGATCGGTGGCGTCGATAGGTTCTATTCCAATCGCCCGCAACGCTTGGCCGCACAGACCGGTGCCGGCACCGACGTCCAGCACCGGGCCGGCTCCGCCGGCGGCGGCAAAAACCTTGGCGGTCAACCCGGGCAGGAGGTAGCCCTGCCCGGCGGCGAAATCCTGGTCGTATGTGCTCGCCCAGTCCCTGTAAAGCCGTTTGGAATCGGCAGGTGTCTGCAGGGCGTAGGCGTTTGAAAGTCCCGGTTTCTGTTTATCCATGCGCGCCATGAAAAGGCTGATCGGGATTCGAATCAACCCTTGCACAGCAGGCGCGGTCAACGCATCTAGGAAGCATGAGGAAAACGCTGCTTTGTCTTGGATTTGGCTATACCGCCCGGGCGCTTGCGCCGCGCCTTCTGGTGCAGGGATGGCGGGTTATCGGCACTTCGCGCGAGGCTGTGGAGGCCGAAGGCGTGGAGATGATCACCTGGCCCGGGCAGGACGTTCCGCTGGACGGGGTCACCCATGTTCTAAGCTCGATAGGGCCGAACATGGCGGGTGACCCGGTGCTGGCCGCGATGGCTGGTCAAATCACTGCTGCACCCCGTCTGGAATGGGTGGGGTATCTGTCGACTACGGCAGTTTATGGCCACCACGACGGCGCCTGGGTGGATGAGGCCACGCCGGTGACGCCGTCAAGCGAGCGCGGCGACTGGCGCGCCCGGGCCGAGGCGCAATGGCAGGCCATCCCCGGTCTGCCGCTGCATATCTTCCGGCTGGCCGGTATCTATGGCCCCGGCCGCGGTCCCTTTGCCAAGCTGATGGCGGGCAAGGCGCGGCGGATCGTGAAGCAGGGCCAGGTGTTTTCCCGCATTCATGTCGATGACATCGCACGGGTTCTGGCGGCCTCCATCGCGCAGCCCAGCCCCGGCGCTATTTACAACGTCTGCGATGACGACCCCGCGCCGCCGCAGGATGTTTTGGGCCATGCGGCGGAGCTGCTGGGCCTGCCGGTGCCGGCCGAAGTGCCGTTTGACGAGGCCGGCATGACCCCTATGGCGCGCAGCTTTTATGGCGAGAACAAACGCGTCCGCAACCGCCGTATCAAGGAGGAGCTGGGGGTGGAGCTGTTCTACCCCACCTACCGCGAGGGTCTACGGGCGGTTCTGGAGGCCGAGGACATGGAGAGCTTTGTGCCGCCTGCGGAGCCGCCAGGGGTGTAGTTTTTTGCTTACCGCGGTTTCTCAAACACAAAAAGATATCCAGTTGAAAGTGTCCAAAGCCCAAGGGTTATGGCCAGAAGCAGCAGCCTAACTACATAAATAATCAGATTGGGTTGGTCTGTGATGGCTTCAATAAAGTTCCAGCCTTCAGAATTTTCGCTTTGAATGACAGACTGAACTTTTCCTTTAGAGCTGCCGAAAATCATCCCGAGTAAACCGCCGGCGAAGTTTACGCGGACAACCTTATTCACTTTCTGCATGTGAGAAATCCTTGAAATTTAACAAGAGCTTTCCTCGCATGGTTTAATTTGGCTTGCAACTTATGAATGCGCACATGGTGTAGTGTCCCGCATAAGTTTACGCCCGCTTCTCGCCAATTGTCGCGACGCCCAGCACCTCCAGCACTTTGGCCTCGATCTGCGGCGCGTTCATTGCGGCCACTTCATACATATCCGCAGGGCTGGCCTGGTCGATGAACGTATCGGGCAGCACCATCGAGCGGTACTTGAGGCCGCTGTCGAACACGCCTTCCTCGGCCAGAAGCTGTGCGACATGGGAGCCGAAACCGCCCACCGCGCCTTCCTCGATGGTGATCAGCGCCTCGTGGTCCGCGGCCAGCTGCAGGATCAGATTGCGGTCCAGCGGCTTGGCAAAGCGGGCGTCGGCAATTGTCGGGGTGATGCCCTTGGCAGAGAGTGCCTCGGCGGCTTTGCGGACCTCTCCCAGGCGGGTGCCAAAGGACAGGAGCGCCACGCGTTTGCCCTCCTGGATCATCCGGCCCTTGCCGATTTCCAGCACTTCCGGGGTCTCCGGCATCTCGACGCCTTCACCTTCGCCGCGAGGATAGCGGAAGGCGATGGGGCCGTCGTCATGGGCTGCTGCGGTGGCAACCATGTGCACCAGTTCCGCCTCGTCGGCGGCGGCCATCACCACCATGCCGGGCAGGTTGGCCATGAAGCCGATGTCGAAAGAGCCGGCGTGGGTTGCACCGTCGGCACCGACCAGCCCGGCGCGGTCGATGGCAAAGCGCACCGGCAGGCGCTGGATCGCCACGTCATGCACCACCTGGTCATAGCCGCGCTGCAGGAAGGTGGAATACATCGCGCAGAACGGCTTCATGCCGCCGGCGGCCAGTGCGGCGGCAAAGGTCACGCCGTGCTGTTCGGCGATGCCCACATCAAAAGTGCGCGAGGGGTAGCGTTCTGCCATCAGATTCAGACCGGTGCCGTCGGGCATCGCCGCGGTCACGGCGCAGATCTTGTCGTCCGCGGCTGCGAGCTTCACTAGTTCATTGCCGAACACCGAAGTATAGGAGGGCGCGTTGGAGGGCGCCTTTTTCTGCTCCCCCGTCACCATGTCGAATTTTGCGGTGGCGTGGCCCTTGTCGCGGGCAGCCTCGGCCGGGGCGTAACCCTTGCCCTTTTTGGTCAGCACATGGATCAGGATCGGGCCGGTGGCGCGGGCCTTGACCGTGCGCAGTACCGGCAGCAGCTGGTCCATGTCATGCCCGTCGATGGGACCGAGGTAGGAAAACCCCAAGGCTTCGAACAGAGTGCCGCCGACGGCCATGCCCTTGAGCATGTCCTTGGCCCGTTTGGCACCTTCGCGGAAGGGTTCGGGCAGCAGCGAGACGGCCCCCTTGGCCGCCGCTTTCAGCTCCTGGAAAGGCTCGCCGGCATAAAGCCGCGACAGGTAGGAGGACAGCGCGCCGACCGGCGGGGCGATCGACATTTCGTTGTCGTTCAGGATGACGATCAGCCGCTTGCCCAAATGGCCTGCGTTGTTCATCGCCTCAAACGCCATGCCGGCCGACATCGAGCCGTCGCCGATCACCGCGATGGCGTCGCCGTTGCCCTCGGGGATTACACCGCCCAGATCGCGCGCCACGGCAAAACCAAGCGCGGCGCTGATCGAGGTGGAGCTGTGGGCGGCACCAAACGGGTCATAGGGCGACTCGGAACGTTTGGTGAAACCGCTGAGGCCGTCCTTCATCCGCAGGGTGCGTATACGGTCGCGGCGCCCGGTCAGGATCTTATGCGGGTAGCACTGATGGGAGACGTCCCAGATCACCTTGTCGCGCGGGGTGTCAAAGACTGCGTGCAGGGCGGTGGTCAGCTCCACCACACCCAGGCCTGCGCCCAGATGGCCGCCGGTGACGGAAACCGCAGCAATGGTTTCCTGCCGCAGTTCCTGCGCCACTTGCACCAGTTGCGCATCCGTCAGCCCCTTCAGATCCGCGGGGCGGGTAATCTGGTCCAGAAGCGGGGTCTTGGGCCGGTCGGACATGGTGTCTCCTTGGGCTGCGCCGGGCAGGGGTGCCGGGGCGTGGCGCGCGGGGTTAGCTGTCGCGCGCAATAACGAAACGCGCGGCTTCCTTCAAGGTTGCTGCATCCTCACCATAAGGCGACAGCGCGGTGCAGGCCTCGTCGCACAAGGACTGTGCGCGGGCTTTTGCCTCTGCCAGACCAAGCAGCGAGACAAAGGTTGCCTTGCCGGCATCGGCATCCTTGCGCACGGCCTTGCCGACCTTGGCGGCATCGCCTTCCACATCCAGGATGTCGTCGGCGATTTGGAAGGCAAGGCCAAGGGCGCGTGCGAATTGCCGCAACGGCGCAGGGTCTTCGCCCGCCAGCACCGCGCCGGCAGTGGCGGACCATTCGATCAGGCAGCCGGTCTTGCGGCTCTGCAGCCTGGTGATCTGCTCCAGCGTCAGCGGCGCGTCGGCGGTCTCTGCCGCAATGTCCAGCATCTGGCCCGACACCATGCCGTCTTTGCCAGAGGACTGCGCCAGGCCGCGGATCAGGGTCAGGGCGTGGGAGCCAGCCTTGGGATCTGCCAGCAGCTCAAAGGCAAAGGCCTGCAGGCTGTCGCCGGCAAGAACTGCCATCGCCTCATCCCATTTCTTGTGCACAGTAGGCTGACCGCGGCGCAGACCGTCATCGTCCATGCATGGCAGGTCGTCATGTACCAGCGAATAAGCGTGGATGCATTCAATAGCGAGCGCTGCCTCAAGGGCAGCTTCAGCCGGGACGCCGTGCAGACGGCTGCTTTCCAGCACCAGAAAGCCGCGCAGCATCTTGCCGCCGGTGATGGCGTAGCGCATCGCGGCGTGCAGCTCGTCGCTGCCTGCCAGCCGCATTTCCATATGTGCGGTGATGCTGGCCTGTGCGTTCTTCAATGCATCTGCAAAGGGGCGCGTTCGGGCGTCTGCTGCGACGGTCATGGCTTAGCCGGCATCCAGCGGCTGGGTGCCCTTGGGGGTGCCGTTGGCGTCCAGAGTGATCGCGGCGACCTTTTCCTCGGCGCGTTTCAGCTCATCCTCGCAGCGTTTCTTCAGCGCGGCACCGCGTTCGTAAAGCGCGATCGAGGCATCCAGCGCCACGTCGCCGCGCTCAAGCTGGTCCACCACGCCTTCCAGCTCACGCATTGCCTGTTCAAAGCTCATCTGGTCTACGGGGGTCTCAGTCATGCCGGTGCCTTTATCAATTCTTCCACATGCGCGCGCGTTGCGGCGGCCAGCGCGTTCAGATCATATCCGCCTTCCAAAGTCGAGACGATACGGCCCTGGCACAGCTCACTTGCCAGTTTGCACAGCTCGGCGGTGATCCAGGCGAAATCTTCTGTTGCCCAGTTCAGGCTGGCAAGCGGATCGTCCTGATGGGCGTCAAAGCCTGCCGAGATGATGATCAACTCTGGCTTGAAGGCACGCAGGCGCGGGAAGGCCTGGCCTTCATAGGCTGCCTGCATTTCAGCGCGGCCCGAACCCGGTGCCAGCGGCATGTTGAGGATATTGCCATGCGCACCGTCCTCCTCCGGGCGGCCCGAGCCGGGCCACAGCGGCATCTGCTGGCTGGTGACCGCCAGCGCACGCGCCTCGTCCCACAGCAGATCCTGTGTGCCGTTGCCGTGATGGACGTCGAAATCCACCACCGCGACGCGTTTCAGCCCGTGATGATCCAGCGCGTGCTTTGCAGCCAGTGCTGCGTTGCCGAACAGGCAGAAACCCATCGCGGTATCTGTTTCGGCATGATGCCCCGGCGGGCGCACCGCAGCAAAAGCATTCTGCACCTCACCGCCCAGCACCATATCGACACCGCGCACCACCGCGCCTGCAGCCCGGAAGGCAGCATCCAGCGAGCCAGGGGAAAGGAAGGTATCCCCGTCGATCTGAGCCCAGCCCTCTGCCGGAGAGGCCTTGCGCAAGTCTGACAGGTAGCCGGCCGGGTGAATGCGCAGGATGTCGTCCTCGGCAGCCATCGGCGCGGTTACGCGTTTCAGGTCCAAGGGTTCCAGCGCGTGCAGGATATGCTCAAGACGGGCAACTTGTTCCGGGTGACCGTCCGGCGTCACATGAGACAAGCAGTCTGCGTGGGTAATCAGCGCGGTTGCCATAAAGATCCCCTGTTCATCCGGCTAAAAATATCCCCGCCGGAGGCCTGAAAACGCTGCGCAGCGGCTTCCGGTCTCTCAGCTCAGTCCGGTGCCAGCATATAGCCAGCGCCACGCACCGTCTGCAGGTATTGCGGCTGTTTCGGGTTCGGCTCGATCTTGCGGCGCAGGCGGGTGATCTGCACGTCCACCGCGCGTTCCTGCGCCTGGCCGCGGTCGCGGCCCAGATCCTCGACCAGCTTGGTGCGGGAGACCGGCTCGCCGGGCTGGGCCGAGAAGATCTTCATCAACTGGCTTTCGGTGCCGGTGAGGCGGATCAGCTCATCCCCCTGCCACATTTCACCGCGTTCGATGTCATAGCGGATGGCACCCAGATGCAGCACTTTGGGCGCACTTTCCTGTGCAACCGTGTCCGGCATCCGCCGCAGGATTGCGTTGACACGCAGCAGCAGCTCTTTGGGTTCAAAGGGTTTCGGCAGGTAGTCATCCGCGCCAGCTTCCAGCCCCGCAATCCTGTCCTCAGTTTCGCCCTTGGCGGTCAGCAGCAGGATCGGTGTGGACATGGTTTCGCGCAAGGAAGTTGTCAGCGAGATACCGTCCTCGCCGGGCATCATCACATCCATGACGATCAGGTCGAAATCCAAGCCCGCCAGCACCCGGCGGGCATGGGCCGCGTCGCGCGCTGCGGTGACCAGAAAGCCGGAGCGCATCAGGAATTTCTTCAACAGCCCGCGGATGCGTTCGTCGTCGTCAATGATCAGCAGATGGGCGTCATGCATGCTCATACGCCTTAATCCCGCAACTTGGCATAGGCACGGCGCATATCCGCATCCATCATTGCCTCAAGCACCTTTTTGAAGCCTTGCACCGCCTCGGGGCCGGCATCTTTGTAGGCGGCGCGCATCCGGGCGCGCTGCGCGTCTGATAGCGTGGCCTCCAGCGCCGCGCCCTGTTCGGTCAGATACAGATGCCGCTCGCGCTTATCCAGCTCACCCACCTTGCTGATCACCAAACCGTCGCCGATCAATGTGCGCAGCACCCGGTTCAGCGACTGTTTGGTCACGCCCAGAATGCTGAGAAGGTTGTTCACCGTCGTTCCCGGTGAGCGGTTGATAAAGTGGACCGCCCGGTGATGCGCCCGGCCATAGGACAATTCCGCCAGAATCCGGTCCGGATCGGCGGTAAAGCCGCGGTAGGCAAAAAACATTGCCTCGATCCCCTGGCGCAGCTGCTCATCCGTCAGAAACAGCAGGCTTTCGCCGCCGTATCCCTGCCCTGTCCGGCCTTCAGGCATTCGGTGCCCCCTCGTCTGTATTGCAATGCAGTTTATGTCAGTGTTGTTGACATTCCAAGGGTGAAGATGTATCGAATCTCAGCTTTGACGCAAGATTATGTTCCGTTCGGACATAATGTGCGCAATAAATGGAAATCCCGCAGAATTTTAGGAGAGTGCGGCATGGCAGGTTATGACGACCGCGACGGTGTGATCTGGATGGATGGGGGGCTGGTCGACTGGCGGGATGCAAAGGTGCATATCCTGACCCATGCGATGCATTATGCCTCCTCGGTGTTTGAAGGGGAGCGCGCCTACAACGGCAAGATCTTCAAAAGCCGTGAACATTCCGAGCGCCTGATAGCTTCCGCCGAGGCGCTGGACATGCCGATGCCCTATACCGTCGATCAGATCGAGGCGGCCAAGGATGAGGCGCTCAAGGCTTCCGGCCTGCAGGACGCCTATGTGCGGGCGCTGGTCTGGCGCGGTTCCGGCGATGATATGGGTGTGGCCTCGGCTGCCAACCCGGTGCGGATGGCGATCGCGGTCTGGGGCTGGGGCGCCTACTATGGCGATGCCAAGATGCAGGGCGCCAAGCTGGCGATTGCCGAATGGAAACGCCCGTCGCCCGAAACCATCCCGGTTCATGCCAAGGCGGCAGGTCTTTACATGATCTGCACCATTTCCAAACACAAAGCGACCGCGCAGGGTTGCTCGGACGCGCTGTTCATGGACTGGCGCGGTTATGTGGCCGAGGCAACCGGCGCCAACATCTTTTTCGTGAAAGATGGCGAAGTGCACACGCCGCTCGCGGATTGCTTCCTTAACGGCATTACCCGCCAGACCGTGATCGGCATGCTCAAAGATAAGGGCATCACCGTGCATGAACGCCGGATCATGCCGGAGGAGATGGAAGAATTCGAACAGTGCTGGCTGACCGGCACCGCCGCCGAGGTGACTCCGGTCGGCGAGATCGGCCCGTATAAATTCGAGGTCGGCGCCCTCACCCGCGAGATTGCCGAGGATTACGAGAAACTGGTCCGCGCGTAAACGTACCTCACTTCCGGACTGAAAACCCCCGCCTGCGAGCGGGGGTTTGTTTTGCCGCCGCTGAGCCGACCTGAAAACAGCAGCTGGAAGAGGCGGCCCCCATTGATGCGCACCCGCGGCAGTCAGAACCGGCCGGAAATCCGCGATTGATCATGAACAGTTAAAATACTGCCTTCACGGCGGCATAACGGTTCCGGATATGGTGACAATTGTCCGCGACCCTAGCAGGGATGCCGTGGACAAGGTGTTTCAAAGTGCTGAATACCACACCTTGAGGGAGATCCGGGAACGGATGTTTTTTAAACTATCAAATCGGTATTGTTGAAACCTAGCATCTGATCCGTGGCCACTGGGCAGGCGGCGGACCTGCTGGCCGTGCCTGTGCTGTGGCTTGGCGATCCGTTCAATTTTCCTTGCAGTTCGTCCTGAACCGTGGACGCCGGATGCCGTGTGCTTATCATAGGCGGCATGTTGGACCTGCTCAGCGATATCCTCACCCGGCTTTCCCTCAAAGGGACGCTCTATTTCCGTACCTCTTTTACACCGCCTTTCGGGATCCAAGTGCCGCCGTTCGAAAACGTGGCACGGTTCCATTTTGTGCAACGCGGAGAGTTGAAGCTGCATGTGCCCGCCACCGGCGAAACTCTGCGGTTGAAACAGGGCGATTTGGTGCTGATCCCGCATGGTGCGGCCCATATGCTTTTGTGCAACGAAGTGCAGCCGTTGGACGCCCTGCCGCTTGACCGGGTGCTGGAGGACGCCGGTTATGACGGTGGCGGGGTGCTGGTTTACGGCGGTGCTGATGAAGGGCGCGATACCCAGCTGATCTGCGGCCATTTTTCGTTCGCGGGTGTGCCGGCGCGGCGCGGCACCGGGCATATGCTGATCGACCGGTTGCCGCCCTTTATTGTGATCGAGAACTACGGCGAGGAAGCCGGCGCCTGGATTGAGGCGACCCTGCGGATGATCGGATCCGAGGTGCATGGCGCCCGCATAGGCGGCGACCTGATTGCGCTGAAACTGTCAGAGGTGCTGTTTGCCCAGGCGATCCGCGCTTATCTGGAGCATCAAAGCCCCAGCGGCTCGGCGCTGGCGGGCTTTGCCGATCCGCGGATTTCGCGGGCGCTGACTGCGTTTCACCAGTCCCCGGCACAGGAGTGGAGCGTCGAAGGCCTGGCCCGCGAGGCCGGCATGTCGCGCACCGCCTTTGCCCAGGAGTTCACCGCCAAGATGGAGGTGACACCGATGCAGTATCTGACCGGTTGGCGGATGCAGATCGCCTGCCAGGGGTTGACGGAACAAGGGTTGAGTGTTGCCGATGCTGCTGAGGTTGCCGGCTATGCCTCCGAGGCAGCGTTTTCCCGTGTGTTCCGCAAGCAGGTGGGGATTTCGCCGGCGGCCTACCGGCAGCAGCATGCAGCCGCTTGAATGACATCCAAGGCCGGATCTCTGAACGATCTGCAAGATATGCGAGATTATCTGAAATTCACCGTTCGATCTGTGTAAGGCAACCTGGGGTCAGAGCCGCCAAGGACGCGGCTAGGATTTTCTCAGTAACAAGGATCTGACCCATGCCTTTGCGTTTCGTGACCCGTACCATCCATGCCTATCTCGATTACCCTGTGGCCATTGCCCTGATGGGGCTGCCGTTCCTGCTGGGCCTCGGCGAAAGCAACCCGCTGGCGTTGTGGCTGTCGGTGGCAACTGGCATCGCTGCCTTTGTCCTGACGGTGCTGACCGACCACCACCTGGGTTTGATTCGGGTGCTGCCCTACAAGTTGCATCTGACGGTTGATCTGATTGTCGGTCTCACCTTTCTGGCGGCACCGTTTCTCTTTGGTTTTGCCGGGCTGGACGCAGCCTTCTATCTGTTGAACGGGGCTGCGGTTCTGGCAGTGATCTCGCTCAGCGCGCCGGAAGGGGCTGAGACGGCCTCGGCCTGAGATCTACTGGCGCAGCAGCCAGTCGACAACTGCTTTGGCCCGGCCCTTTTGGCTGGGCCAAAGCACATAGAACCCTTGGTCCCCCTGGCGTGGGGCTTGCCACAGGATCCGGAGCGGCTGGGTGCCCAGGAAAATCCGTGGCACCAGCGCAATGCCCTGGCCATTCATCGCGGCATCCATCGCCAGCGCGGTTTGATTGAAATGCAGAATCCGCCCCGTTGCCGCCAGGCCTTCTTGCCGCAGCAGCAGGTCCCAGTGCCGGTGCCCGTCCTGGATCAGGGTTTGTGTCGCAAAACTGGCAAGTTCGGGCTGTTTATCGTTAGTTAGAGCCACATCTTCATTGGCCACCGCCACCAGATCCACCAGCGAAAGGAGGGCGGAATTCAGTCCGCTTTCCTGCGGTTTGCCGCCCTGGCGGATGGCGATGTCGATGCCGTCCCGATTGAAATCGGTCAGGTTTTCCTCCGCCACCACCCGCAGTTCGATGTCCGGATGCGCGGCCTCGAACTCCGGCAGCCGCGGCACCAGCCATTTCGACGCAAAGGACGGCGGCACCGAAAGCGTCACACGCTGCACCGCCGGTGCCAGCTTGTCGGTGGCATCGTGAATCAGTTCCAGAGCCTGCCTGACCGGCGCGTGATAGCTGCGCCCGGTATCGGTCAGGTTCAGCCCGCGCGCGTGGCGGCGGAACAGCTTGTGGCCCAGGTCCGCCTCCAGCCTGCGCACCTGCTGGGCCACAGCGCCCTGGGTCAAGTGCAGTTCTTCAGCCGCCCGGCCGAAATTCAGGTGTCGGGCGGCGGCGTCAAACATCCGCAGGGCATTGAGGTTAGGCAGGCGCATCCGGGTCAGCCAGTAGTTTTCCTACAGTCTGGCGCGATGAGACATGATTGGTCAAGCGGCGATTGAACCGACATCCTTGGGGCCAAGCAAAGGAGTTCTAAAATGACCAAAGTTGCACTTTTCACCGCTGCAGGCAGCGGCATGGGCGCAGACGCTGCCCGCCATCTTCACGAGCAGGGATATGAGGTCGCGATCCTGTCTTCATCCGGCAAGGGCGAGGCCTTGGCAAAGGAGCTGGGCGGGATTGGGCATACAGGCTCTAATCGGGAGCAAAGCGACCTTCAGGCGCTGGTGGACAAGGCGATGGATCGCTGGGGCCGCATCGATGTGCTGGTAAATTCAGCGGGCCACGGCCCTAAGGGCGACATCATGGAAATCAGCGATGACGACTGGCATCTGGGGATGGAATTCTACCTGATGAACGTGATCCGCCCGGCGCGTCTGGTGGCACCCATCATGGTGGCACAGGGCGAGGGATCGATCATCAACATATCGACTTTTGCGGTGTTTGAACCCGATCCGCTGTTCCCGACCTCCGGTGTGTTCCGGGCCGGTCTGGCGAGCTTTACCAAACTGTTTGCCGACAAATTCGCCGCCCAAGGCGTGCGGATGAACAATGTGCTGCCGGGTTTCATCAACAGCCTGGCCGAAACCGAGGATCGCAAGGCCCGCATTCCGATGGGCCGTTACGGCACCTCGCGTGAGATTTCTGCGCTGATTGCCTATCTGGCTTCGGAAGATGCCGCTTATACAACTGGCCAGAACATCCGCGTCGACGGGGGATTGACCCGTGCAGTCTAACGCTCAGGTCCTGCCCGGAAATACCGAGGTCAATCCGGCCTTTTTATTGAAATGGGCCGCGTCCATCGTACAGATCCTTGGCTATTCTGCCACCGCTTGGGGGCTTCACCCCTGGAACATCTATCTGTTCCTGGCCGGGCTAACAGGATGGTTCCTGGTTGGCGTTTTGTGGAATGACAGGGCAATTATGCTGATCCATGCTGTAGCGCTTGGCGCGATGATTGCAGGTATTTGGTCAAGTTAGAGCCAATTATCCGCCCTTGGGATCAATCATCGGCTTAGCCTTGCCGCGCTGCAGGCCAAGCCGGTGCTCGCGCCAGATCACCAGAACATTGCCGGCAATGACCAGCGCTGCACCGGCAAGCATCACCAGCGTCGGCCATTCTTCGAACCAGACATAGCCAATGACGATTGCAAAAATCATTGAGGCATAGTCATAGGGCGCCAGCATCGACGCAGGCGCAAAGCGGTAAGATGAGGTGACCAGGATTTGCGCCACCCCGCCAACTATCCCGGCGCCGACCAGCAGTGCGGCAGTTTGTGCATCCGGCATGACCCAGCCGAACGGCGCGGTGAGCAGCGCCAGAGCAGAGGCGGTCAGCGAGAAATAGAACACGATCGCCGCGGTGTGTTCCGATTGCACCATGCGGCGGATGTGGATCTGCACAAAGCCGCGGGCCACCGTCGCCCCGACCACCAGCAGCACGCCCAGCATGGCGCCGTCGCTCATATCCCCGCCAAGCCGCGGCCAGATCATGATCATCACGCCCAGCAAACCGAGCGCCACTGCGGAAATCCGCACCAACCGGATCGTCTCTCCCAATAACAGCGCCGCCAGAATCAGGGTGAAGATCGGCGTGGCATAGCCGATGGCGGTGACCTCGGGCAGCGGCAACAGTGCCAGTCCCATGAAGGTCATCCCCATTGCCGACGTTCCAACAAGGCCGCGCCACACGTGAAACATCGGCTTTTGGGTGATCAGCCCGTGCCGCAATTCTCCGCGCATGGACAGCCAGACCACAATCACTGGAATTGCAAAAAACGACCGGAAAAACACCGCTTCCCCTGCTGGCACATGCTCTGATGTCGCCTTGATGATCCCGGACAGAGCGGTGAACAGGGCAATTGCTGTCACCTTCAGGAGGATCGCCAGCATAGGCCGATGCGATGTTAAGGATTTTGCCATGGCGTGAACCTGCGCCCATGCGCCGCAAAGATCAATGGTTTGATTTCAGGTGAGGAGAAGGCGCAAATGGCGCCAGTTTAGACGGGAGCCGCCGATACACGATGCCAACCACCTGATCCGTCAGGTCACTGCCTATACCGCTCCAATTGCCTTCCCATAAGGCACGAGAACGTGAGGCAGACCGCCGTAGTGAGGAAATGGGCGGGTGGTTGGCCCGCGTAGCGGCTAAGTGTGAAGCGGTGCATGCAGTTTCCCCCGCCCATGAAGCCGCCGGTCGTATTCAGCGTTGAAAAGGTGTCCGATCTGCTAAAAGGCCGCACCGGGGCCGGAGCTCTCGTTCCGCGCAGTACTCAATTCAGGCGGCAGCCTTAAAGAGTTAGCGCTGATCCTTCGCGCAAAACGTTCAGCACCGATGGAATGCCTGAGATCGCGTGCGCTTCTATCATCTTAGACACGGGTTCCTGATAGAGCGCGTATGTCGAGTGGTGAGCAGGCAAAATCAGGCCCGCCTTGAGGAATTCCGCGAATTCGACAGCCTGATGACCAGTCATCGACAACTGGCCCAATGTCCCATTTGTACCAACTGCCCCTATATGAGGTATCAACAGATCAGGCGCCGGAAACTGTTGAACTGCTGACTGCACCGGCTCTGCCATGAAAGTGTCTCCGGCCCAGTAGATATGGCTCGTCTTGCCGCGAATTGTCGCTTGCAGCCAGTAACCATTGCCAAGCCCGAGAATGCCGGAAATGCCTGTGTTCAGCGAGTGGACTGCAGGAATAGATGTAATCGAAACCTCTGTATCGCCCCGTCTGAAGGCGCGGTTTTCTCCGTGGTTCAGTGCCTGAGCTGCAAAGCCCTTTTTGGTGAGGGCGTTCACATCTTGAGCGGAACAGAGGACGGGGCCGTTGGCGCCAAGCCATGCCTGCGCTTTCTGGTCGAAATGGTCCTCGTGCGCATGGCTGAGCAGCACAACATCGTACTCCCGCACCGCCATGCCTGGAAATGATGTAAGCCGTTCGTGCATCTTGATGTTGGGACCTGTGGACAGATCGAACATTTCATTCGGGTCCCCCATCTCAAATGCCTCGGTCCCCTCACCCAGGCATGGGTCAGTGAGAACACATATATCGCCGATGCGGAGTTCCAGCATCGCGCCTCCAAGCCAGCGGACGGTAATATCAGATGCAGAAATGCCAGCTACGGAGGAAAGTGGCGTGAGAGCGGCACTTGCTGTGGCGACGGTGCCAAGTTTGAGCAGATCTCTTCTGTGCATTGTCATCTCCTTGTGTTTCTCCGTTGACCTATTCCAGTTTCTCACCACACATAACCAACGAAATATTGAATTCATTAAACGGATAATCTGAATGGTGTCGGATCTGCGAACCCTGGAAACTTTTGTAGAAGTAGCTGACTGCCTCAGTTTCGCGGATGCAGGACGCCGCCTCGGGCTGCCTGCCGCGACGGTGACTACAAGAATCAAATCACTTGAAGCCCAGCTCGGTGTGCGCCTGTTCGACCGCTCGACACGAACAGTCGCCGTGACCGCAGAAGGTCAGATATTTTTGACGCATAGCCAGATAGCTTTGCACGAACTTATGCTGGCACACCAAGCCGTTGGCGCGGCACAAGAGGCCACCGGGCAGGTACGTGTGTCAATCCCTGCAGCTTTTCCGATGGCACAGTTTGCTGGGATCACCGGCAGGTTCCGCTCCACCTATCCAGACATCTCAATCAAAGTCTACGTGGATGACCGGCCGGCGTCCTTCATAGAAGACGGGGTCGATTTGGCGTTGCGGGGCGGGGCGCCTGGAGGCGACGGCCTAATAGCGCGGCATTTGAACGACACGGAAGTCATCTTTGTCGGCCCGCCAGGGCGTCTCGGGGACGACAGCCTTCCGGTGTTGCGGCCCTTAGAAAAACGTCTTGGAGCTAAGGACAAGCTGAACGGACTTTCCACGCGCTCCTTGCAGCTTTCTCTCGCATTTGTTGCAAGCGGCCAAGCTCGAGCGTACCTTCCCCGATCGATGTGCGAAGCGGCGTTGGCTGCAGAACAAATGGAAGAAGGGGACGGACCAGACGGGCCGCATGCTCCGCTGCCGCTGTTTCTTGTTTATCATCACAAGCAACACCAGCCCAAAAGGGTTCAGCTCTTCAAAGATATTCTCATTCAGGAATTATCTACACCGACGCACGAAATCTGAGTTTTTGAGCGCCCCTCAAACTGGCGCAAGCCCTGTCATTCAGGTAATTTTGAACCGTTCCACGCCTCCCAAATGGTGCAGGACGATTTCGAAGGAACTGCTGGACATTCGAAATCGTCAAAGCAAATTGTTTGGATTAGGTCATGTTGACTGACCTGCTCTCCAGAAATGTCCGCGTTTTGACGTTAGCCTGTTCTTCACACGAGGAGACAGACAATGCGGAAAAGCCGATTCAGCGAAGAGCAAGATCATTGGCATCCTGAAGGAACCCCAAGTCGGCATCGGGGCCAGGGAATTGTGCCGCAAGTACGGCATCCACTGCCCGGCAGGGCAGTGCGCAGCAATGTCCCGAGAGGGGCGATGGCACGTTCTACAAGTTGCGCTCGAAGGATGGCGGCATGGAGGTGTCAGTGGTCAAACGGCTGACGGCTCTGGAGGCTGAGAACGCACAGCTCAAGAAGTTTCTGGCTGAGCACATGCTGGATGTGGCCACGCTCAAGGAGATGCTGGGAAAAAACTTCTGAAGCCCGGTGCAAGGTGAAGAGCGGTGGACTGGGCCATGACAGAGAAGAACTGCAACCAGCGGCGGGCCTGTGCCCTCGCCGGGATTGATCCGCGCGTCTACAGGCGTCGGCCGACCAGGCCTTCGGACACGGAGTTGCGAGAGAGGCTGAAGGAACTGTCCGGTGAACGGCGGCGGTTCGGTTACCGGCGGCAGCACCTGTTGCTTGGGCGAGAGGGCTGGTAGGTGAACTGGAAGAAACTCTATCGGATCTAACGTGAAGATGGCCTGGCTGTGCGCAAGCGTGGCGGCCGGAAACGGGCGATTGGCACCCGTGCGCTCATCACTGCCCGGCAGGCGCATGCACAGCATGCTGCCAAAAGGGGCAATCCCGCAAGGCCCGAACCAAAGATGGTCGTTGGGCTTCGTGTCTGACAGTCTGCCAGACGGGCGCCGTTTCCGGGTTCTGTGCGCCATCGATAACTTCGGCCGGGAGTGCCTGACCTGCCTGGTCGACACATCGCTATCCGGTCAGCGGGTTGCGCGGGAGCTCGACAAAAACGCCCAGGCGCGCGGCTACCATTTTCCTGTCACGACCGGCCTGACGTTTCAGTTTGCGTTGATCGCGTTTGATTGCCGTGGGCAGTTCACAACCCATACCTTATCCAGACCATTGGCAGGGTTCAGGGGTAATAGCTGCGTACCAGAGCGGTGGCGATCAGGCTCCAGCCGTCTGCAACCACAAAAAATGCCAGTTTGAAGGGCAGGGACACGATAGCAGGCGGCACCATCATCATCCCCATGGACATAAGGACTGCAGCAACAACAAGATCAATGACCAGGAAAGGCAGGAAGACGAGAAACCCGATTTGAAAAGCGCGCGAAATTTCCGACAGCAGGAAGCTAGGGACCAGCGCCGATAACGGAGCTTCGGGCACGGGATCCATGCCCTGGGTTTCCGGTCTGAGATCGGCAATCGCATAAAATGTGTCCGGATCTAGCCGGTTCGCCATGAAGGCACGGAAGGGCTCCAAGCTGCGGGTGATGGCCACGCCCGGTTCCAGCCTTTCTTCCAGCAGCGGATTGATGCCAGTGGTCCAGGCCTCGGTAAAGACGGGTTCCATCACAAAATAGGTCAGAAACAGCGCCAGACTGATGATCAGCATGTTGGGCGGTGCTTGCTGCAGCCCGATGCCTTGGCGCAGAATCGATAGGACTGTCACCAGGAATGGAAAACAGGTGATCATGATCAGCAGGCCCGGAGCCAGGCTGAGCACAGTAATCAGCAGGATCAGCTGGATCGAGCGGGCCGAGATCGATTCGCCGTCTGCCAGCGAAAGGCTCAGTTCTTGAGCCAGGGCGGTGTGCGGCATGGCCAGCAGGATTGCTGCAGCCAGGGCCGCCCGCACAAAAGTCTTGTGTGTCATCCCAAACCGCTTTGAAGATCAGCAATTTCTGTCAGGCGCACGGCCAGCTGGCCAGCCTGATCTCCCTCCAGCTCTTCGAGCTGGCCACGGGCGACCAGCCGGTCGCCGACGTAAAGATCCACGGGGTCTTCAACCCGTTTATCCAAAGTGAGAATCGCATTTTCGCCAAGGCTGACCAGGTCACGGATCAGCGGCCGGGCTTTGCCGACCGAGACAACCACTTCTACGGGAACCGAAACAAAGGGATTGTTTGCATCAGCGGATTTCATATTCAGGTCGGCAGCATCATCCATACTGGCTGTCCTCTTTCGCGTGATAGGTGAAGGCCTCTATCGAGTCCTGGATCGATTCTAGCAGGGCGTCGCAATTGATTTCGCATTCGGTGCTGCCAATGCGCAGATAGGCTTGGCCTGGAGACAGCACACTGTCTTCCTGCACTGTGACCGGAACGGAGAAATTGTCCGGCAACAGGCTGCGCACTGGTGCTGCCTCCCCGGGAGCGACCACGATCTGCATCGGCTGGTCGGTCTGGCCTTTGGCCATATCAGCAAGCTGATCGACGATATGATGCCCGAAAGAGGCAGCCATGGCATCTGGCAGCACTGCACTGGTCAGCACCTTGAACATCGGGTCCAGCGAATCGAGCAGCTGACTTTGGGCTTCGTGATAAGTGAAGCTGAGATCTTCCAGAGAATTGGCCAGCTCGGTCGAAATCCGGCTGCTTTCCTGGTCTTTGGCCGTTACGGCATCATCCCACCCGGCGCTGTAGCCGTTCTCAAAGGAAGCCAGCCGCTGCTCTTCTATGAGTTCCTCGGAAACTGCGGGCAGGGCAGGCTCTGCCGAGGTGTTCATTGCGAAGTCTTCGAGCAAATGTGCAATCGTCATTAGGCTTGCTCCTTGTTTTCTTCCAGCCAGCCGCGCAGGATCTGGACGGTTTCTTCCTGCCGCTCGCCAATCAAGTTGCGCAGACGGTCGACCGGGTCATCCATGCTGCCGCCCAGTGCCGGGAAGCCGGCCGCTCCCATCATGTCACCGCCAGTACCCATTGCCGGCAGGTCGCCCAATGGCTCGAACTGTCCGGTTTCGTTGTTTTCAATTTCACCCTCAAGTGCGAGTCCCGAACCAAGATCCGAGGCAGTCATGAAACCGTCGCCGCCAACACCTGGCAGCCCGGGCAGCCCGCCACCATCCGGACCAGTCAGCGCCGCCACCGGAGCTGCCTGATTCGACAGGATCGGGCGTACAACGAACAGGCCCAGGATCAGGCTGACCAGGGCCAGAGCCGCAAGCTGGATCAGCGACATTGCATCAAAGTATAGGTTGTCCATGAACCCTGCGGTGGCCACGGAACCCTGCGGTTCCACTGTCGGCAATTCCATGGACTTGAGCGTAATCACATCCCCGCGGTCCGCGTCAAAACCGACAGCGGCGGAAATCAACTCCCGCAAGGCGGCCAATTCGTCTTCCGGCCGGGGCTGGAAGACAGTTTCACCTGCGTCATTTGTCACTGCAGAGCCATTGACCAGCACTGCAACAGTCAGGCGTTTGATGGCCCCAGGACCACGGAGGATCTCTTTCTCGGTTTCCGAAATTTCATAGTTGATTCGCTCCCGGGTGGCGCTGGTATTGGCTTTTGACCCCTGGCCAGAGGCCGCGTCACCGTCGGGAATGTTGGAGGCAACCGTGACCTCTCCGGATTGGTTGGTAGAGGAGTCGGCGCGTTCCTCGACGTCAGTGCTGACGGCGACACGGCTTTTCGGGTCTACCCGCTTTTCCCGGATTGATTCGGTGTCGGTGACGGTCGCGACACTCACTTCGACCACCGCATTTCCCTGGCCGACGCGTGCCTCTACCAATCGCATGACACGTTCGCGCAGCGTCTGGGACCGGTCATCGGTTCCGGCACCGGCGGCTGCAGTGGCATCCGAAGACCCGATCAACGCGCCGTTGGCATCAATCACTGCAACGTTTTCAACGGCGAGGCCGCTCACCGCAGACGAAATGAGGAAGCGGATCGCGTTGGCTTGTGCAGGTGTTACTGGGGATCCCATCGGCACGACTGAAACCGACGCGGTGGGTTCTACGGTGCGTTGAAAGGGGTTCGAGCCGGCATTTGCGATATGCACCCGTGCCTGGCTTACATGCGGGCTGCCAACAATAGTGCGGGCCAGCTCGCCTTCCTTTGCGCGCCAATAAGCGGCGTCAAACATCTGCGAGGTGGTGCCAAAGCCACTGAGCGAATCGAGCAGCTCGTACCCTTTGCCACCATTGGCGGGCAGGCCTTCGCTGGCCAGTGTCATCCGGAATTCGTCACGCTGCGTTGACGGCACGTAGATTGAGCTGCCACGCACTTCATATTGGGCACCGCGCTGTTCAAGCGCCCGCACCACATCTCCGGCCGAGCCGCTTTCCAGCCCGGCATAGAGCAGTGTCATTGTTGGCTTGCTTGCCACATGGGACATCGCGATCACACTGAGAATCATGATTACCGTGGCACCCACGGCTATCAGACGCTTTCGCATGTCCATTTCAGCCCAGACATTCTTGATCTGCTGCACATTAACCTCCGTCGCACCGGCGTTCTCTCCGGCGTGCAACCCTTTTGACGGATCGGCCTTAACATTCGGTTAGTTCCTCGCAGGTTATGAAGATGCTGCACGACGTTTTAGGGATAGCCATGACAGATGCTGCAGTAGATACGGAAGCAGAAGCCCCGGCCAAGAAAAGCAAACTGCCCCTGATTATCGGGGTGGTGCTGGCATTGGCTGGCGGCGGCGGCGGATTCTTTGCCGTACAGTCAGGCCTTCTTCCCTTTGGTCAGAAAGCAGCGCCAGAACCGGCGCATGCGGCCGAAGAGGCGCCAGAAGGCGTGGACAGTGGTGAGACGGCGGAGGATATCGCCAATCTTGCTTTTATCGAAATGGACCCGATTGTGATTACCCTGCGTAAAGCCAGCGGTATCAAGCATTTGCGGTTCCGCGCGCAACTTGAGGTCGATCTGGCTCATCAGGCCGAGGTCGAGAAAATCCTCCCGCGGGTTATCGATGTCCTGAACAGCTACCTGAGAGCACTGGAGCTAGAGGATCTGACTGATCCGATGGCGCTGCCGAAACTGAGGGCGCAGATGCTGCGGCGGATCAATATTGCAACCGGTCAGGGCCGGGTGCGTGATCTGCTGATTATGGATTTCGTACTGAATTAGGAGGACAGGATGGAAATTATTGCTGATATCCTGCTTGCGGCCGGTGCGCTGGGTGCCGGATTCTATTGTCTGGTGCTGTCGCGCAGGCTGAAGCGGTTCAATGATTTGGAAAAGGGCGTGGGCGGTGCAGTTGCTGTCCTGTCTGCCCAGGTCGATGATCTGAACAAGTCACTGCAATCGGCGCAACAGGTGTCCGACGGCTCCAGCAAGGCGCTGCAGCAACTGACGGGCCGGGCTGAAACAGTGGCTCAGCGGCTGGAACTGATGATGGCATCCATGCATGACATCCCCGAGGCCGGACCTGCGGCTCCGGCAGGCAAACCTCCGGCCGAGGACGACGCGATGGCTGCCGCATACGAGGCCGATTCACAGCCGTCTGGTGAAGAACAGGACGAGGCAAAGCCTTCCGGCTTGATGTTTGTCCGGCATAACCGCAGCCAGAACCGGGTGGCGTGATGGCAAAGGCAGCAAAGAAAACCGGGCGGTTCCGGCGCAGCGGCACCTTGATGATGCTGGCGGTGCTGCTGATGGGATCCGCCGCGGTCCGGCTGGCTCTTGAGGCGGGGCCTGCAATTGCCCGTGAAGTGGCCAGCCTGCAGGAACCCGGCGGCGACGCGCAGCCTCACAAGGGCGAGCCGCAGCGCGAATCGATGCCCACTTCTGCAGAGCTGCAAACAATGCTGGCAGCCTTCAAGGAGCGGGAACAGGCTCTGGCCGCCCGCGAAGCGGAAATTCAGGACCGGATGAAAGCCCTGGAAATTGCCGATCAGGCAATCGACAAGAAACTGGCTTCGCTGGAACAGGCCGAAGAGAATTTACGGGCAACTCTCGCGTTGGCGGATGGTGCGACCGAAGCGGATGTGACGCGCCTGACGTCGGTCTATGAACAGATGAAACCCAAGGAAGCTGCGGCTTTGTTTGAGGAAATGGATCCTGCCTTTGCGGCTGGTTTCCTCGCCCGGATGCAGCCCGAGGCTGCCGCGGGAATCATGGCAGGGCTGAGCCCGGAAGCCGCCTATACTATCAGCGTTGTTCTGGCTGGCCGCAACGGAGCAGTGCCGAAGGAATAATTCGGCCGCCGCCGCTTAGTCTTTCCTTAGGAAGACTCGCCTAAGCTAATAAAAACCAATGGAATTCGGAGTGGACCCATGATCGGGATTGTAGGCATAGTGGTGATCTTTGTCATGGTGTTCGGCGGCTATCTCCTGGCCGGCGGCAAGATGGCGATCATTATTAAGGCCATGCCCTTTGAGTTGATGATGATCGGTGGTGCCGGAGCCGGTGCTTTTCTGATCGGCAACGACATGGGCGGCATCAAGCATACGTTGAAGGACGTCGGTAAGGTCTTCAAGGGCCCTAAGTGGAAGCCGGACGACTACCGCGACCTGCTGTGCCTTCTGTTTGCCCTGATTCGGATCGCACGGGCGAATCCGGTTGAAGTGGAGCAACACATTGAAGACCCTGAAAACTCCTCTGTCTTCAATAAATACCCCAAGATTCTGGCAGACAAGGAAACAGTGAACCTGATTTGCGACACCATGCGGTCGGCCTCGATGAACTATGACGATCCGCATCAGGTGGAAGAAGTGCTGGAAAAGCGCATGGAGGCTAACCTGCACCATGCAATGCACTCCAGCCACGCTTTGCAAACCCTGGCGGACGGGCTGCCGGCGCTGGGAATTGTTGCGGCGGTGCTTGGTATCATCAAAACTATGGGCTCTATCGATCAGCCCCCGGAAGTTCTGGGTAAACTGATCGGCGGCGCTCTGGTCGGTACCTTTCTTGGCGTGTTCCTGGCTTATGGCCTCGTGGGTCCCTTTGCGACCAAGGTAAAAGCGGTAACCGAGGAAGATGCGCATTTTTATCAACTTATCCGTGAGGTTCTGGTGGCCAATCTGCACAATCATGCAGCGGCAATCTGCATCGAAGTCGGGCGCCAGAACACACCTTCGCATTTCCGTCCCGGCTTTGCTGAACTTGAAGAAGCCCTCAAATCGGTGAAACAGGACGCAGCATGATTTGGCGAGCACTTGCCACTGCAGCCGCGCTTCTGACGGCAGGAGCTGTCCAGGCGCAGACAATTGTGACCCGGTCAGGAGAGCACAACGGCTTTACCCGCCTGGTGATGCGCCTGCCGGATGGCGCGGATTGGTCGCTGGCTCAAAGCGGCACGACGGCGACAGTGAACATTGACGCGCCACAGGCAGTTTTCGATACTTCACGTGTCTTCAACCTGATCCCTCGCACCCGCCTGCAATCACTCGTGCAGAACGGGCCAGGTCAGCCGCTTCGATTGCAGCTAGGCTGTGACTGCACGGTCACGTCCTATGTTCAGGAGAATGGCTATCTGGTGCTTGATATACGTGATGGCGGTAAACCGGAAACACAGCGGCAGTATTCTGCTACCAGCAGTATTCTGCCACTCACTCCGCAGGCCACACAGAGCGGTTACAGGTTCAGTTTCTCTCAATCGGCCGCAGCAGACGCGCGGATGGCTCTGGAATTGGCAGCGGCTGTTGCGGGGCGAGCGGATCCGGCGCAAACAGTCCGGCCGCAGGACACTGAAGAAGCTCCGGACCTGAGTGCAACCAAACAGCAAGAAGAAGCTGTAGAAGTAATTTTGCCGTTGGATGGCAACAGCTTTCCGGTTCAGACAGAAACCGCCGAAGCCAATGCGGCTTCCGGGCTCCCTGAGACCAGAGTGCTGCTCAACCTGGAAGAAACTGAGCGCGCGGCAGCGGTCCAAGATTCCGAGCAACGGTTGCTGCAACAGATCGGACGGGCTGCAAATCAAGGACTTCTGAGTGTTGCAGCAAATGGGCTTCCTGGTGCCGATAGCGCCGCTGTATTGGACCCTTTGGGCCGTACAGACAGGCCGTTGAATCCTTTGGATCACATTTCCGTGACCTCTGCAATCGATCGTGAAACCGGGCTGAAGGCTGCCCTGACTGGTGGCAGCGGAGAAGCAGAGCATTGTTTGAAAAACCGTGACGTTGCCATCCATTCCTGGGGCAATGAAAGCCCGTTTGCGGATCAGCTGGCACCGGTTCGCAGCGCATTGGTCCGGGAATTTGATGATGTGAATCCAGCGAGTGTATTTGCGCTCGCACGGATGTATCTCTATTTCGGCTTTGGCGCCGAAGCTCGCTCCATTTTGACTATTCTCCCGCCAGAAAATCAGGATGCGCCGGACATAGCCTTTCTTGAGGCAATGGCGATGCTGATGGATGGAGCTGTTCTGCCGGTTAATCACCCGTTCTCAGGACAGCAAGGCTGCGAAGGCGACAGTGCCCTGTGGGGCGCTTTGGCGGATGGTCTGGTCAAGAAGAGCGCCAACACCGACGCCATTCAGCAAGCGTTTTCCAAAATGCCGACTCACCTGCGGGTGCACCTGGGGCCTCGGATCAGCAAGATGTTTGCCGAAGCCGGAGATAACCATATCGCCGAGGCAGTGCTGAGAGCGGTTGACCGGACCGGGGTTGAGGACGTTCCGGAAATCAACCTTGCTGAGGCGGCGATTGCCGAATTGGCAGGCGATACCGAAAAGGTGGCCGAAGAGCTGACCAGCGAGGTTGCAGAACGGAACGGAAATGCACCGGCAGCACTGATCGATCTGGTTGCTCTCAGCGTCAAGGAGCGCAAGGCGCTGTCTCCTGACGTGCCGGATTTGATTGCCTCTTATGAACTTGAAAACCGCGAAACAGAGCTCGGAGCCGAGTTGCGTCAGGCGCAGGTCGCTTCTCTTGCCTTGATGGGGCAGTTTCAGGATGCATTTCAAGAACTGAACAACCTGTCTGAGCAGGACGGCCCGAATGCCCGGTCAGCGGCGCTGGAGCCGTTGATGCTGCTGTTGGCAGAACGTGCAGATGACGTGACTTTTTTGCAGTACTCACTGGTTTTCTCCGGCCAGGCCAGCGCGACTGAAGCTGCATCGGTAGCTCCGGCCGTCGCCCGCAGGCTGCTGGACCTTGGATTTGCCGAACAAGCACAGGGCCTGCTTACCAAGCTTGCGCTGGAGCCGGAAAACGAAGCCCGCCGCCTGATGATGGCCGAGGCCGCGTTGGAGTTGGACAAGCCGCATCGGGCCCTTGTCGAGCTGATGGGGCTAGAAAGTTCTGAAGCCAACAAAATGCGTGCGGCAGCCTTGTGGCGCAATGGCGAATATGACCGGGCCGGAGAGTATCTTCTTGCTGAAGATGAGGCCAACGCAGCCGCCCGCGGGTTCTGGCATTCCGAAAACCTGAGCGCCATCGAAGCGATGGAGACTGGAGATGACGCGCAATTCGGTGCCGTTGCCTCTGTCACCACGCAAATTGGCGAAACTGCGCAAGATCCAGAGGGCTTGTCTCCGCTGGCTCACGCACGGGCCTTGGTTGAAAGCAGTGCGGGCACACGTGGCGGCATTGCTGATCTGTTGAACAAAGTTGGCACAGACTTGGAGAGTCCTTAGAGTTTTCAGTGATCTGACAGAATGTTCACACAAACAAAGGCCGCCCGGATCAAGGGCGGCCTTTGTTTGTGCTGATAACACTTTGTCAACGGGCTGCCGGTAACGTGATGATCGGGTGAATCCTGATTTGGACGGGCAGAATGCCGGAAAACTATTTAGTACTTTGCCTGAAAGGGCTGTTTCTGCGCGCAATAGGCGCAGAATTCTGGACGCGCTCAGTAATGAGTTCCGTTCTGAAATCTCACTTGATTAAGACTGACAGGCACCGATTGCCGGCAGCCGGTATCGCAAAGTCTGATCGTCGGCACCGGTTGGGTGGCAGACGGCTGTTTGCGCGGCAACCGCAGGTGCTGACAAAGCCCCGGAAAACGGACATGCGCTTTAGATTGGATCCTTGGGCACCAATCCAGGCATTCCATCAGCTTGAATCTAGCAATTTGCGGGGCCTGACCTGTGCCTAAGCTTACCACTGAACAACTATTCAGTCCGACCGTCCTGCTGGCGCTGGCGCTTATGGCGATCATTGTGATGATGATCCTGCCGATGCCGGCCTGGGTGCTGGATGTTGGCCTGGCGGCGTCCTTTGGGCTCGCCATTCTGATCTTCACCATCACTCTGTTCATAGAACGGCCGCTGGATTTTTCCTCATTCCCGACAATCCTTCTGGCCTCGCTGATGCTTCGGCTGTCACTGAACATATCCTCCACCAAACTGATCATCGGCCAGGGGCATTCCGGCACCGACGCGGCCGGCAATGTGATCGAAGGTTTTGCCCAGTTTGTGATGGGGGGCAGCGTATTCCTGGGTCTTGTGGTGTTCGGGGTGCTGTTGATCGTCAATTTCATGGTGATCACCAAGGGCGCTGCCAGGATGGCAGAAGTGGGCGCCCGGTTTGCACTGGATGGTATGCCAGGCAAACAGCTGGCGATCGACGCCGACATGTCAGCCGGCGCCATCGACCACCAGACCGCCAAGGAGCGCCGTGAGCGGGATCAGCAGGAAACCACATTCTTTGGCTCACTCGACGGTGCGTCGAAGTTTGTCAAAGGCGACGCCATTGCCGGGCTTTTGATCACCTTACTGAACTTGGTCATGGGGCTGATCATGGGCGTTCTGGTCCATGGCATGCCTGTTGGCAGCGCGTTTGAAACCTACGCTATCCTGACCGTGGGCGATGGTCTGGTGTCGCAGATCCCATCTGTGATCATTTCCATTGCAGCAGCTCTGCTGCTGGCCCGCGGCGGCACCACCGGCGCCACAGATACCGCCCTGTTCGAGCAATTCGGCCGCCATCCCGCCGCACTGACAACTGTTTCTGTGCTGATGATCCTGTTTGCATTGGTTCCCGGTCTGCCATTTCTGCCCTTCGTGACCGGTGGCAGTGTGCTGGGCTACGCAGCTTTCCGGATGGCAAAGAAGAAGCAGGACGAAGCAGAGGCGGAGATCGAGGAAAAAATCGAAGAAGCTGCAGACCCTACGGCAACCCGGCCGCTTGGTGATATTCTGGATCTGGATGATCTGCACCTGGAGTTTTCCCCCGATCTGGTCAGCATGGTTCTTGATGCCGGCACCGGGCTTGATGCCCGCATTGCCAACATGCGGTCCCATATTGCCACCACCTTTGGTCTGATCCTGCCGGAAATCCGGCTGACTGATCAGCATGAGCTGGAAAGAGGCACCTATGTGGTCAAAGTGCAGGGGGTTGAACAGGTGCGCGGCACTTTGCATCCCGACATGGTTCTGGCCTTGATGCCGGACAATCATGACGCGCTGCCACCCGGCACTGATGTGACTGAGCCGGTCTACGGCGCGCCGGCCCGCTGGATTTCTGCCAAGTCGCAGGAACAGGCCGCCCTGGCCGGGGCTACCGTGGTCACACCGCCGGAAATCCTGGCGACCCACCTGCTGGAGATCATCAAACAGAATTTCTCCCGCTTGCTGACACTCAAATCTTTGCGCCGCCTGTTGGATGAGATGACACAGCTTTCCGATAACTTCCGGTCCGAAGCGAACCGCAAGCTGCTGGATGCGCTGGTGCCGGACAAGGTTCCGATGGATACGCTTCACTCGGTGTTGCGTCTGCTGCTGGAGGAGCGGGTTTCCATCCGCAATATGCCGTTGATCTTGGAATCGATTGCCGAAGCCCGACAGCACACCACCCAGCCCGAGCTGATCTGTGAACATGTGCGCCAGCGGCTGGGCTTCCAGCTGGTGGCCGAGATGAAACGCGAGGACGGGACCATTCCGTTGATCCAGCTGGCACCGGAATGGGAAGACAAGTTCTCTACGTATCAAGTGGATGCGCAGGGTGCCGGGTTGGACATTGCCTTGCCGCCCGACTTGTTCAATATGCTTGCGGACGGGCTGACCGAGAAGCTGTCGGCAATCACCGACCAAGGTGTGTTTGCGGCTGTTGTGACCTCGACCCGCCGCCGCCGTTACCTGAAGACCATTCTGAAATCACGGGGCATCAGCAACCCGGTTCTATCGTTCGAAGAAATCGGCCTTGAGGCGCGGCCTGCCCTGGTTGGAATGGTGCAAGCATGAACCTGAGCTTTCTGCCGCCAGAGCTTATAGCGCTGCTGGGGGCAGGGTTCTGGCATGCTGCACTCGTATTTCTGCGGGTGTCGGCCATGGTATCGGTCCTGCCTGCGGTGGGTGAGCTGTATGTTCCCACCCGGGTCAAACTTGCAGTTGCTGCGGCCTTTACTTTTGTGGTTGCGCCTGCACTTCCGGCCCTCCCTGAGCCGGATGGTGCCATAGAATTTGCCCGGATTGCTGTTGCCGAAGCGATCATCGGCCTGGCAATGGGTATTGGTGTCCGGATCTTTGTATTGGCGCTGCAGACGGCCGGTACAATGGCGGCGCAAAGCACGTCGTTGTCACAGGTTCTGGGCGGCATCGGAGCAGAGCCGATGCCGGCTCTGGGTGCCGTTCTGATGATTTCCGGTGTGACCCTTGCTGTCATGATGGGTCTGCATATCCGGGCGGCGGAACTGCTCATTGGCTCTTACCAGCTGTTTCCTGTTGGTCAGTTCCCCGCGGCTTCCGGGTTGGCGGAATGGGGTGTGTACCGGGTTTCGCAAAGCTTTTCCCTGGCGTTCACACTGGCGGCGCCTTTTGTCATTACAGCGGTGATCTACAACTTGGCGCTGGGCGTGATTAACCGGGCTATGCCGCAGCTGATGGTGGCCATGGTCGGCGCGCCGGCGATTACCTTCGGCGGTCTGTTTATCCTGATGGTCGGCAGTCCGATGATCCTGGATGTTTGGTCCAGGGCTCTGATGACCTTTATGTCGAATCCTGGAGGCGGCATGCCATGAGCGGTCAGGACGACGATTCAGACAAATCATTCGAGCCGACGGAACAGAAACTCCGCAAGGCCCGGGAGAAAGGTGAAGTTGCCAAATCTACGGATCTGTCCGTCGCCGCCGCCTATCTGGGTCTGATCATCGCAGTCTACACTGCCGGCAGCAGCAGCGTTGAGGGGATAGGCACCGCTCTGATGGCCTTTCTGGACCAGCCGGACAAGCTGGCCCCGCTGTTCTTTGAAGGGCCGGCTGCGGCACCTGTGGGCGGGTTCATCGGAAGTGCGGTGCGCCCTGCTCTGCCATGGTTTCTGGTTCCCTTTGCATTGGTTCTGCTGTCGATTGTCGGACAGCGTGCGCTGGTTTTTGCGCCCAGTAAGCTGGAGCCGAAGCTGTCTCGTATTTCTCTCATCTCGGGAGCCAAGAATAAATTTGGCAGATCCGGGCTGTTCGAGTTTTTCAAAAGTTTTGTGAAGCTGGTGCTCTATTCGATCTGTCTGGGCGTCTACCTGTCTTACCGGCTTCCGGACATGATCGCTTCGTCCGGCACTGGCCCGCAGTCAGTTGTCTTGATGCTGGCGCAGTTGGCGATGGAGTTTTTGTTTTTGGCGCTGCTCATCGCGCTATCGATCGGTATTGTGGATGCTGCCTTTCAACATGCGGAACACCACCGCAAGAACATGATGTCCCGGAAGGAGATCCAGGACGAAATGAAGGAATCCGAAGGCGATCCCCATATGAAAAGCCAGCGCCGTCAGCGCGGCCAGCAGATCGCGATGGGGCAAATGATGGCCGATGTGCCCAAAGCCGACGTAGTGGTTGTCAACCCGACCCATTATGCGGTGGCGCTGCAATGGAGCCGCGAAAAGGGTTCCGCGCCTGTCTGCGTTGCCAAGGGGGTTGATGAAGTTGCCGCGGCGATCCGGCGTGTTGCCAATGAAAACGGCGTTCCGATTCACAGTGATCCGCCGACGGCGCGGGCATTGCATGCCACGATTGAGATCGGCGGCGAAATTCTGGAAGAGCATTATGCACCGGTGGCGGCGGCCATCCGGTTTGCCGAAGAGATGCGCAAGCGTGCTAAAGGAAAGATCACATGAAGCAGAAGATGCTGGATCAGATGGCGGCAGTGACTGCGGCGCAGTATATGCAGGAACATGCGAAAATACAGCCGGCTCTGGCCCGGGAAGCACAGCTTCGCGGCCAGTTGGCCAAATTGAACAGCCAAGTGCAGGCCGCCCGGGAACCGGCAGACAGCGATCACACAATGAAGGCTTTGGGGGCAGATCTGTTATGGCAAGGCTGGCATACCCGCACCCGGCGCCAATTGAACCTGGAGCTGGCGCAGGCCACGGCACAAAAGCTGCGGATGATGGATCAGCTGCGCAAAGCCTTTGGGCGCAAACACGCGGTGGAAACCATGGCGGCCTCCGAACGCAAGCGGCACAAGGCGGAGCAGGCAAAAACCTTCATGGACCGGCTGTTAGACAGCTGAAATACCTTGAGTATTGCCTGAGCAAAAAAAGGCCGGTCCCTTACGGGTCCGGCCTTTTCTATATTGGATCTACTGCTCGCCGGTCAGACGTCCTGCCGCGATATTTCCATGATCAAAACGTCATAGACGCCTTTGCCGATATGTTTCTGTGCCGCCTCGCGCAGCGCTGTGCGCAGGGGCTCCAAGACATCTGAGCGGGTAAACGCCCCGCGGAAACCGCCCATATTGGCGTGGTCGAAAAGAACTTGCAGGAAAACATCCCGCAATTTGGGCGCGTAGGAATGCACCTTTTCGGCAATACCTTTCTTTACCTCAAGGCTGAGCGAGATCACCACCAGGGATGTCATCTGGTCGCGCTCCACAATCGGCACTACAAACTGGTCGCCGACTTTGATGTATTCGCGCTGGTTTTCTTCGGTTTCCTCTGCGGCCTCTTTCGGGGCTGGGGCGACCTCGCCGCCGGCAGCGGCTTGATTTTCTTCAGGCGGAGGCGCCAGCATGATGCCGGCGCCAATGCCGCCTCCGGTCCCGATGATCAGCAGGATGACTGGAAGGAGTTTAGACAGCATGGCAATCCTCAGAACGGCAGAATGGCGTCGAGCAGCTGCTGGCCGTAGCGCGGCTGCTGAACGTCAGTGATTTGGCCACGGCCGCCATAGGACACACGGGCCGAAGCGATCTTGTCATAGGTGATCTCGTTCTGGCGGCTGATGTCTTGCGGCCGGACATAGCCGGTCACCAAAAGTTCGCGCAGCTCGAAATTCACCCGCAGTTCCTGGGTGCCGCTGATCGCCAGCACGCCGTTGGGCAGAACGTCGACAACAGTCGCCGCAACTCGCAATTCCAGCTTTTCGCTGCGCTTGACGGATCCTTTGCCGCCGGAAGAACTGGAACTGCCCAGTTCCACGGCGTCGGCGGAGGTGGCACCTTCCGGCAGCTTCCTGTCAAGACGCTGCGGCAGGCCAAGGAGATGCGGCATGTTCAGGCTTTCAGCCCCCGAGCGTGAGCGCTGGGTGTCGTTGGAAATTTCGGCCTCTTCATCGATCTCGATCACCACTGTCAGAATATCGCCGCGCTTGATCGCGCGGCGGTCGCCCAGCAGCGATTGCTGCGAGCCGCTCCACAGGGATGCACCATCAACGGTGCGCCGGTTCTGTGTCTGTGCAGGCAATCCCTGGTACAGCATCGCAACATGTTCAGAGCTTTCATTGGACGGGGTGAAAGAGGGCGGTTTGCCCATATGATCCATCCGGCCGCAGGCACCCAGCAGGGAGAGCCCGAACAGCAGCGGTTTGACGGGAGAAAGTTTCTTTTTCATCAGTTTACCTCAACGGAACCGTCTGCCGCGATCCGCCCGGTTACGGTGGTGCGGGAATTAAGATTCATGACCCGGACGGCCTCACCAGCAGCGCCGCGTCCCAAGGCGCGGCCTTCGGCCGCTATGGTCAGGACACCCTGGCGGAAGGTCAAAGTGACCAGGTCATTGCGTTCGATGATGGCCGGCGGACCGATGTCGCCAGCCCGCAACGGCCGACCTGCGTACAAGGCGACGCGCGCCTCCTGACCGACAACCGCAGCCGGGTCCGACAGTGCACCAAGGATCTCGCCTTTTTTCAGGGCCAGGTCCTCGGCATTGACGATCGCCTTTGCGCGTATCGTGCGCAGCGGGATCAGATATTCCGCCCAGGCGGGCGGCGCGCAAAGCGCCGCGGCGGTCAGACAGGCAAGAGCAAGTTTCATCAGCGCACCTGTGTTGTTGCACCCATCATCTGGTCGACAGCCGAGATGACCTTGGCATTCATTTCATAGCCCCGCTGGGCTTCGATCAGCTCGGTGACCTCGCGCACCGCATCCACGGAACTGGCCTCCAGATATCCTTGGCGCAGGGTGCCAAGCCCGTCTTCACCGGCCGTAGACACAGTGGCAGCACCAGAGGCTTCTGTTTCGGTGAACAGGTTGCTGCCGATCGCCTCAAGCCCTTTGGGGTTGGTGAAACCCGCCAGAGTGAACTGGCCCAACAGCTGGCCTGCAGAGGTTTCATCAAAGTACCCGTAGACTTCGCCCTCAGCGTTGATCGAGATGCTGACAGCATCATCAGGAATGGTGACTTCGGGAGAAACTGCAAAACCGTCCGACGTCACGATCAGTCCCTCGGCTGAGCGTTTCAAAGCGCCGTCGCGGGTATAGGCGGACTGGCCGGAGGGCAGTGTGACCTCAAGGTAGCCCTTGCCGTCGATGGCGAGATCCAGATCATTGTTGGTCTGCTGCAGCGCGCCTTGCGACAAATGCACCGAGACGGCGGCGGGGCGCACACCCAGGCCAACCTGCACACCGGTCGGCAGCACCGTGCCATCCGATGCGTTGACACTACCGGCCCGCGAGATCTGCTGATAGTGCAGATCGGCAAACTCGGCGCGCCGGGCGTTGTAGGCTGTGGTGTTCATATTGGCGAGGTTGTTGGAGATAGTCTCCACCCGCAATTGCTGAGCGCTCATGCCGGTCGCTGCGATTTTCAAGGCACGCATCTGGATTCTCCTAGGTCTTGATCAGGTTTTTGATGGCATTGCGGATGCGTTCGTCTTCCGCCTGCAGAAAGCTTTGGCCCATTTCATAGGCGCGCTGGACTTCGATCATCCGGGTCACTTCGGAAATCGCATTCACGTTGGAACCTTCGAGAAAGCCTTGCAGCACCTTCGCCTCAAAACTGTCCTCAATCTCGCCGTCGACGCGGAACATCACTCCGTCCTCGCGCACCAGCGTGTGCTGCTCCATCGGCTTGAACAGGCCAAGCTGCCCCAGCAGCCGCCCGTTTGCACTGAGCGAACCATCCGCCCCGACTTCGATCTTGCCGGCATCCGGCGGAACAAAGACCGGCGCGCGGCCGGCATCCAGCACCCGGTATCCATCCATGGTCACCAGATCGCCATCGGCATTGGGGGAGAATGCACCCGAACGGGTCAGCCTTTCGCCTTGCGGCGTTTCCACCATAAAGAAGGCGTCGCCCTCGATTGCAAAGTCAAAGGAGCCGCCGGTTTTGGTCAGCTGACCCTGCTCCATCGAGGTATTGAAGATATTCGCGCGCGACATTGACAGCGACTGCTGACCGGGCGAGGACTGCACAAATTCTGAGAAGATCAGGCCCTCCTGGCGGTAGCCAGTGGTGGCCGAGTTCGCGATATTGTTGGCAATGACGCGCATTTCCCGCATCAGGCCCGTTTGGCGTGAAAGGGTTGCGTAGCCTGCATTTTCCATTACGAACCTCCGGCAATCATCGGGACAACGTGGCCGTGGAAGAAGGCCACCAGCGTTTGTGTCATGAAGCCCATTGTCATCCAGAACACGACCAGGATCGCTGTCAGTTTGGGCACGAAGGTCAGGGTCATTTCCTGCACCGACGTCAGAGCCTGAAACAGGCCGATGGCCAGACCGACAACCAGTGCAACAACCAGGATCGGCGTCGACATGGTGACGGCGGCCCACAGCGCTTGGCGCAGCGTGTCATAGAAGAGGCTTTCGCTCATCATGGCTTAGACCGGCATCCTCAGGATTTCCTGGTAAGCTTCGACGACCTTGTTGCGCACGGTAACCGCAGTTTCGACTGCCAGTTCGGTCTGCGCCAGGGCCTGCACCAGAGCGTGGGGGTCTGCGCCTGAGGTCATCGCCTGCATTGAGACCTGTTCACTTTGCTGCAAAGTCGCCGCGAAGTTCTCAAAGCTTTCTTTCATGCGGGCGCCTGCGCCGGCTCCCGCATGTTCGGGGTCGGCTTTGGTGGCGGGGCGGGCAGCGGCATAGCCGGTTGCGGCGGAAAGACTGCGAATATCCATTCTGGATCTCCAAATGTGTTGATTAACGTCTCAATAGGTCCATGAGTGATGCCGACATCGTGCGTGTCTGCTCGAACATCTTCAGGTTAGCTTCGTAGCTGCGCTGGGCTTCACGGGCGTCGGCGATCTCGATCATCAGATCGACATTGGAGCCGTCGTAATGTCCGCTTTCATCAGCCATTGGATGCGAAGGGTCGTAGACTTCTTCCAGATCGCTGCGGTCCAGCGTGACCCGGCCGGTGCGCACATGCTCCACATCGGTTTGCAGTTCGCGCACCGCTTCAAACGGCACCGTTTTGCGCCGGTAGCCCGGGGTGTCAGCGTTGGAGATGTTTTCCGACACGTGGCGCAGACGCGAGGCTTGCGCCTTGAGGCCGCTGGCAGTGACGGAAAGGGCTCTGGAAAATTCACTCATCTCTCATCCTCCCTTAGGTTTTGCCAAGGCTTGCGCGCAGGATATTCATCGAGGATTTGTAGATGGCCAAGGCCCGCTTGTGCTGCCGGGAAACTTCAACACCTTTCAGAAGTTCGGTTTCGACAGACACTGAGTTGTCATTGGGATCGCTGCCGTCCTCGCTTGAAGTAACAGCCCAGTCCATACCGTTGCCGGCGGTGCCGTTCAGATGGCTGCCGCGGGTTGCGATCATGCTGCTCGGGCGGGCCCCGGCTGCAAAGACTTCCTTGAATGGCTTGATGTCCTTGGCGTGGTAACCAGGCGTATCGGCGTTGGCGATATTCTGGGATACCAATGCCTGGCGCGTCCCGGCATGAACTGCCATGGCGTGAGAAATTTTGAATACGTTCAGTTCTGTGAACACCAGGGCTTCTCCCTTGATCGATTTCAATCAAGGCTTAACCCCGATTCCTTTAGAAATTGTTTTCAGGACATCAATGGAGGCCGCTGCAATGAAAGCAGAGCTGCAAGCACTGACCCGTCAAATAGCCGGAAAACGCCTGGCAACACAGATGGGCAGGGTTACCGCGATCTCTGGCGGGGAAATCGAAGTCAGCGGGTTGGCTGCTGCCGCGCGGATCGGTGACCGGCTGGTGCTGCGGCGCAGCCCGCAGGACGAGTTGCATGGCGAAGTTCTGAAAATTAATGGAAATAATATCAGTATGTTGCCTGATAGGGCGCCTGATGGCGCCGCTATCGGTGACCCGGTGGTGCTGCACCCCTCGCCTGAGTTTTTGCCCAGCGATCACTGGATTGGCAGGGTGATTGATCCCTTTGGGGAGCCGCTGGATGGCCGCCCCTTGTTGCCGGGATCCGCGCCGCGGGATCTGATGGCGTCCCCGCCCAAAGCCGCCGGCAGGCGGCCGATGGGAGAGCGTTTGGCGACCGGGCAGGCGGTATTGAACACGATTCTCCCAATTGTGCGCGGCCAAAGGGTGGGTCTTTTTGCGGGCTCCGGCGTCGGAAAATCGTCGCTGTTGGCAAAACTGGCCAAATGCATGGAAGCGGATGTGGTGGTCATGGCGTTGATCGGGGAGCGCGGCCGGGAAGTGAATCACTTTGTCGAACAGGTCCTGGGACCCGATGGCATGAGCCGGGCGGTTGTGGTGGCTGCCACGTCCGATCAGTCCGCGCTGGTCCGGCGCCGCTGCGCCTGGGCCGCCATGACAGTTGCCGAGCATTTTCGCGATCAGGGTAAGAATGTACTGTTCCTTGCCGACTCGGTTACCCGTTTCGCCGAGGCGCACCGGGAGATTTCAGCCGCTTCGGGCGAAGCACCTGCCTTGCGCGGATACCCACCATCGGTAACACCGCTGATCACCGGCCTGTGCGAGCGGGCTGGACCTGGCGCAGACGGGCAGGGTGATATCACCGCCATATTCAGCGTCCTGGTGGCCGGTTCCGACATGGATGAGCCGATTGCAGATATTCTTCGCGGTGTTCTGGACGGTCATATTGTATTGAACCGGGAAATCGCCGAACGCGGCAGGTTCCCGGCGATTGACGTCTCACGCTCAGTCTCCCGCAGTCTGCCTGCTGCGGCCACTGCCGATGAAAACACGGCAATCCAGGATGTGCGCAAATTCCTGGGCGCTTATGAACAATCGGAAGTGATGATCAGGGCCGGTCTCTATGCTGAGGGGAATGATGCGGTGCTGGACAAGGCAGTGAAACTGTGGCCGGAACTGGACGGTTTTTTCGGCCGCGAAGATCCGGAAGGAATCACCAGCAGTTTCAACCGGCTGCTTCTGTTGCTGCGCCGGGCCAAGGCGGGACGGTGAGCGGCGTGTTGGCTCCACTTACCGTCTGATCATTCTACCGTCTGATCATTTGACCGGCGAGTAACTGCGGCGATGGATTTTCTCACAGGGATGCTCCAAATATGCGCTTACTGTGGTATTTACATACTTCTGTGTTGTAACGGGTCCGCGCGGACATCTGCGTAGGCCTGATAATCTGAAGGCGCTGATTGTTTCTGAGACACTGGAACCTGAAGCGACCGTAAGTAGCGTGCCTTGGTATAAAAACAGGCGTCCAATCCTTTGCAGGCGTAGCGTCGGGCGGCGCGCTGGGAGCCTTTGCGGTGTTCTGCATGTCCGTCCTGAAGGGCATGAAGTGGGCCGGGCTGAACTCGGCGTTGCTGGAAACGGCGAAACTGACGGTGATGATCTTCACCATCATCTGGGGCGTGCTGATCTATGTGCGCTTCCTTGGCTTTGCTGATCTGCCAGGGGCGTTCTCCGACTGGATCACCGCGCTGGAAATGCCGCCGATAGTGATCCTGATCTGCATCCTGCTGGCCTATGCGGTTCTGGGCGTGTTCATGGATGCAATCGGGATGCTGCTGCTGACGCTGCCGGTGGTCTACCCTGCCGGGATGGCGTTGAACGGTGGCGAGAGCGTTGCCGCGGCCAACAGTGCATTCGGCATGAGCGGCACCATGTGCGCGATCTGGTTCGGCATCCTGGTGGTAAAGATGGCCGAATTCTGCCTGATCACCCCGCCGATTGGCCTCAATTGCTTTGTGGTGGCCGGCGTACGCGATGATCTGAGCGTGCAAGATGTGTTCAAGGGCGCGACCCCGTTTTTCATCGCCGACGCCGTGACAATTGCACTGCTGGTCGCCTTCCTGGGAATTGTGCCCTACCTGCCGACCGAGGCGGTAGAGGCCAGCTTCATTGTCAGAAAATTCTCGGATAACCTGCCGCATTATCGGCAGGTGCCTATTCTATGCACGACTGGGCGTCGAACTGGGCTGCACCATGTTGGCGGCATGGGTGGGCAGGGGCACAGTTACGGGCGGCACCGCGTGCGGCGGCTGATGCGGATCATGTGTCTTGTGCCGATCTGCAAGGCGCCAAAGACCAGCCGGAAACACCCGGAACACAAGATTCACCCATGTTTGCTCAAAGGCTTGGCGATCACCCGCCCCAATCAGGCCTGGTGCACTGATACAACCTGCATTCCCATGCGCCGGGGGCCTTTTTTCGGCCGCAGCCATGGGCTGGCACAGCCGGAAAGTGCTGATCTGGGGGCTATCCGGCACGAGGAACACCGGGTTCTGCATCGAGGCCTTGAAGAAAGCGCTGGCCCGGCGCTGCCCGACCGGGATATTCAACTCTGATCAGGGTCCACGTCTTGAACCTTCGTGATCTGAATTGTTGGCGGCGGCCAGCGCGCCAGTCTTTGTGTGCAGGGACTGCACTGCCTGCTCGTCAACATTCTCTGCGTCGCCTGCAAGTATCAGATGCACGCTATTTCCGACGGCCAATTTTAAGACTGTGCACCGATCCTGTACATTGCTGAAAGCTGCTTTCCAGGTTCAGCCGAATGGGAGTTCCAGCCCGCAATTCTTGTAGCAGGCTGGAGGAGCTGGAAGCTATCAGGATGGTCTGACAGCAAACAGCCGGTCTTCGCGCGGCAGCAGGGTGCGCAGCGCCTTCAGGCAGCGGTAGTGGTTGTTGCCGATCACTGCTTCTGTTGCCTCGGCAATGGATGCGCGGCTGTCAGGATCAGTGAAGACTTGGCTCAGCTCTTCGATCCGGCGCAGCATTGGCAGGCGCTCTTCCTCGGGGTCGGCATCACCGGACAGGATCAATTGTGCAGCATAGCAGACCCGGCGCACCGGCGTATTGGCTTCTTCCGGATGGATCGCATCGCGCAGGCGCAGGATGTTGGCATCAGGGGTGACAATGGACAGGCGGCTTCGGCGGTCGCCGTTTTCTATCACCGCGCCATTTACAAGGACACGCTCCTTGGGGGCAAGTTTCAGGACAAGTCCGCTCATATTCAGGATGCTCCGCCACGTAGACCACGCATGATGGCCGTATTAATTTCTACCAGCGGCCGGACATCGGCCTTGCGCTGAAGCACTTGGCTGGTGTGCTGTCTCGTGAATTCCGCCAGCTCAAACAGGCTGAGTTTGAGTTCATCCGGCAGGGGGTTGCCCTTTGACGCGAGATCAGCGGAGAAGATTGACCAGAGCTTGCGGTTATCGTTCAATGCTGCTGCAAGTTCGGTAAACCCATTGCGGCCTTTCTGCGCGGCTGCGATCAGCCGACGGGTGACGCGGGCGATCACTTCATATTCGAAATTCTTTGCTGTCCGGGTCGGGGCCTTTGCCGCCGAATAGGCACTCTTCGCCTTCAGAAGGGCATTCACGTGTTTTCCTAACGTATTATTCTTCAGGTTCTCTGAAAGGGGAAGACCGGGGCGCCATCAGCGCCCCGGTTAGGGCTGTTAACGGAACAGCTGCTGCAGGGTCGACGGCGACTGGTTCGCGATGGTCAGCGACTGAACTGCCAGCTGCTGCTGGGTCTGCAGCGCTTTCAGGCGGGCCGAGGCTTCTTCCATATTGGTGTCGGTCATGGCACTGACACCGGATTTGAGCGAGTCAGTCAGTTTCGAAACAAAGTCGTTCTGATCCGACAGGCGGTTTGATGCCGAACCAAAGGTGGCTGCGTGCCCAATGGCGGCGGCCAGTGCCGTGTCAATTTCAGTAGTGATGGCAGCAGCGTTGGTGTCATCAAGACCAAGGTTCAACGCGCCGATGATGTCCGTGTTAGAATCGACGCCCAGAACCGAGATAGTATCTGCAGCGGGATCCAACCCGCCCAGTACATCAAGCTGGGTAGTGGTACCGCTGTCCAGCAGGTTCGCGCCATTGAAAGCAGCCGAGTCGATGATGGATTGAATAGTTGCCTTTTTCTGTTCCAAATCCGCGTCAATTTGGTCGTGGTCAACGTTCTGCGACACACCGGCAACAACCAGCTCGCGCATTTCCTTCAGGGTTTCAACGATCTGCTCCATACCAGAAGACGCAACAGCAACAGTGGCCTCACCGAAGTCCAGAGCGTCCTGGACGGCTTCATAAGCCCCGATATCAGATTCCATGGACTTGGAGATCGCCCAGACAGCGGAGTTGTCCTTGGCCATGCCGACCTCTTTACCGGTCGAGATTTGGTTCTGGGTTTCGTCCAGGCTGTTATTCACCGAACGCAGAGTCTGCAGAGCAACCATTGCGCCGTTGTTGGTCAGAATGCTGGTCATAGCTTTTTCCTTTAACTGCGGGGCACTTTAGCCCCAATATTACTTGCCCCGAGGGGCGCTGTGTGACGTCTTTCTGACTGTGCGTTCCGCCGTCCGGCTTCCGCGCCACCCTTCATAAGGTGCAAGGCGACATTGGCGCAGGAGTTGCTAAGGGAGTGCTAATGCCGGGATTTGGTATTTCTAGAATTTTCCCAAAATTGCACTCAGGCCCGTTTTTCAAGCTTGCCGCCGCCTCGGGTGCTATGACGGGCCCGCTTGCCGGCCTGGTCATAGACATCCAATCCCTTGCGGATGCGGCGAGTCTCGGCCATTCGGGCGGCGACGGCACGGATACCGTCCATGGCGCTGTCCAGAAGCTGCTGGTTGCGCGAGACTTTGGTTTGGACTTGCGCCAGAGACTCGCGTTCAAGCTCTGACACGGAATTCAGCTTGCCGATGACTTTCTCTTTCTTGGTCAGAAGATCTTCCAGTTTGCCAAGATCGCCGGCCATCAGCGCCTTGCGCTCGCGGTCCAGGATCTGATCAAGTTCATCAATGAGCTGCTGAGGTTTCGGGTCACTCATCTTGGGTCTCCTTTAGTGCGTGATAAAGTGATTCAGCCAAGCCGATCCCGCCAGAGCGGGCGATCTGCGTGGCCTGTTCGCGAATTAGAAAGCTGGAGAACTGCTCTTCTCCAGCGCCGCCGCCGAAGCCTTCGCTGGCTTCACCGAGCCCTGCGGATTTCAGCATTTCTGCAAGGAAGGAGGCTTCGAGTTCAATTGCGGCCTCGCGCAGGGGGTCGCTAATTGCAGGACGCACCGGGGTAGTTGAAGGTGCGGCCTGAAGCAGGTTTGGCAATAGATCTGACATGTCCGGTTCTCCGGTTGAAAGTCGAATTTCATCGATTTTTCTAAGACTGCGCAGGAACCGGTTAAAATTGCCGTAACCGCTTTGGGGTATGTCTGTCCGGGTCGAGATAGAATGTCTGGAAAACGATCATGAATATGAATTCGATCCTTGGCTTGGAAGCCGGTCCTGCTGGTAAGTCACCGTCCGTTTCTCCGGATGGTTCAAAAAAATCAAACACTTCCAGGGACTTTTCAGATGTTTTGTCTGCTCAGTCCGGCCCTGGCGAGGCGGCGGCCGAACAACAATCAGCTACGGGCGAATCGGTCGAGGCCGAATCTGAACACAGGATGCAGGAGAGTACGGACAAGGGCAGCAAGGAAGGCCAAGGCACACGCATTGCGACAGGGCAGGACGTACCCGAGGGCGGACCGGTTCAGGCAAGCCAAGGCACGCGCGTTGCATCAGGGCAGGACGTACCTGAGGGCGTACCGGTTCAGGCAAGCCAAGGAACTCGCATTGCGACAGGGCAGGACGTACCCGAGGACGTACCGGTTCAGGCAAGCCGAAGCACACTTTTTGAGGTGGAGCGGCAAACACCGGCAAGGAAACCCTTTGGGGTTGAACCAGTACTTTCCGATGCGGAAATGGCTTCAGGGTTGCAAAGTAGTGGAACTTCCTCCGCTGAAGAGGCCGCTGCCGCAGAGACTAAGGTTAAATCCCCGCACGGCGTCAGTACAGCAACAGGAGAAAGAGTTGTGTCACGGGCCGCTGAGCAGCGAAGCGGACTGCCTATTGTGAAGGACCCAGGGGCCGGCACCGGTATTAAGCCCGAAGAAGGTGCACCTGTCGGTGAAAATGATCAGCCAGGCGCCATGCCCAAAGCAGCCTCCAGCGCAAGTCCCACTGATCAGGGTGCGGGCCTTAAAGCAAGGGCAGTGATTCATCACGGTTCGTCCGTTGAGGGCAATGTGCAACCTGCTGAGAAGGCAGGGGAAGTTGGAAACACAGAGAAAACGCAGCCTTCAGTGCGCTCAGCAACACAGGCAGCAGCAAAAACGCCCGCAGCTGCGCCAGAGAACTCAGCCACAAAGCTACAAGGGGATAGTACTGAACCCGCTGCCCGCAAGGTTGATGCCAGGGAAACTGGAAATCGCCCGGAAAACACTGCCCGCGTTTCGCCTGAGACTGCTGCTCAAACAGCTGTCCCAGCCAATGAACGGGCTCTGGCGGAAAGGGCACAAGTTACCGATGGCACGGGGCAAAGCAAAAACGGAAATGCAATCAGTGCGGCACAGTCGAAATCCCTCGAGACTGGTTCAAGTTCAAGTACCCATACGGTGCCTCAGTCGATGGGTGAAAAGTCTGATAGCATAGCGAAGGCGGGCAATCCGGCTGCGCAAGGAGAAAATCCGGGCATTGCGGTCAACCAGGTGGCTGTGAAGGGGCCGGGTCAGAGGCGTGATCTAACTTCCAAACCTGTTTCGAACGGAAATGGAGCGCAGATTAAAGCGGAACCAGCCGGAATTGAGAGTCCGTTAGCCGATCCGTTTAAAGGCAGTGATGTCCGGACGGCTACAGTGCCTGCAGCGCCGCAAGTCATTCAGTCGGCAGCTTCTCAGCTGCAGCCTTTGCTTGCTGGCGGGATGACTGCTGGAAAAACATCGGCAGAGCTGTTGTCCAGAACTGATGAGGCGCTGGCCGGATCACTGGCCGGAACACTGGGATTATCCAGCGAAGCGCCCGGATTGACGCAGCTGCTGACGGAAGCCTCAATTGGCTCACATGGGGCGCACCGGCCTGAAACGCCGCGCATGATTGCGGCCCAGATGGCTGAGGCATTTGCTGCCAAAGGCGAGCAAAAGGTTGAGGTGAGTTTGAACCCTCAGGAGTTGGGCCATGTGAAAATGCGCGTGATGGCCAGCGAAACAGGAATCACCATGATCATTCAGACGGAACGTCCGGAAACCGGTGATTTGATGCGCCGGCACATCCATGAACTGGCCGAGGAATTCCGCCGCATGGGATATGAAGATGTCTCATTTGAATTCAGCGGCGGACAGGCCGGCACCGGTCACCCGGGCGATGACGCGGACGGCGGTTCCGGCCTGTCCGGCGGAACCGCAGAGACACGCGGCGCCGATGCAAAGGACGCCGGCGAAGCAGCAACACAAAACCTCCGGCTCGGAACAGCCGGTGTGGACATGAGGGTTTGAACAGATGACAACACCAGTTACTTCTACGGGATTCAACTCAGGGCAATCCAATTCGTCGAAGCCGTCGTCGCAGCAGACCTCCGGTCTGACCTCGGATTTTGATACTTTTGTGAAAATGCTGACCGCGCAGGCGAAAAACCAGGATCCATTGGAACCGATGGATTCGACTGAATATGCCGCGCAGCTGGCGCAGTTCTCGATGGTCGAGCAACAGACCAAGAGCAACAACCTGCTGGAAGGGCTGCAATCACAGCTTGGCCTGGCGAATATGGCGGCACTTTCAGGCTGGGTCGGGATGGAAGCACGGGCCGTGGCTCCGGGCTACTTTGATGGCAGCAATGAAATCACTATTGCGCCTAACCCGGCGGCTGCCGCGGATTCGGTGACACTGGTCGTACAGGACAAAAACGGCACCGAAGTGCAGCGCGTCGCCCTGCCGGTCTCGGCTGAGCCTTTCCAGTGGAACGGTCTGGATGATGACGGCAACCCGCTAGAGGCGGGGGAATACGCCTTTGTGATCGAAAGCAGCAAAGGCGACGAGTTGCTGCTGCAGGAATATGCCGAGATTTATTTCAAGGTGAACGAAACCCGGATGCAGGGCGGCGAAGTGGGGTTGATCACCGAAGGGGGGTCCGTGGTCCTGGCTTCGTCGGTGAACGCGCTGCGTGATCCTGAGGCTTGATCCAGCTGTATGCGACGACGGGAAAACTGTCTAAGAACAGGGCGGCATAATATCGGAGACCGCCCTGCAACCGCTTCCTGACCAGTTCGAACCCCGCTTTTTTGCGCATTTGTCTGCGTTGGGTCTTCATGTGCCCGCTCCTAGACGGCTGGCAGGAGGGCGGTCCAATCATGTCTGGCGGGCCGGTGCGCTGGTGATCAAGCTTTATGCAGCCGAAGGCGCCAACCCGTTGTTTGCCAATGATCCGGCCCGCGAGGTTGCTGTGCTGACGGCACTGTCAGGCACCGGCATGGTGCCGCCGCTGGTCCAGACCGGTGAATTTGAAAGCAGGAAGTGGCTGGGCTATGCGCATGTCAACGGCAGTCCCTGGCAGCAGGACACTGGCCATGTGGCACAGCTATTGGGGCGTTTGCACGACCTGGCGCCACCGCCGGGCCTGCCTTGCGGGGTGAATGGCAGCGCGGCGCTGGAACGGCAAACCGTTGAAATTCTGAGCAGCTGCCGCGATCGCGATCAGCTGGCGGCGCTTCGCCCGTTGGGCCGGGTTCCGCCGTTGTCCCAGCTGGTGCTGATTCATGGCGACCCGGTGCCTGGCAACCTGCTGGCACATGATGGCACGCTGACGCTGATAGATTGGCAATGCCCGCAAATCGGCGACCCGGCAGAGGACCTGGCGTTGTTCCTGTCGCCTGCGATGCAGCTGATGTACCGGGGGGCGCCGCTGTCCAAGGATGAAGAAGACGCATTTTTGCGCGCCTATCCCGATCCGCGGATTGCCGGGCGGGCCTTGGCGCTGAAGCCTTGGTTCCACTGGCGCATGGCAGCCTATTGCCAGTGGCGGGCCGAACGCGGGGGCGCGCAGGACTTGCAGGCCTCGGGACTGGAGCGCGCGGCGCTTCAGTCCATCAGGCCCAGAACCGCATAAGCCGGAGGCATCAGCATCCGGCGGGCGCGGCCAAACGGAAAGCGTGCCATTTTCTGCACTATGGGTGAGTAGGGCAGTTTGGGCGTGTTCCCCTGAACCAGATCACTCAGCAGCCGTCCGGCATAGCTGCCCATCGCCACGCCATTGCCATGATAGCACAGCCCGGCAAACATGCCGGGGCGCTCCGGCACAGGGCCAATGAAGGGAACTAAGTTGCGCGACAGGCAAACCATGCCTGACCAGCAATGCGTGGATTCCACTTCACGCCATGCCGGGAACATCGCCTCAAAATCCTGCCGCAGGTTACGGCGTATCCCTGCTTCAGCCCGGGCAGAAGCCAGCAGCCCGCCGCGCATTCCAAACAGGAACCGGTTGTCCGGCATCAGCCGGAAGTAATGCAGCAGATTGCGGGTGTCGTAGGCCATTTGATGCGAGAACCAGCCCTGCGCGTCCAGTTCCGCCCGGGTCAGCGGCCGGGTCACCATGACGGTGGATTGTGCAGGCATGTAACGCCCGGCGAGCCAGCCGGGCAGGTCCTCCGAAGAATACCCATTGGTTGCGATGATGACCTTCGATGCCCTCAGGCCCCCTTGTTTAGTCTCTATTATATAGCCTCTGCCTGCCTGTTGTACCGACTGCGCTTCGCTGCGCTGGTACAATTGGGCACCGGCATCCTGCGCGGCCTTGGATAGGCCGAACAGGTATTTGCGCGGATTGAGCGCAAACCCCACCGGTGTTGTCAGCGCCGCATGGAAGCTGCCATTCAGCCCTTTGTCCGCGAGCTGGCCGCGGGTCAGAAATTCCGGTTCCTCTCCCGCCTGACGCAGTGCATCCGCTTCTGCTTGCAGGCGGCGCACTGCCTTTTCGTTGTGCGCCAGCTGGGTTTCGCCACGTGAATGAGTGTCGGCATCGATGCCATGGGTCTGCAGCAGATCGCGAACCAGATGCACCGCGGCTTCCTCGCTGGCGTGATACGTATCAGCCGCAGATATGCCAAAAACCCGCCGCATCGTGTTGCCTGAAAGCTTTGATCCGCCCAAACAGCAGAAACCGCCATTGCGCCCTGATGCGCCCCAACCCGGTGTCTCGGCCTCCAGTACCGCAACGGACGCGCCGCTTTCTGCCAGATGCAGAGCGGCTGACATGCCGGTGAACCCGCCGCCGATGACGGCCACATCGGCGGAGACTTCGCCCTGCAGCACCGGCCAGTCCGGTGCTGCATTGGTTTCATCCCACCAGCAGTTCGTGCGGGGGCCGGGACCGTAGGCGTATTCGGAAAATACCCGGCGCATCAGATACGCTCCGCGGCCTGTTCCTCCCGCTTCTGGCGGGTCATCTGATGTTTGGTCACCAGCGAGGCAGTGATGACTCCAACGGTCACAATGCTGATCATGATCGTCGACAGCGCGTTGATCTCGGGGCTGACGCCTAGACGCACGGCGGAGAAAATCTTGATCGGCAAGGTGGTGGCCGAGGGGCCGGAGGTGAAGGAGGCGATCACCAGATCATCCAGCGACAGGGTAAAGGCCAAGAGCCAGCCGGATATCACCGCGGGTGCGATGATCGGCAGGGTCACCAGCCGGAACGCCTCTGCCGGGGAGCAGCCCAGATCCAGCGCGGCTTCTTCCAGCGACTGGTCGAAGGTCACCAGCCGCGAGGACACCACAACCGAGACATAGCACATGGAGAACGTGGTATGCGCCAGGACGATGGTCAGCACCCCGCGGTCCAGTCCGATGCCGATAAACAAAAGGAGCAGCGACAGGCCGGTGATTACTTCGGGCATCACCAGCGGTGCATAGATCATGCCGGAAAACAGCGTCCGCCCCATGAACCGCCCGCCGCGCACCATCACATAGGCGGCGATAGTGCCCAGCACGGTGGCGATAGTAGAGGAGAACACGGCGACCTTGATGGTCACCCAGGCGGCATTCAGGAACGCCTCGTTCTGCATCAGCTCGCCGTACCACTTGGTCGAAAACCCGGCCCAGACTGTTACCAGCTTGCTTTCGTTGAAACTGAAGATGATCAGGATCACCATTGGGATGTAAAGGAATGCAAAGCCAAGGGTCAGCGATACGGCATTAAACCAGCTCATACGGTTCATTGCTCTGCCTCCTGCTGTTTCTGCTGGTTGCGCTGGAACAGCACAATCGGGATGACGAGAAGGAGCAGCAGAACCACCGCCACCGCGGATGCCACCGGCCAGTCGCGATTGGAGAAAAACTCCTCCCACAGCACCTTGCCGATCATCAGCGTGTCTGATCCGCCCAGCAGTGAGGGAATGACAAATTCACCCAGCACCGGGATGAAGACCAGGAAACTGCCGGCAATAATGCCGGTTTTCGACAAGGGAATTGTCACCAGCCAGAACGCAGACAGACGCGAGCAGCCCAGATCTTCGGCGGCTTCTATCAACGATCCGTCCAGCCGCTCCAGTGCCGAATAGACCGGCAGGATCATGAACGGCAGATAGGTGTAGACGATGCCGATGTAGACCGCGGTATTTGTGTTGAGGATGGTAAGCGGCTCGGAGATCAGCCCGGTCCACAGCAGGAATTGGTTGAGGAAGCCTTCGTTCGACAGGATCCCCATCCACGCATAAACGCGGATCAGGAACGATGTCCAGAACGGCAGGATCACCAGCATCATCAAGGTGGGCCGCCACTCCGCTGGCGCGCGTGCCATGGCGTAGGCGATCGGATAACCTGCCAGCAGGGTGAAGAAAGTTGAGATTACCGCGATCTTCAGCGAGCTGAGGTAAGCCTTCCAGTACAGGTCATCTTCGGTCAGCCAGATGAAGTTTTCAAAGTCCAGCGCGTCGATCAGTGCTTTGATACCGGTTTCCGGATCAAATTGCGGCACATAGGGCGGGATCGAAATCGCGTAATCCGACAGCGAGATTTTCAGGACGATGGCAAAGGGCACCAGGAACAGCGCCAACAGCCAGGCATAGGGGATGGCAATCAGGACAAAGCGGCGCATCAGTCTGCCAAAAGAACGCCTGCCGTGGCGGTCCATGACAGCCAGACAGTGTCTTCCCAAGTAAAGGCGCGGCGGGCGATGCGGCGGGTGTTTGCGGTCTGCGCCTTGATCACCGCGCCGGTTGGCAGTTCCACGTGGTAGGTAGAGATATTGCCCAGATAAGCGATATCCAGGATCCGGCCTTGAACAGTATTGTCCGCCTTTTCTGGTTTTTCGGCGCTGATCGATACCTTTTCCGGCCGAATTGCCAGCTGACAATTTTGCCCGTCGGAAAGCGGATTCGGGGACTGCACGGTCAGCGGCGCGTGGCCCTCGTGCCAGGACATTGCATAGGTGTCGCTGCCATTGGGTTTTGCAGTGCCTGCAATCAAGTTCACATCGCCAATGAAATCAGCCACATAGACCGAGTTCGGGCTTTCATAGATCCGGTCCGGCGTGGCCACTTGGATGATTTTGCCGTGATCCATCACTGCCACGCGGGAAGCCACAGTCATTGCCTCTTCCTGGTCGTGGGTCACGATCACAAATGTGGTGCCGGTCTTCTCCTGAATATCCATCAGTTCAAACTGGGTTTCCTGGCGCAGCTTCTTGTCGAGCGCGCCCAGCGGCTCATCCAGCAGAAGAAGTTTCGGATGTTTCGCCAGCGACCGCGCCAGGGCGACCCGCTGCCGCTGACCGCCGGAGATCTGATGCGGTTTGCGGCGGGCGAATTGCTCCAGGCGTGTCAGCCGCAGCATCTCGTCGACCCGGTCGTTGATGTCGTGCTTGGGCATCTTTTCGCGCTTCAGGCCAAAGGCGATGTTTTCCCAGACCGACAAATGCGGGAACAGCGCGTAGGACTGGAACATCATGTTCACGGCGCGTTTGTTCGGCGGCACCGGCGCAATATCCTGCCCGGCCAGCCGGATGGTGCCCTCAGACGGGGTTTCAAACCCGGCCAGCATCCGCATCAGCGTGGTCTTGCCGCAACCCGAAGGGCCCAGCAGCGCATAGAACTCTTTTTCGTAGATGCCGATGGTCAAATCGTCGATGGCGGTGAACTCGCCATAGCGTTTGGTGACGTTCTGAAAGTGGATCAAGGGCTTTGCCTCGGGATCATTCCAGGGTTCAAATACGGAAGCAGTCAAGCCGGGCCTCTTCTGCGAAGTGTCGCGCGAATGTCTCGGATGGCCGCGCGTGGGGCATCCCAGGCGCGTCAGGAAATGCGGGGCGGCGGATGCGCCCCGCGGGTCAGGTACGGCTGATCAAGTGCCGGATTTGACCTTGGTCCACATGCGGGTGGCCTTGCGCTGCACTTTCGGCGGGTAGCCTTCTTTGATGTACAGGTTTTTGACGGTCTCGGGGCCAGGATAGATCGCCGGATCGCCGATCACATCCTGTTCCAGAAACTCCTGGCTCGCCTTGTTGCCGTTGGCGTAATAGACATAGTTGGACGCCGCCGCCATGTTATGCGCGTCCATGATGAAATTCAGGAACTTATGGGCACCTTCGGGGTTCGGGGCGTCGACCGGAATTGCCATCTGGTCGAACCACATCAGCGCGCCTTCCTTGGGGGCGTTGAACGCGATCTCGACACCATTTTCCGCCTCGGCCGCGCGGTCGCGCGCCTGCAGAATGTCGCCGGACCAGCCGAAGGCCACGCAGATATCGCCGTTGGCCAGTGCGTTGATGTATTCAGAGCTGTGGAACTTGGTGATATAAGGGCGGATCGCCTGCAGCACCGGTTCCGCCTTGGCGACCACATCGGCGTCCATGCTGTTGGGGTCTTCACCAATGTATTTCAGCGCCGCCGGGATCATCTCATCCGGGGCGTCCAGGAAATGCACGCCGCAACCGGCCAGCTTTTCCATGTTGGCCGGGTTGAACACCAGCTCCAGCGAGTCGATCGGGGCATCTTCGCCCAGGGCTTCCTTGACCTTGGCGATGTTCACGCCGATGCCGGTGGTGCCCCACATATAGTTGATGGAATACTCATTGCCGGGATCATAGAGGGCGGTGCGTTCTTCGATCGCGTCCCACATGTTGCCGGCATTGGCCAGTTTCGACGGGTCCAGCTTCTGAAAGGCGCCGGCCTGGATCTGGCGCGCCATGAACGATCCGGTCGGCACAACAACGTCATAGCCCGATCCGCCGGCCAGCATCTTGGTTTCCAGAACCTCGTTGCTGTCAAAGACATCATAGATCAGGTCAATGCCGGTATCGGCTTCGAATTTTTTCAGCAGGCTTTCGTCAATATAGTCCGACCAATTGTAGACGCGTACCTCTTCCGCAGTGGCAGCGGCGGCCGTGCCAAGGGCAACGACGGCGGTCATGGTCATCGTTTTCAGTGTCATGAATTTCTCCCTGTGCATGCCGGCTTCCGGGTCCGGCTGTGAAAGGATTTGATCAAGTTTTGTCGCGTTCGGCAATACTCTTTATGTTTTCACTTGGCTCCGGATGGTGCAAGCTGGCCAAAACCGAGGAGGAAAACCCCAGGTGACCGAGACCACTTCACCACCCGTTGCGGCACAGGAAAGCCCTGCAAAACCGCCCGCGCATGAGATCGTCTATCAGACACTCAGGTCGCAGATTCTATTCGGCGAACTGGTGCCCGGCCAAGCGGTGACAATCCAGGGGCTGGTGGAGACGCTGGGGGCCGGCATGACACCGGTCCGAGAGGCAATCCGGCGGCTGATATCGGACGGGGCGCTGGTGTTCCAGGGCAACCGCCGCGTATCGGTGCCCTTGTTGGGGCCCGGTGACCTTGAGGAGCTTATTTTTGCCAGAAAAACAATAGAATGCGAACTTGCGCGCCGGGCAACACTGCGCATTGCCGCAGCGAGCATCGCACAGCTGGTGGCCATCGACACTGCGCTGGACAAGGCCATATCGACAGGCGATGTGGCGGGGTACCTGGTGCAAAACTACAGCTTTCATACGGCGCTTTATTCCCATGCGGATGCACCTATTCTCAGTGACATTGCCGACCGGCTGTGGTTGCGCTTCGGCCCCTCGCTGCGGGTGGTCAGCGGGCGTCTCGGCACGCAAAGCTTCCCGGACCGTCACAAGGACATACTGGAGGCGCTGCAGCGGCAGGACCCGGAAATGGCCGCATTGGCGATGGAGCGGGACGTCTACGAGGGTATGGAGCATGTGGTTCAGGGGCTGCAGGCTGCAAACTGATTCGATTGACACCTGGGAATTTGATCATATTCTGGTGCCAATCAGTCATTCTCAGGAGCGAGTCCCATGACCGTTATCACCAACCACATGCCGACGGCCGAGCTGCAGGCGCTGGACGCCGCCCATCACATGCACCCGTTCACCGCTAATGGCGAACTGTCGCAGAAGGGCGCCCGCATTATCACCCGCGCCGATGGCGTGCATCTGACCGACAGCGAGGGGAACCGGATCCTGGATGCGATGGCGGGCCTGTGGTGCGTCAACATCGGTTATGGCCGGGACGAGCTGGCCGAGGTCGCCGCCCGTCAGATGCGTGAACTGCCGTATTACAACACCTTCTTTCAAACCACTCATGTTCCGGCCATCGCGCTGGCCGCCAAGATTGCCGAACTGGCGCCGGGTGATCTGAACAATGTGTTCTTTGCCGGTTCCGGCTCCGAAGCCAATGACACCAACATCCGCATGGTGCGTCATTATTGGGCGCTGAAGGGCAAGCCTGCGAAATCGGTCATCATCAGCCGCAAGAATGGCTACCACGGCTCCTCGGTCGGCAGCGGTTCCTTGGGCGGGATGAGCGGTATGCATGCCCAGGGCGGTATGCCGATCCCGGATATCCACCATATCAACCAACCGCATTGGTGGGCTGAGGGCGGCGACATGCCGGAGGAAGAATTCGGCCTGCAGCGTGCGCGCGAACTGGAAGAGGCGATCCTGGAATTGGGTGAAGACCGCGTTGCCGCCTTTATTGCGGAGCCGGTGCAGGGGGCAGGCGGGGTGATCGTGCCGCCGGACAGCTACTGGCCGGAAATCCAGCGCATCTGCGACAAATACGAGATCCTGCTGATTGCAGATGAAGTCATCTGCGGTTTCGGCCGCACCGGCAATTGGTTCGGCAGTGAGACCCTGAACATCCGTCCTGACATCATGACAATCGCCAAGGGGCTTAGCTCCGGCTACGCGCCGATCGGCGGCTCGATTGTCAGCGACGAAGTTGCCTCGGTGATTGCGGGAGATGAGTTCAACCACGGCTACACCTATTCCGGCCATCCGGTGGCGGCGGCTGTTGCGCTGGAAAACCTGCGCATCATGGAGGAGGAGAACATCCTTGGCCATGTGCGCGATGTGGCCGCGCCGTATCTCAAACAAAAATGGGAAGCGCTGGCGGATCATCCGCTGGTGGGAGAGGCCAGGATCGCCGGCATGATGGGTTCCATCGCGCTGACCCCGGACAAAGCGACCCGCGCGGGTTTTGCCGCGGAGGCGGGCACTGTCGGCTATATCTGCCGCGAGCGCTGCTTTGCCAACAACCTGGTGATGCGTCATGTCGGGGACCGGATGATCATTTCGCCGCCGCTTGTGATCACGCCCGCGGAAATCGACGTTCTGATCGAACGCGCCTCCAAATCCTTGGATGAATGCTATGCGGAACTGAAGGCGCAGGACTTGCTGCACAGCGCCTGATTCCCCTCCCGGGTACCGCAATGGTGCCGTTTCCATCCGCGACTCATCCCGGCCCGGCAGCAGTGTTGCCGGGCCGTTTTCTTCGGTAGGGGAATTGAAAAGGTCGTTTTCAGGCTGGTGTTTTGCAGAGTGTGGCGCAAAATGTCCGAGCTGCGTCGCAAAAAGTCCGATGTCGCATGCCGGAACAGGACTAGGGTTCCCTAAGGATGTTCATTTCTTCTTGGGGAGCGGCCGAAGTACGAATTTCGTACACTCGCCATGGAAAGAATATTTTTTTCATACCTAGCGCTTGATAGCTTCGGTGTGATTAACTTCGAATAAGTGCAGAGCAAATCTGCCAGAATGACAAAACTACGGGGAGCCTGCTTTGGCTGATGCGTCAAACGTCGATGCGTTCGTTGAATTCGAACGTGTCCAAAAGAGCTATGATGGCGAAAATCTCGTTGTCAAAGACCTCAACCTCACCATGCCCAAGGGCGAGTTTCTGACAATGCTTGGCCCGTCCGGTTCGGGCAAGACAACCTGCCTGATGATGCTGGCAGGATTTGAAACCGCTACCCATGGCGACATTCGCCTGGGCGGAACGTCAATCAACAACATCCCGCCGCATAAGCGGGGCATCGGCATGGTGTTCCAGAACTATGCGCTGTTCCCGCACATGACGATTGCAGAGAATCTTTCGTTTCCGCTGGAAGTCCGCAAGATCGGCAAGTCCGAGCGCGAAGCCAAGGTGAAGCGTGCGCTGGACATGGTGGAAATGGGCGCTTTTGGCGGCCGCCGCCCGTCGCAGCTTTCGGGCGGTCAGCAGCAGCGGGTCGCCTTGTCCCGCGCGCTGGTGTTTGAACCGGAACTGGTTCTGATGGACGAGCCGCTTGGCGCGCTTGATAAGCAGCTGCGCGAAAAAATGCAGTTCGAAATCACCCATCTGGCGCACAGCCTGGGGATCACCGTGGTCTACGTGACCCACGACCAGACCGAAGCGCTGACAATGTCCGACCGTGTCGCCGTGTTCGATGATGGCCGGATCCAGCAGATCGCGCCGCCGGACCAGCTGTATGAAAGCCCGGACAACAGCTTTGTTGCCCAGTTCATTGGTGAAAACAACACGCTGGAAGGCACCGTCAAGGAAATCAACAACGGTATTGCCCTGGTGCAGCTGGACGATGGTGAACTGATTGACTGCAAACCGGTCAACGTGTCCCGCCCTGGCGAGCGCACCCGCGTGTCGATCCGCCCCGAACGGGTGGAATACAACAAGGAACGCCTGCAGGAAGGTGTTCATACACTTAAGGCGGAAGTGCTGGAGTTCATTTATATGGGCGACATCTTCCGCACCCGTCTGCGGGTGGCCGGCAATGATGAGTTCATCATCAAGACCCGGAACGCCCCGGACCAAGTCCGTCTTCAGCCCGGTCAGCAGATCGAAATCGGCTGGCTGCCGGAAGACTGCCGCGCGCTGGACGCCTGATCCGCACGCGCAAACCCCCGGCAGACGAATGACCGGGGGGATTCTCACATCTGTGAATTTCAACAAGGAGAGACTCTCTATGAAACTCAGCAAAATGTCTGCACTGGCGGTGACCACCGCCCTTTGCGCCCCTTCGGCCTTTGCCGAAGAAATGGCCAATGAGCTGACACTGGTATCCTGGGGCGGCGCCTACCAGGCCAGCCAGCAGAAAGCCTATGTGGAACCCTATCTGGCCGCTAACCCCGGCGTTAAGGTGATCTGGGACGAAAGCTCGGCTGAGGCCGTGGCGAAGATCCGCGCCATGAACGAAGCCGGCAATGTGACCTGGGATCTGGTGGATGCTGTGGCGTCCGACTCCATGCGTCTGTGCGACGAAGGCCTGGCCGAAGAAATCAACCATGACGAAGATCTGGCAGCGGCGCCCGACGGCTCCTTGGCCTCCGAAGATTTCGGCGACCTGATTGTCAGTGACTGCTTTGTGCCGCAGATCGTTTATTCGACCACATTCGGCTACCGCACCGACCTGATCGACAAGCCGGAAACCGTCTGCGCGATCTTTGATACCGAAAAATACCCGGGCAAGCGCTCGCTGCAGAAGCGCCCGATCGACAACATGGAATGGTCGCTTTACTGCGACGGCGTCGCCAAGGATGAGATCTACGACGTTCTGGGCACCGACGAAGGTGTGGAGCGTGCGTTGGCCAAGCTCGACACCATCAAGGACCAGGTCGTCTGGTGGACTGCCGGTGCGGAAACCCCGCAGCTGCTGGCCGACGGCGAAGTTGTCATGGGCTCGACCTTTAACGGCCGCCTGTTCTCGGCAATCGCAGAACAGAACCAGCCGATTGGCATGCTTTGGGACATGCAGTCCTTTGACCTGGACGGCTGGGTTGTTCCGGCTGGACTGCCTGCAGACCGCAAGGCGCGCGTGATGGACTTCCTGAAGTTCGCCACCGACACACAGCGTCTGGCCGATCAGGCCGCTTACATCTCCTATGGTCCGGCCCGTGCCTCCTCGGCGCCGCTGGTTGGCAAGCACGCCGAACTGGGTATCGACATGGCCCCGCATATGCCGACTGATCCGGCCAATGCAGGCAACGTGCATGTCTATGACTACGAATGGTGGGCAGATAACCGCGATGACCTGAACGGCAAGTTCCAGGCGTGGCTGGCCAAGTAATCTGACCGTTTCCGAGATACTGCAGGGGGCCTGAACGAAACAGGCCCCCTGCCCAAAAAAATAAAGACCCGACGGGGAACCCAATGAGTGATATTACCCAATCCGGCCCGGTGCTGGCGGCCGACGGCAGGCCGCTGAAGCGCAGCCTGGCGCGCGCACTGCGCATGCAGAAGCTGCGCGCACTGCTGCTGATCGCGCCGCTCTTGCTGTTCATCCTTATAACATTCATCCTCCCGGTTGCGGACATGCTGTTCCGGTCGGTAGAGAACCGGATTGTCGAGGATACACTGCCCCGCACGGTTGAAGTTCTGGCAGACTGGGACCCTGCATCGGGTCAACTGCCGGAGGAGGCTGCTTTTGCCGCTCTGGCCGCCGACCTTAAAGAGGCGGCAAACGTGAAGACCCACACCAAAGTTGCCAAGCGTCTGAACTATGAAAACCCGGGCCTCTCGTCTGTGTTCCGCAAGTCCGGCCGCAAGGTCAAGAATTGGGATATCGCAAACGACGGCCCCTACCGCGAAAAACTTATAGAACTGAACGACGGCTGGGGCGATCTTGAGCTTTGGCGGACGATTAAGACCTATTCCGGCACTTTCACTTCAGGCTATTTTCTGAACGCAGTTGATATGCGTCTGGGGGCTGAAGGCGCTGAGATCCGCCCGGAGAACGAACGGATCTACAACACCATGCTGATCCGCACCATGCGGATGTCCCTGATCATCACCTTCAGCTGCATCATGCTGGGGTACCCGGTTGCCTGGATCCTGGCGAACCTGCCCACACGCCAGGCAAACCTGCTGATGATCCTGGTGTTGCTGCCGTTCTGGACATCGCTTCTGGTGCGGACCTCCGCCTGGAAAATCCTGCTGCAGCAGCAGGGGGTGATCAACGACACGCTGGTCTGGATCGGACTGGTGGATGACGCTAACCGATTGGTTCTTATCAACAACGAGCTGGGCACCATCATTGCGATGACCCATATCCTGCTGCCGTTTATGATCCTGCCGATGTATTCGGTGATGCAAACAATCAACCCGTCTTACTTGCGCGCCGCCAAATCCCTCGGGGCAACCGACTGGACCGCATTCTGGCGCGTCTACTTCCCGCAGACCGTGCCGGGCATCGGCGCCGGGTCGATCCTCGTCTTCATCCTGGCTGTTGGCTACTACATCACTCCGGCTCTGGTCGGCGGCACCAAAGGCACCTTTATTTCGAACCTGATCGCCTACCACATCTCGACGTCGGGCAACTGGGGTTTGGGCGCAGCACTGGGCGCAATCCTTCTGGCGGTCGTTCTGGCCCTCTACTGGGTCTACGACAAGATCGTCGGCATCGATAACGTGAAGCTGGGATAACGGACATGAGCGCACTTCCTCCTTATGCAACCACCGGCCAGCGTGCCTGGTACTATTCCTTCCGGGTCATCTGCGGATTGGTGTTCTTCTTCCTGATCGCGCCGATCGTGGTGATCATCCCGCTCAGCTTCAACGCGCAGGACTTCTTCACGTTCACGCCGGAAATGCTGCGGCTGGATCCCGAAGGATATTCGCTGAAACACTACCGCGACTTCTTCAGCAATGACTCCTGGCAGTCCGCGATGTGGAACTCGCTGAAGATCGCGCCGATGGCGACCATTGTCTCGGTCACTTTCGGCACGCTCGCCGCCATCGGTCTCAGCCAGCCGCATGTGCCCTTCCGCCGGGCAATCATGGCGATCCTGATCTCGCCGATGATCGTGCCGCTGATCATCTCCGCGGCAGGCATGTATTTCTTCTACAGCCGTATTGGCCTGCAGGGGACCTACATTGGTGTGGTGCTGGCGCACGCGGCGCTGGGCATTCCGTTTGTGATCATCACGGTGACCGCAACCCTGGTCGGCTTTGACCGTTCCCTGACCCGCGCCGCGGCCAATATGGGTGCGGATCCGGTCACCACCTTCTTCCGGGTGCAAATGCCGCTGATCCTGCCCGGGGTTATTTCGGGCGGCCTGTTTGCCTTCATCACCTCTTTTGACGAGGTTGTCGTGGTGCTCTTTGTTGGTTCAGCCGGGCAGAAGACATTGCCTTGGCAGATGTTCATCGGCTTGCGTGAGCAGATTTCGCCAACCATTCTGGCTGTGGCAACCCTGCTGGTTGCGATCTCCATCATGCTGCTGGCTGCGGTAGAGATGCTGCGCCGCCGTTCCGAGCGCCTGCGCGGCATGTCCCCCGGCTGATCTGATTGCCTGACCTTCAAACCAGCAAAGGCCCCGCCAAGCGGGGCCTTTCCCTTGTTCATCTGGCGAAAAATATCCCGGGAGTGAATTGGCCGTAAGGCCAAGAGGGGGCTGGCCCCCTCCTGCTACCGCAGGTCTTCCAGCAGCCTTGGTGAGGCATATCCGTCCGGCGTCAGGCCTTTGGCGACCTGATAGGCACGCACCGCGCCAATAGTTTTTGGCCCGATCTTGCCATCAATGCCCTCGGTGTCAAAACCCGCCCGGGTCAGCCGCTGCTGCATCTCTTCCCGTTCGGACAGGGTCAGCGCCCGGTCGTTGCGCGGCCAGCTGCCCTGGATCGGCGCGCCGCCCTTGATCCGGTCGGCCAGATGACCGACACCGATCACATAGGCGTCGGCAGTGTTGTAGCGCTCCAGTACCGCAAAGTTTCCAAAGATCATGAAGGCTGTACCGGTACTGCCCGCCGGCAACAGGATTGCGGCGGGGCCGTGATCAGCGACCGGGTGTCCATCCAACCCTTTGACGCCAAGTGCTGCCCAGTCCGAGGCGTTTTTTTCAATCTCCCGATCCGCCAGAGTGTAGTCAAACCCCTTAGGCAACGCCACTTCCACACCCCAGGGCTGGCCTTTCACCCAGCCGAATTTCTTGAGGTAAGCCGCGGTTGAGGCCAGCGCATCAGCCGGATTGTCCGACCAGATGTCGCGCTTGCCGTCGCCGGTGAAATCCACTGCATAATCCAGGTACGATGTCGGGATGAACTGGGTGTGCCCCATGGCACCGGCCCAGCTGCCGGTCATTTTGCGGGCTGCGACATCTCCGGCCTGCAAGATCTTCAGTGCGGCCACCAGCTGACCCTCGAAAAACGTCCCGCGCCGCCCGTCAAAGGCCAGCGTTGCCAAGGAACGGATCACATCCATCTTGCCGCGGAACGTGCCATAGCTGCTTTCCAATCCCCAGACCGCCACCACGATCTCTTTTTCGACGCCATAGGTTGCTTCGATTTGATCCAGCCGGGCGCGCTGTGCCTGCAGTGCCGCCTTGCCGTTCTTCACCCGCAGCTCCGAGGCGGCGCTGTCCAGATAGTCCCAGATCGTCTTGGTGAATTCCGACTGGTTGCGGTCGCGGCGGATCACCTCAGCATCATAACTGACCCCGGAAAAGGCACTGTCCAGCACCGGTGCGCTGACGCCCTGCGCTTTGGCACGGCTGCGGAACGCCTTGATCCAGCCTTGGAAATTCAGGTCAGCAGCGGCAAGCACAGGCTCTTGGATGGCGGCCGCTGGCCTTGCCGCAGGTCGCAGAGCTGTGGCTGCAGCCAATTGAATGGCTTCGCCCTGTACCTCTTGTTCATGAAGCCCTGGCCGCTGGGCGGGCCTCAGGGAACTGTCTGGTGCGGCCTCTGCCGCCATGGCGCCGCCTGCTACCAGGGACGCTGCAACCCATTTGCGCATGTTGCACCTCATTATCACTGCTCCCCTCCAGTCTAGCGGCGGTGCCGTCCGGGTAAAGAGGTCAGTCATTGCATGTGCGGCGGGCCGCCTGCCGGTGCTCCTGGCGGAACTGCTCCAGCGCGTCCCGCAGCATCGGCACCCGGTGCGGGCGGAAGCTTTGCCCTGTGACTTCCAACGTCTGCATCCGGTCCAGACGGAACACGCGTATCGCCTCGCGCAGGCAGCACCAGGCAATCAGCACCGTTGAGCGGTCGAAATAAACCACGCTCAGCGGCTTCACCTGCCGCTCGGTCACTGCGCCATGCCCGTCAGTATAGCCAAAGCGCACCTCCACCTCGTCCCAGGTGGCCTGACGCAACTCCTGTGCCGAAATCGCGGGCGGAATGGGCCGGTCGAAGCGGTAGGGCGCCAGCACGGCGTGACGCAGCCGGTGCGCCTGCCGCGGCGGCAGCCGCGCCTGCAGCTTGCGCAGCGCTTCCGAGGCCGCGGTGGCCAGCTCGGGATCGCCGATCTGTTCAACTTCGCGCAGGCCGAGGACCAGCGCCTCCAGCTCGGTGTCGCGAAACCCCATCGGCGGCAGCGCGTTGTCCTCGATCAGGGTAAACCCATAACCCGCCTCGCCGTCGATCACGGCACCCATCTCACGCAGGGTGGCGATGTCACGGTGAATGCTGCGGGCAGATACCCCAAGTTCCTCGCCCAGCCGTGCCGCAGTATGCGGTCCAGGTCCAAGGCGCAGGGCCTGCATCAGCTGGAAGAGGCGGTGGGTTCGGGACATGGCCCATTCTCTCTACGACTGATGACAGTTTTTGTCACCATGCTGATTTAGGTTGTCAGCAACCCGAGATGACAGGAGCCCGGAATGCTGACCCTTCTTACCTATCCCCGAAATGGCACCGTTTTCAGCCTCAGCCCGTTTTGCGTCAAGGCAGCCTTGCTGCTGGCCTATGCTGGCCAAACCTGGACCCGTGAAGACCTGAACGACCCCCGTAAGATGCCGCACCGCAAGCTGCCGGTGCTGCGCACGCCAGGCGGGCTGGTGCCGGACAGCAATGCAATCCGCGCTTGGCTGGAACAGCAGGGCACGGATTTTGATGCTGCGCTCGGAACACGGGACCGGGCCCAGGCGCAAGTGCTGATCCGCATGTCCGAGGATACGCTTTATTTCCACGTGGTGCGTGACCGCTGGGACAATGATACAGTCTGGCCGACGATCCGCGACAGCTACTTTCATGAAATCCCTGCGCTGATCCGCCGCCCGGTGACCAGCTCAATCCGCAAGTCGGTCCATAACGGGCTGATGTTCCAGGGCACTGCCCGGTTCAGCGAGACCGAACGCAGTCAGCGTCTGGACCAGGATCTGCGGGCGCTCGCCGATTTGCTGAAAGGGCAGGATTTCCTGTTTGGCGCCCAGATCTCCAGTGCCGATTTCAGCGTCGCTTCCATGCTGCAGGCGATGGGGACAACACCTGTCCGCACCCCGCTGGTCAGCCGTATCCTCGACGATGCGGTCCTGCAGCCCTATGTTGATCGTGTGTTTGAAACGGTGCCGTTGCCATGACCCCGCCCTTTGCCAATCCCGGAATTGAGGCCGCATTTGATGTGCTGGACCCGCAGGCCCGCGCCGGCCTGCTGGCGCTGCGCAGATTGATCTTCGACATCGCGGCGCAAACGCCAGAGGCCGGGCGGATCGAGGAAGTCCTGCGCTGGGGCCAGCCCTCCTATCTCACCGCCGAGCGCAAAACCGGCACCACCCTCAGGCTGGGGGTGCCCAAGGGCGCGCGCTTTGCGCTGTTTGTGCATTGCCAAAGTCGGCTGATCCCGGAGTTTGCCGCCGCCTTCCCGGCCTGGGACCGGTTCGAGGGCACCCGTGCAGTTCTGTTCAACGATCCCGCCGAAGTCGAACCCCTTCGCCATGGCTGGCTGATCAAGCGCGCGCTGACCTACCGAATCCGGGCACCGCTGAAAATTCCGGCCTGACAAAATACCAGGCTGTCCCCACGGGGACAGCTGCTTAATCCCGCCGTTTGCGCTCAACTTTGCGTTTTACTTTGGCGGCCTTGTGCTTGGACTTTGCTGCCTTGCGCTTGACGGTCCGGCCCGCCGGGCTGCGCCGTCCGCCTTTGCGGGATCCGCCGCCCTTGGGCAGTTCCAGGTTTGCAATTGCCAGCAACTCCAGCTCCAGCCCGCCGGTCACCGGTGCCGCCTGCACCAGCCTCACGGTGACCCGTTGGCCGATGGCCAGTGTCATGCCCGTATCGGCCCCCATCAGCGTGTCGGCCTGGGCGTCGAAATGGAAAAACTCCCGCCCGATTGAGCGCACCGGCACCAATCCGTCGGCGCCGGTCTCATCCAGTTTCACAAAGGCCCCGAACCGGGCAATACCGCTGATCCGCCCTTCGAATTCATTGCCCACCCGTTCGCTGAGGTAGGACGCCAGATAACGGTCGGTGGTGTCCCGTTCAGCAATCATCGACCGCCGTTCGGTGTCAGAGATATGGGTGGCGGTGTCCTCCAGCCGTTCGATCTGGGCTTCGTCCAGCCCATCGTTGCCCCAGCCATGCGAGGAGACCAGCGAGCGGTGCACGATCAGGTCCGCATAGCGGCGGATCGGCGAGGTGAAATGCGCGTAGTTCTTAAGTGCCAGGCCGAAGTGGCCAAAGTTCTCCGGGTTGTAATAGGCCTGCTGCATCGACCGCAGGGTGGAGATGTTGATCAGCTCCGCCTCATCGGTTCCCGCCGCGTGGTTCAGCAGCGCATTCAGATGCCGGGTTTGCAGCACCTGGCCCTTGGCCAGATTCAACCCCGCCGCACGGGCGGTTTCGCGCAATGCTTCCAGCTTTTCCTGCGCCGGTTCCTCATGCACCCGGAACAGCAGCGGCGAGCGTTTCTTGATCAGCGTCTCTGCCGCGGCGACATTGGCAAGGATCATGAACTCCTCGATCAGCTTGTGCGCATCCAGCCGGTCGCGGAAGGCAACCGAGGTGACCTGACCGGCGTCATCCAGGATGATTTTGCGTTCCGGCAGGTCCAAGTCCAGGGGTTCCCGCACCGCACGCGCTCTTTTTAGAGCCTGATACGCGGCAAAAAGCGGCTTGATCACATCTTCCACAAAAGGCGTGGTTTTTTCATTCGGAGTGCCATCAATGGCCTCCTGCACCTCGGCGTAATGCAGCGAGGCGGCAGAGCGCATCAGCCCGCGCACAAACCGGTGTCCGATCTTGTTGCCATCGGCGTCCACCTGCATCCGCACCGCAATACAGGCGCGCGGCACCCCTTCATGCAAGGAACACAGATCGCCCGACAGCCGGTCCGGCAGCATCGGCACAACGCGGTCCGGGAAATAGCTGGAGTTGCCGCGTTTGCGCGCCTCGCGGTCCAGCGCAGAGCCGGGGCGCACGTAAGCGGCCACATCGGCAATCGCCACCCAGATCACATGGCCGCCGGGGTTTTGGGGGTCGTCATCGGCCTGGGCAAAGCAGGCGTCGTCATGATCGCGCGCATCCGCCGGGTCGATGGTGACCAGCGGCAGCTCGCGCAGGTCTTCGCGGTCCTTGAGGCCCATCGGTTTGGCGGCATCAGCCTCGGCCATGACCGGGTCGGGGAAGTGATCGGGGATACCATGCTGATGAATGGCAATCAGCGACACCGCCTTGGGCGCTGCCGGGTCGCCCAGCCGTTCCACGATCCGCGCGCGCGGCAGGCCCATGCGGCCCTTGGGTCCTGCCTGTTCGGCCTCAATCAGCTCGCCGTCTTTGGCGCCGTTGACGGCGTCCGGGGCCACCATCCATTCGCTGGAGGCGGCCTTGTCGATCGGCACAATCCGCCCGCCTTCGGAACCGGCGCGGAAGATACCCAGCACCCGTTTCGGGTTGCTGCCGATGCGGCGGATCAGCCGGGCCTCATAGTTGTGGTCCTGATCCGGCACCAGCTGCAGCTTGGCCAGGATCTTGTCGCCTTCGCCCAGGGCCGGATCTGAGGCGCGGGGGAGGACCAGAATAACCGGCTCCACCCCTTCGCCATGCCATTCCAGCGGCCGACCATACAGGTCGCCATCCGCATCTGGCGCCTTTACCTGCAGCACGGTCACCGGCGGCAGCTGGTCCGGGTCGCGGTAGGTCTTCTTGCGCTTTTGCAAATGGCCCTCACCCTCCAGCTCCTTGAGGATGCGCTTGAGGTCGATGCGGTCGGCGCCCTTGATGCCAAAGGCCTTGGCGATGTCGCGCTTGGAGGTATGGGTCGGGTTGGCGGAGATCCAGTCGAGGATTTCGGCCTTGGAGGGAATACGGCTCATACTTCCCGCGTAGCATGGCGCGGGGGCGGCGTCATGGTGAAAAGCGCAGCTTAGCGGCGGGGCAGATCGGCAGCGGTGTCGACGTCGCGCAGAGTATCGGTCAGGGCGATGCGGCATCCGGGCAGGGTCTGCAGGGTATCAGCCAGCGCGTGTTCCGTTGACCAGCGGGTGTTTTGAAACAGACCGTGGGGCAGGCGGGCCGGGTGTTTGGCGCCCACCAGCCAGTAACCGCCATCCTCCGCGGGGCCGAAGACGGCGTCGTGTTCACCAAGGACTGCAAAGGCGCGGGCGATATGGGGGCGGGTGACGCCGGGGATGTCAGCGCCGATCAGGCAGGCAGGACCAGGCACAGATTGCAGCATCCGTTTCATCCGCTGACCCAAGTCGCCGCTGCCTTGCGGCAGGCGGGGCAGATCAGCGGGCCAGACCTTTGAATTCACCGCGATGTCGGGAGCTGCCGCCAGCACAATCTGCCAGCGCGGATCGCGCAATCGCCGTATCAGCCGGGCGGATTGGTGGCGGAACCACCAGGTTGCCGGAATCACGCCGATACCCCGGCCCAGACGGGTCTTGACCCGGCCCGGGCGCGGCTCCTTGACCATGATGATCAGGGTGCGTTTCACGTGAAATCGCGCAGCATGTCCCGGTGATCGATACCGGCATCGTCATAGACCGGGCCAAAGGCGGTGAACCCGAGCTTTTCATAGAACCCGATGGCATGGAGCTGCGCGCCCAGCTTGGCTTTGGATATGCCCGGTTTGGTCCGCGCGGTTTCCACCGCCGCTTCAATCAGCTTGGCGCCCAGCCCGGTGCCGCGGGTAGACTGCAGCACGCAGACCCGGCCGATCTTGGCGGTGTCGCCTTTGAAGACAATCCGCGCGGTTCCCACCGGATCACCGTCCTGAACGGCCAGCAGGTGGGTGGCAGAGGCATCCAGCGTGTCCTGTTCCTCTTCCACCGGCACGCCTTGCTCTACCACAAACACCTGGTGGCGCAGAGCAAAGCAGGTCTCAAGGTCGTCGGTGACAGCCATGCTCAGGCTCATGCAAAGAAATCCTGCAGAATGCGGGTGTAGATGGATTTCAGCTGGTGGATCTGGGCGACCTCCACCCGTTCATCCACCTGATGCATGGTTTTGCCGACCAGGCCGAATTCTACCACTGGGCAGTGGTTTTTCACAAACCGCGCGTCCGACGTGCCGCCAGTGGTCGAGAGGTCAGGTTTGCGGCCCGTTTCCGCCTCTACCGCCGCTGAAACCAGATCTGACAGCGCACCCGGCGGGGTGATGAAGCTTTCGCCGGAGACTTTCACCTTAATCCCGATTTCAACACCGAATTCGGCTGCCACTTTGCCGGCCTCGCCTTGCAGCCACGCGCTCAGGCTGGCGCCGCTATGAGAATCGTTGAAGCGGATGTTGACGGTTGAGGCCGCCTGTGCCGGGATCACATTGGTGGCCGGGTTGCCGGTGTCGATGGTAACGACCGCCAGCGTCGAGGCATCAAAATGATCGGTTCCCTGGTCCAGCTCATGGCTGGCCAGGCGGTCCATCAGCCGCGCCATCGCGTTCAGCGGGTTGTTGGCGCGGTGCGGATAGGCCGAATGCCCCTGTACGCCGGTGACTGTGAACCATGCTGTGAGAGAGCCGCGGCGGCCGATCTTGATCATCTCGCCCATCTCATCGGGGCAGGTGGGTTCCCCCACCAGGCAGACCGACATCTGCTCGCCTTCGCGGTCCATGTAGTCCAGCAGCGCGGTGGTGCCGTCCACCGCGTCGCCTTCCTCGTCGCCGGTGATGGTCAGGATGATGGCACCGTCCGGCGGTGTATCCCGCACAAAATCAATGGCTGCGGCAGCAAAGGCGGCAACACCTGACTTCATGTCGGTGGAGCCGCGCCCGTACATGAAACCGTCTTTCTCCTCGGCGCCAAAAGGTGGCATGGTCCAGGCGGCCTCATCCCCCAGCGGCACCACATCGGTGTGGCCGTTGAAGCCAAATGTTTTGTCATGGCTCTTGGCGCCCCAGCGGGCAAACAGGTTGGAAACGTCACCGCGGTCCGTTCGGGTGCAGGTGAAACCGGCATTGCTCAGCAGTTTCTCCAGCAGCACCAGCGCGCCGCCTTCCTCGGGCGTCACCGACGGGCAGCGGATCAGGTCGGCAGTCAGGCGGGCGGGATCGGTTTGCGGCATCGGCGGGCTCCTGAATTACGAGTGCACACAGGCCTAGCGCGGATCGGGGCGCGGTGCAATTCGCCGCTGCAGCAGAGAATGTGGCGCAAAAGCTGCGGTTTTGCAGATGCGCCCAGGCCAATCTGACTCAGGTAAAATTTTATGTTAAGGCTTTGTTAATAATGACCCGAGGCAGGGCAACCAAACGAGCAACAAGGGCCGCAAAGGCCAAGCAGGAGCAAGCTGTGCGCAGCCGCGGCGCGCCTGTAATTGACAGCAGGTGCAGGCCTGTGTCTCTCGTTTGTCCGGCCTCTGACAGGCAAGAGGTGGGCAAATCATGGCAACAGGCGCTGAACTCAATTATCAGACGAACGCCTCTGCAACGCAGATGGCGCAAACAATTTTTGGCGATGGAGCCACTGTTGTCGGCGCTTCCTATTCGGGGTGGAGCCAGTCCTCGGCGATCTATTCAAATGGCGATACCCTGGCGCCGGGCGCAACACCCAGCGATTCAGGTGTCATTCTGTCGACCGGGCGGGCCAGCCATTTCACCCGCTCCGGCGGCGACCCTAACCGGTCCACCCAAACCTCGACCAACACACCTGGCGAAAGCAATAACGCTGATTTTAATGCCGCAGCGGGCACCAATACTTATGATGCTTCCTATCTGGATGTGAGCTTCATTCCCGATTCGGATGTGATGACGATGCAATTCGTCTTTTCCTCCGAAGAATTTCCGGAATTCCAAAATTCGGTCTATCAGGACGTGGTGGCGGTCTGGGTCAATGGTGAACAGGTGTTGATGGAAATCGGCAACGGCCAGGCCAATCCCAGCAACATCAGTTCCTCTATCAACGAGAATCTGTATCTCGATAACGCCGGCGACGATTTCAACACCGAGATGGACGGGCTTACCCTGACCATGACGCTGACGATGCGTGTCAACCCCGGTGAGGTGAACGACATCCGCATCGGCATCGCCGATGTGAGCGACAGCCGCTACGACAGTAACCTGCTGATCGCCGCAGATTCGGTGCAGACCGATCTGGTGGCAATGACCGACAAGGTTTTTGTTGCACCGGACAGCAGTAAGACAATCGACGTTCTGGCCAATGATGTGAACAATTCCGGCAGCAGCCTGACCATCACCCATATCAACGGCACCGCGGTGACAGCCGGGTCGGTGGTGACGCTTAATACCGGGCAAGAGGTGCAGCTGAACGCGGATGGCACGCTGACCCTGATCGGTGATGGCGATGTTGAGGACTTCAACTTTACCTATAGCGTGACCAATGGCGTCAATTCCGATACCGGCTTTGTCAATGCCAGCTCGATCCCCTGTTTCGTGGCGGGCACCCGGATCCGGACCCCCTATGGCGAGGTGCCGGTGGAGGATCTGATGCCCGGTGATCTGGTGGAGACCCGCGACGATGGTGCGCAGGTGCTGTGCTGGACCGGCGGGCGATCGGTGGCGGCAGAAGATGATTTTGCGCCGATCCGAATTGCCGCGGATACGTTTGGCCGTCATGGCGAACTGATGGTTTCTCCGCAGCACCGGGTGCTGGTGCGCGGCGCCCATGCTGAATTGTTCTTTGGCGAGGAAGAGGTGCTGGTGGCAGCCAAGGATCTGGTCAATGGGCGCAGTGTGGCACGTTGTCCGGGCGGCGAAGTCACCTATGTGCATCTGATGTTCGACCGTCATCAAGTGATTTACTCCGAAGGTCTTGCTACTGAGAGTTTTTTGCCCGGCCCGCAGATCGTCAACCTGTTCGACCGGCCGGTGGCAGAGGAGATCTGCGCGCTGTTCCCGGAGCTTGATCCGGAAACAGGCGCGGGTTACAGCGCCGCAGCGCGGCCTGCGCTTAAAGCCTATGAAGGACGGCTGCTGGCCGCGATCCAGGCGGCCTGACGCCGGTGGGCTGGTTTGCGGTCTTTGGCAGCGGCCACAGCTGGAGCGATCCGCAGGTGCTGCTGACAGCGGGGGGATCTGGCAGCGACGGCCTGTTGGTGCGCGGCACAATCATGCTGGAATTCCAGCTGCCGGAAAGCGCACGGCCAGAGCCGCTTCTTCTCTACTCTCAAGGCGGCGATTGGCCGTTGCGGCTGGCATTGCAAGCGGTGCCGGGCGGCGGCCTAAGTTTTGTGCTGGAGCAAAGCGGTTCCGTGCTGCACCAGACGCTTAATCCAACCTGCCTGGGCCGCACCGGCCGGCTGCGGCTGCTTTATGCCTGGGATGCACCTGCCCGCACAGGGCGGCTGACGCTGGAACAGCCGGACGGCAGCCAGATGCAGATTGCTGCACTGGCTGGACCCAAACCCTGGCGGCTGCGGGATCTGCAGGCGCTGACCGGACCGTTGGGTTATGTGGCGCCGGCAGTAGAATACGTGGCGTTCTCCAGCTGCATGGAGCCGGCCGGTCCGGCCCCGGCGCTGCTGCCGTCCACCCCGATTGCCACACCTGAAGGCTACCGTGCGCTGATGGTCTGCAACGGGGCGACCTGGTTCTGACCAGCAGCGGTGAGGCGGTGCCGGTCTTGCATGTGATCGAACGGCAGGTGCCGGCGCTAGGCTCCTTTGCGCCGGTGCGGCTCAGGGCGCCCTATTTCGGGCTGCAGCGGGATATTCACGTGGCACCGTTTCAGCGGCTGGTGCTGTCAGGATCCGAGGTGGAGTATTTGTTCGGCCAGCCCGCGGTTCTGGTGCCGGCGGGCAATCTGCTGGGGACCGGCACCGCCTTGCCGGGCGCGCCAGGCAGCAGCCCGCTGATCACTTACTGCCAGGCGGTGCTGCCGGATCATGAGCCGCTGCTGGCGGCCGGCGCCATGACTGAAAGCCTGTTTCTGGGCCGTCTGCGCCGCGATCCCCAGCGGCTGGCTGCCAGCCTTTTGGCACCGCTGGGCGCCGCAGCCCTGCCCCAGCACCGGCAGCCGAAATTCCCGGTGCTGCGGGCCTTTGACGCCGCAGTGCTGGCCGAACGGCGGACCGCCTGACACATCCGCAGCTTCGATTCAGGTCTCTGCTGCCAAGGTGCTTGCGTGAAAAAGGGGAACCGCCTAAGGACGTTAAAACCATCCCAGAGGCCTGACCCGAGCGTTTCCGTGCTGTATCTTCGCCTGACCACCGCCGCCCTGTTCCTGCTTTGGGGGCAATTGCTGTCTGCGCAGGTGCTGACGGTAAACACGGTTACCCGGCCGCCCTTTTCCATGCTGGAGGAGGGGCGCGACACCGGCTTTTCCCTGGAACTCCTGAAAATTCTGGCGGCGCGGCTGGACTGGGACTACCAGATTAACCGCACGAACAGCTTTGCGGAGATGCTGGAGGGGGTGCGCAGCGGCGAGGCGGATCTGGCCGCAGCCAATATCTCCATCACCGCATCGCGCGAAATTGCGATGGATTTCAGCCATCCGATTTTTGAAAGCGGGCTGCAGATCTTGGTGCAGGCCGATGAAATCCGCCAGCCGTCCCTGATGCGGGCATTATTGTCCTGGGATCTGGTTGCCGCCATCGGCATTGCCTTCCTGCTGCTGTTCGGCGGCGGCATGCTGATGTGGGTTTTCGAGCGCCGCGCCCAGCCCTATTTCGACCGCCCCTTGAAAGAGGCCTGGTTTCCGTCCTTCTGGTGGGCGCTGAATCTGGTGGTGAACGGCGGATTTGAGGAACGGGTGCCGCGTACGCCGGTAGGGCGGATGTTCGGCGTGGTGCTGGTTGTGTCGTCGCTGTTCGTCGTCTCGGTCTTTGTCGCCAAGATCACTGCTGTGATGACGGTAGAGGCGATCAGCGGCTCGGTGAACTCGGTCAACGATCTTTATGGAAGATCGGTTGCAACCATTGGCGGGTCGACGGCAGCCGGGTTCCTTGACCGGCGCGAGATCGACTATTCCGCCTTTAGCGGTCTGGAAGAGATGCTGGCCGCCTTTGAAGCCGGTGAGGTGAAGTCATTGGTTTTTGATGCGCCGGTGCTGAATTTCTATGTACAGCAAGGCGGGCATCAATACGGCCAAACCATCGGCCAGCCCTTCCTGCGCGAGAATTACGGGCTGGTGTTCCCGGCCGGCTCGCCGCTGGTGGAAGATGCCAACCGGGTGTTGCTGGCGATGCAGGAAGACGGCAGTTATGACGCCCTTTACCGTAAATGGTTCGGCAGCCAGAACTGACCTGCGAAGTTAGTGGAAAACCGGCTCCTCGCCGTCAAAGAACGGGGTCATCTGGGCAACGATCACGGCGTTTTCCTCCAGTGCCCGCTGCATCAGCGCGCGTTCTTCATCACCGATCTCATGGCCTTCGGCCTCACGTTCTTCCAGGGTGCCGTATCCGGTCACATCCAGCGGCGCGGTGTCGGCCTGTTTCAGAATCGCCACGGTTTCGCGCACCGCCTCGGCCTCGTCCACGCCGGAGGCATAGATCATCAGCGCCGCGCCAGTGGCGCCATCAGGCAGGCCGTCGCCGTCCTTGCGTCCGATCTGGACAAGCAGGGTATAGACTTGCTGGCGGGAGGGTTTCTTCTTTTCCATGCCGCCGCCATAGCGCCGGGGCGGGGGGGTGGTCAATCAAATAGCGGCAGCGGGGAAACTGTCCGGGCTGGTGAAAGGCTTGCAAGCAGGCGTGATCAGGATTTATGTCTACGCTTAATCAGTTTCCAAAGGACCCGCCGATGCGCATCTCCGCTTTGACTGCCCAGCCGGTGCCTTGGAAAAACGGCGGCGGTGTGACCCGCGAATTGGCCTTGCATCAAGAAGGCGGCCAGTTGATCTGGCGTCTCAGCCTGGCGGAAATTTCGCGCAGCGGCCCGTTTTCCGCCTTTCCGGGCCTTGCCCGCATCCATTGCATCGTGGAGGGCGCGGGCCACACACTGTCAAATAACGATACACAGCTGCAAGCGTGGCCGCTGAAACCGCTGCGTTTCGATGGCGGCTTGGATTTGGAAAGCCGTCTGCGCGAAGGGTCCTGCAAGGCTTTCAACGTGATCTACGATCCGGTGCGGGTCACGGCAGACGCCGCAATTTTGCGAGACGGCGCGCTGCCCGATGCAGCAGGCAGCCAAGTGTTCTTTGTTGTATCCGGCAGCCTGAATCTTGCAGGCCAGGGGCACTTTGCCCCAGGCGAAGGGATCGTCCTGGAAAGCACCGCCAGCGGAAGGATCTCCGATGGCGGCGTGGTTATCCAGTTGCGGTTTTTGCCTGTTTAGAGACTGTTCAGCAGATCCCTGATCGCGGTCCGGTATCCCGCAACCACACTGTCGCGGGCGATATGGCGGCCCTGTTGCACAACATGGCGGCCGGCGCTCCAGACATCCGTCACAGTGTCGTCGCCTGCCGCAAAACACAGCCCGTCCAGCATCTGCTCCGGCTTCAGCGCGCAGAGCGCCGGGACGCTGCTGTCGATGGCCACTAGATCCGCCAGCGCGCCTTCCTTGATCCGGCCGGCATCCCGGCCCAAGGCTTGCGCGCCGCCTTTGGCTGCGCCCAAATACAGCGTTTCCCCTACCGAGCCTGCTCCCGGCACCAGCACATTGCGGGCCAGGTCGCGCAAACGTTGGGAATACTCTAGCGTGCGCAACTCTTCGGGCAGCGAAATCCGCACGTTAGAGTCTGAACCAACCCCGAACGCGCCATCATTCGCCAGATACTCTCCCCCGTTGAACGGGCCGTCGCCCAAGTTTGCCTCTGTAATCGGGCACAGCCCTGCGACCGCTCCCGAACGCGCCATGCCGGCGGTCTCAGCGCTTGTCATGTGGGTGGCATGGATCAAGCACCATTTACCATCGACGGATGCGTTGTCCAGCAGCCATTCGACAGGACGTGCAGCCAGCCAATCACTGATGTCGGCGACTTCTTTTGGCTGCTCGGAGATATGGATATGCACCGGCAGCCCGTCCTGGATCTGCAGCACTGCTGCCAGGTCCTCGGGGCAGGTGGCGCGCAGCGAGTGCGGTGCGATGCCGACGCAGGCGTCCTGCGGCAGATCCCGCGCAGCAATTTTGCGGGCCCGGGCGACCAATTCAGAGAATTCCGCAACCGAATTGCCAAACCGCTGCTGGCCCCCATTCAGAGCCTGTTTTCCCGCCCCGCCGTAGGTATAGAGCACAGGCAGATGGGTGAGACCGATACCGGTCTGGCTGGCGGCGGCAAACACCCGCTCGCTAAGCTCGGTCAGTGATGCAAAATGCGCACCGCCCGGCTGGTGATGGACATAGTGGAACTCGCCCGCGGAGGCATAGCCGGCTTCCAGCATCTCCATGAAAACCAGCGCAGCGATAGCCTCGTATTGCTCCGGGGTGATGCGGTCCACGAACCGGTACATCAACTCGCGCCAGGTCCAGAAGCTGTCCTTGCCCGCGGCGCGGTATTCGGTCATTCCCGCCATCGCGCGCTGAAAGCTGTGGGAATGCAGATTGCCCAGCGACGGCAGCAGCACATCTGCCCGCGCGTCGCCCGGCTGCGGCTGGGCACCGGATTCCAATGAGCAAATCCGGCCGCTCTCAATCGTCAGCCGGAGGTTCTCTGCCCATCCTTGGGGCAGGCGGGCGTGCTGGGCGAAAATGGTCTGCATCTAACCCTCTTATGTGTAGATGTAATACTATTAGCGGCATGTTTTTTGTGCTGCAAGAGTATTGCGCTGGAGGGGCGCTGCCCCTCGGCCTCGCGGCCTCACCCCGGGATATTTCCGGCAAGAGGAATAGCGGACCCCTGTTTCTTTCTCTTGCTCGAAATATCCTGGGGTTTGGGGCAAAGCCCCAATAAAAAACGCGCCCGGATGGGGCGCGCTCTATTGTTTCTGCGATGCGGCCCGGATCAGTCGCGCAGCAGCTCGTTGATGCCGGTTTTGGAGCGGGTCTTTTCGTCCACCCGCTTCACGATGACCGCGCAGTAGAGGCTGATGTTGTTCTTCGACGGCATCGAGCCTGCGACCACAACCGAGTAAGGCGGTACTTCGCCATAGGTCACTTCGCCGGTTTCGCGGTCGACGATCTTGGTCGATTTGCCGATGAACACGCCCATGCCCAGAACCGAGCCTTCGCGCACGATGCAGCCTTCGACCACCTCGGAACGGGCGCCGATGAAACAGTTGTCCTCGATGATGGTGGGCCCCGCCTGCATCGGTTCCAGCACGCCGCCGATGCCGACGCCGCCCGACAGGTGCACGTTCTTGCCGATCTGGGCGCAGGAGCCGACGGTGGCCCAGGTGTCGACCATGGTGCCTTCGCCGACATAGGCGCCGAGGTTCACGAAAGACGGCATCAGCACCGCGCCCGGCGCGATGTAGGCGGATTTGCGGACCACGCAATTGGGCACCGCGCGGAAGCCAGCAGATTTCCACTGATCTTCACCCCAGCCGGCAAATTTGCTGTCGACCTTGTCCCACCAGCCGCCGGCCTGCGGGCCGCCTTCGTGGATTTCCATGTCCTTGATCCGGAAGCCCAAAAGCACCGCCTTCTTCGCCCATTGGTTCACGTGCCAGTCGCCGCTGTCCAGCTTTTCGGCCACACGCAGGGAACCGGAGTCCAGCGCATTCAGGGTGTCTTCAATGGCTTCACGCTGCTCGCCGGTGGTGGCGGGGGTGATGGTGTCGCGCGCCTCCCAGGCGGCTTCGATCGCTGCTTCCAGCTGGGCGTTGGACATGGGGGTTCCTCCGGCATTCGTTAGATTCGGGGTTACATAACGGCAATCTGCCCGCAGGTCATGTCCGGATTGCGTCCAAATTGCCGCCCCCGACGGCGTTTTGCCGGCAGTCAGCGCACCCGGCGCAGGTGCCGGCGCAGAATTTCGCAAGCCGCAGCGGGATCGCGGCGCTCCATCGCCTGCACGATCGCGGCATGATCACTGTCTGTCCGGCGGGTCCATTGATGCTGCCAGTTGGCAAACAGATGCCGGGCAGCGGCGATATGCAGATCGTCAATCGAGGCCAAGAGCCGGGGCATCGCGCAAGGAGCAAGGATCGTCTTGTGAAAGGCACGGTTAAGCCGTTCCCAACCGGCCATGTCCTGTGCCGCATCACAGGCGAGACGGGCGGCCTCGGCGGCTTCGATATCCTTTGGTGTCAGGCGGGCAAAGGCGTGGGTCAGGGCCAGAACCTCCAGCGCCACCCGCATCTCGATCACCTCACGGATTTCGGAAGGGTCCAGGGCGCTGACCCGGGTGCCGCGGCGGGGTTCGGACACCGCCAGCCCATGTGCCTCAAGCCGCAGGAGCGCCTCCCGCACGGGCACATGGCTGGCGTCAAATTCGCGCGCGATATGATCCTGGCGCAGCTTTTCCCCCGCAGGCAGGCTGCCGGTAATGATGCGCTCGCTCAGGCTGCGGTAGATGGTATCTGCGATGGTTGCCGACATATCTTGGCGATACCGGGGCTGATGGAAGGCCGCAAGGATTATCCCAGCGGGTCCGGGGCTATGTTGCCGCCGCAGATCAGCACCGCCACACGCTCGCCGGGCGCAGGGCGGTAGGCTCCGCACAACAGTGCAGCCAGGGCGGTGGCGCCTGCGGGTTCGACCAGGATCCGCCGTTCGCGCCACAGCGCGGTCTGGGCCCTGGTGATGGCGCTGTCCGGTACGGTCACCGAAGTCAGGCCCGGTGCCGAGGCGAGTTCGAAACAGATAGCACCTATGCGTTTGGCGCCAAGAGCGTTGGCCGCGACGCCGGAGACGTCCACATCCACCGGTTGGCGGGCCAGCAATGCCGCATTCAGCGCGCAAGAAGTTTCGGGCTCCACCGCCACGATCTTCTTTGCCCCCTGGAACCAGGCCAGCGCGCCGGCAATCAGCCCGCCGCCGCCCACCGCGATCAGAAGGGTATCCGCCTCAAGGCCTTGGGCCTGCCATTCGGCAAAGCAGGTGCCCTGGCCCGCAACAGTGGCTGGGGCGTCGTAGGCGTGGACCTGCATGGCGCCGGTCTCTGCCTCGTAGGCCTGGGCCTGCTCCAGTGCGTTGGCATAGGCGCCGGGCACCACCTGCAGATCAGCCCCGGTGCGTTCGATCAGAGAAATCTTGGCCGGGCCGGCCATCTCGGGCACATAAATCCGGGCCTTGTGGCCCAGCTGGTGCGCGGCATAGGCCGCGGCGGCGCCGTGGTTGCCGCCAGAAGCTGCCACCAGTCCCGCCGGCGGCACTGGCTGGCTCAGCAATGTGTTAAAGGCACCGCGGGCCTTAAAGCTGCCGGTGTGCTGCATGTGCTCCAGCTTCAGCTCCACCGGGAAATCCAGCCCGAAGCCCTGTGTCTGCATCACCGGGGTCTGCTGCACATGAGGGCCAACGCGTTCTGCGGCTTTCCTGATTTCATCCTGCCAGTTCATGCGCCGATCTCCCTGCCTGCTGCGCCGGAACCTTAGCCGCGCTACCGCCGGGCGCAAGCGGGCAGTGGCTTTTCCTGCATTCTTGATTGGCGCTAACGGCCAAGGGCGGCTACAAAGGGAGTCCTGTTGATTAATCTGGGATTTTCTATGACCGAAGACCGCCACAGCCGTTTCCGCGATGCCCATTCCGACCGGGACCGGGCCGAACATGTGCCCGCTACGCCGCAGACCCAGGCGCCTGCCTACCGGCTTGCCTTTGCCGATGAAGAGTTTCTGTGCCGCGAGGAACTGCGCCCGGTGCGGCTGCAGCTGGAGCTGCTGAAGCCGGAGCTGATGCTGAACGAGCATGGCATCGAAAGCACCATCGTGATGTTCGGCGGCGCCCGGATCCCGGATCCCAAGCATAAGGATCAGGCGCGGACACAGACGCTGGCGGATCTGTCGCATTTCTATGATGAGGCGCGCGAGTTTGCCCGGCTGATGACCGAAAAATCGAAAGAGAGCGGCGGCCGTCAGAACGTGATCGTAACCGGCGGCGGCCCCGGTGTGATGGAGGCGGGCAACCGCGGCGCGCTGGACGCGGGCGGCCAGTCCATTGGCCTGTCGATCGTGCTGCCGCATGAGCAAGCGCCCAACGGGTACGTGACGCCGGACCTCAGCTTCAATTTCCACTACTTCGCGATCCGCAAGATGCATTTCCTGATGCGGGCGCGGGCGATCACCGTATTCCCCGGCGGTTTTGGCACCCTGGACGAGCTGTTCGAGAGCCTGACGCTGATCCAGACCGGCCGGATGGAGCGGGTGCCGTTCCTGCTGTTCGGCAAGGCGTTCTGGGACAAGATCATCAATTGGGAGGCGCTGGGTGACGCCGGAACCATATCGGATCAGGATCTGGACCTGTTCCGCGTGGTCGACACCGCACAGGAGGCGGTGGAAATCATCGACAACTGGGAGCCTGCGCCGCCGCGCGACAGCCTGCCCGGACGCGAGCGCTAAGCGCCGTTAACAAATACAGCTGCTGCCGGGATCAGGCGAATTCCGGCGGCAGCCTGCCAATTTCGTCGCCGGTGGTCAGCCGGGTGAGGATCTGGGCACCTTCCACAGTTTTTACTGAATAGCCGTAACCGCGCAGGCGGAACTGCCATTCCCGCGGACTAAGGGCCTTTTCCCGTTCGCTGCGGATCAGGTCCAGCACGCTGGGGTCAATCGGGGCAGTCTTGCGTTCCATTGGAGCCATCTGTGAGTCCTTCTGAAAATGAATTGTCTGCGTTTTGGAAATTGTTCCCGGCAAAGGGCGGAATTTTAGCTGTATTGTGAAAAGAGTACGGCAGGCTGGCCTGTGTCCCTGAGTGCGGCTCTTGCGCAACAGTTCTCAGGCGTGGTGATGCCGCGGCAATGCGGGCGGTAGGACCGGCGGGAAACCGGACTTCATCAGACGGTTTTCGCGCAGGAATTTGCCAATTGCAGAAAATTGTCATTTCTTCGCTCGGCTTGAGGCCGGAAACGGGCCAAACTTGGCCACATTTACAAACAAAAACTTACCGTTGACAGGATAGTGGAGACCGTTGATGCCCGAAGTTTCAGATTACACGGCGCTATTAGCCTATACATCGAACAGCAGCCTCCGCTGGAACAGCTTGGCTGATCCCGGCACTCAAACTGTGGTGACATACAGCTTTGTCGATAGCGGCGACTTGGGGGATGCGGCTGACGACCCTTATGGCGCCAGCAGCTATTGGTCCTTCAATAGCACGCAGCGCGACTATTTCCGCCTGGCTCTTGCGGAGTTTGAAGAGGCGTCCGGCGTGCTGTTTGTCGAAACGGACGGCCCGGCGATGATCAACGCCTTTGGCTACAACGGCGGCTCTGCTGCGGGCTGGGCGGATCTTGCCTGGTCCACCTCATATTCCACCAATGAGGGGGAACTGGCGATTAAAAGCAGCAATATGGCGCCGGGATCCTATGGCTATGAAACGGTGCTGCACGAGATCGGCCATGCGCTGGGCCTTGAACATCCGCATGACGGTGACACTACGCTGGCGGACCACCTGGACGACCAGGAACACACCGTGATGACCTATAACTATGCCGGGTACAACGTCACGGAACTGGGCACATTTGATGTGCAAGCTCTGACCCATCTTTATGGCGAAACCGGCAGCACCGCAGGATGGAGAGCTTACGCCAATACGGCGGGCGACGTTGTGATCAAGGCCAGCAGCCGTGCAGAAACTGTATTGGCGACCGGGCAGGATACCAAGATTTATGCCAGGGGAGGCGAAGATACCGTCATTGGGCGCGAAGCGGATGACCGCCTGTTCGGCGGCGGCGGCGCTGACACTCTGACCGGTGGCTATGGCGAAGACAGGCTGGCGGGCGGTAAGGGGTCGGACGTTCTGATCGGCGGATTGGATGAGACCGACTATTCAGGCGCCTACGGTGAAGACGACTTTCTGAAAGGTAATGGCGGCAGGGACACGCTGTTTGGCGGCCAGGGGGATGACAGGCTGATCGGCGGCAACGGTAAAGACCGCCTAGTCGGCGGTGAAGGGTCTGACGTCTTGACAGGAGGCAAACACGCGGATGTTTTTGTGTTCGTGTCTGCCGATTATTGGGAAGACGAAGTCATCACGGATTTCGGCAGAGGCGATGACCGGATCGAATTCTCTGACACTTCAGTGGAAGAATTCGGCGATCTGACCATCACACAGGTAAATGGCAACACCCTGATCGGATTTTTCGGCAGTCACGAGATCGAGTTGACCGGCTACACCGGCACACTCACCGAGGACCACTTCCTGTTTACCTGATACGGCAGCCGGGGACCCTGCCGCGCCGGGGCCGGAGCCGGGTTACTTTACCCCGGTTTCGGCCTCAATCTGCTTACGGCTTTTGCGGGCGCGCTCGGTCGCCGATTTCAGCTGGCCGCAGGCAGCCATGATGTCATCGCCGCGGGTCTTGCGGATCGGCGAGGCATAGCCGGCCTGATAGACGATATTGGCAAAGGCATGAATTCGGTTGTTCGAGGACCGCTTGTACGGGCTGCCCGGCCATTCATTGAATGGGATCAGGTTTATCTTGGCCGGGATTTTGTAGCGCTTGATGTGCTCAATCAAACGGTGCGCGTCCGCGTCGGTGTCGTTCACCCCGTCTAGCATCACATATTCAAACGTGATCCGCTCGGAATTTGACACTTTGGGGTAATCCGCCAGCGCCTGCAGTAGCGTGTCGATGTTCCAGCGCTTGTTGATCGGCACCAGCTTGTCGCGGATCTCGTTTGTCGTAGCATGGAACGAAATCGCCAGCAGGCAGCCGATTTCTTCGGCGGTGCGGGCAATCTCCGGCACCACGCCTGAGGTCGACAGGGTAATCCGGCGGCGGGACAGCGAGATGCCCTCGGGGTCCATCGCAATCTTCATCGCGTCGCGGACGTTGTCGAAATTATACAGCGGCTCGCCCATGCCCATCAGCACGATGTTCGACAGCAGGCGGGTTTCGTCCTTGGGCGCGCCCGGCACCGGCCATTCCTCCAGATCGTCGCGCGCCATCATCACCTGGCCGACAATCTCGGCCGGGGTCAGGTTGCGCACCAGCTTCTGGGTGCCGGTGTGGCAGAAAGAGCAGGTCAGAGTGCAGCCCACCTGAGATGAGATGCACAGCGTGCCGCGGCCGTCTTCGGGGATATAGACCACTTCGACCTCGTGGCCGCCATTGATGCGCACCAGATACTTGCGGGTGCCGTCGGTGGAGACCAGTTTGCTCACCACTTCCGGGATGCGGACTTCGAAGGTGTCCGCCAGTTCCGCACGATAAGCTTTGGCCAGGTTAGTCATTTCCGCGAAATCGCGCTTGCCCCACTGGTAGATCCACTGCCAGATCTGCCCGACCCGCATCTTGGCCTGCTTTTCCGGGGTGCCATGTTCGATCAGCACCTCGCGCATGCGCTCGCGGGTGAGGCCGACAAGATTGACCTTGCCGCCCTCGGGATCCTTGCGGGGCAGGGTCAATACGTCCTGGGTGATCGGCGCGCTGGCGGTCATTGGCTTTAGCCTCGGTGCTGGTGGGCGGATGCGGCTCTATATAGGATTCCCGCGGAAGATCAAAAGGAATCCTTGAACACAAGTTTCAGACCGCAGATTTGACCAGTGCCTATTTGGCAAACCGCACCAGTTCCTCGACCCGGGCGCGGCCCAGGGTCGTCCAGCACGCCCGCGTTGCAATTCCGGCGTCTTCACGCACCGGATGGGCTTCGCCGGCAAAGGCGCAATGCGCGCTCCGGAACCCTTCCCAGGCTGTTTGGCTCTGCATCAGTGCAGCTTCAACCGCAGTCCCGCCATTGGAGTTGTCACGCTCTGCGGCGGCGACCATTGCGGCTTCCAGCGCGTTGAGCAATGCGGCTTCCACTCCTTCTTCATCGTCCGCCACACAGGATCCGATTTCCTCACGGCTTCCCGCGCCGCATTCCAGCGCCGGATTGGCAAAAGCGGGCGGGAAAAGCAGCGCAACTGCAAGGCAAGCGCACGGAAGACTGGCTGAGTTCGGCATGGCAAGCACCTCCTGCGTCCCATGCTACGCCGCTTGCGGGCCTCAAACAAGAAAACCCCGGCACAGGCCAGGGTTTGGTGTGTTTCCGCTAGGCAGCCGAAATTACTTGCTGCAGCGTTTTTCCGCGTCATCCAAGGCGGCCGTAAAGCCCAGCAGCGAGAAGCTGTCCTTGGTTTGGGTGCCCCGGGCGGACCGCGCGGTCAGCACCGCATTTGCGCCGCGTTTCATAGCGGTAACGATCTTGGCATCATCCGCAGGTGTCGCCGGCCAGGCCCATTCGCCCTCGGTGAACAGTTCAAACTCGGACTCGCCGATGGCCATGTTCACGGTGGAACCCGGCGCAAAGGGGTAGCCGCCGGTAAAGCTGACTTCGCCTTTGGGGGCATCGCTGCTGCGGAAGGTGACAAACAGCTGGATCTCGCTGCGGCGCACCGCCACGACGCGGCCGTCGCGGGTGTTCACGGTTTCCTTTGGTGCGGAAACCCCCCAGCACTCGTTGGGATTGTCGCCTTCAAAGACGCTCCAGTCCACTTTGGCTGCAACGCGGTTGTTCGACGTTGCTTGCGCAGATGCGGTGGTTGCCAATGCTGCCAGACACAGGCCCGCAGCCACGCGGGCAAGTTTCAATGCCATTTGTCCCGACTCCAAGACTGTTCTCTAAACCTCAAATACCAAACAAAGGGTCCGCAGCGTTTCAACCGCCGTCTGGTCCCGATCCCCTCGCTTGCGCTACACAAGCACACTAACGTAACTAGCACCACGGGCGAAAGTGCGTTTTGGCAGGTTTTCGCCCAGAAAACCGCACGGAAACACAAGGGGAGATATCATGCCGAAACCTGTGCCCATGGCCGAAGTCTGGCGCGGCCCGCTGCTGGAGAGCCTGCATCTGGGTCATGCCGTCATTTGTGATGACACGGGCAAGGTGGTGCGCAGCTGGGGGGATCCGGGTGCGGTGATTTACCCGCGCAGCTCGGCCAAGATGATCCAGGCGCTGCCGTTGATCACCTCCGGCGCTGCCGCGCGCTATGGTTTGACGTCCGAACAGCTGGCGCTTGCCTGTGCGTCCCACAACGGTGCGCATATCCACACCGAGCGGGTGAATGCCTGGCTGGATCAGCTGGGCCTTGGCGATGACGACTTCCGCTGCGGCACGCAATTGCCAGACGACATTCCGGCCCGCAATGAGCTGATCAAGACCGACAACAGCCCCTGCCAGGTTCACAACAACTGCTCTGGTAAACACGCGGGCTTTCTGACCCTGACCCAATATCTGGGGGCAGGGGCCGAGTACATCGAAGTCGATCACCCTGTGCAGCAGGCCTGTCTGGCGGCGTTTGAGGAAACCACCGGGCAGGATAGTCCCGGCTATGGCATCGACGGCTGCTCAGCGCCGAATTTTGCCACCACCGTATCTGGCCTTGCACGGTCCATGGCTTGGTTTGCCAGTGCTGCAGACCGCTCTGACCGCGCATCGCAAGCGGCGCAGCAGCTGGTGGCGGCGATGACGGCGCATCCCGAATTGGTCGCAGGCGAAAGCCGCTGCTGCACCAACCTGATGCGGGCGATGGGCGGCAAAGTAGCGATCAAGACCGGCGCCGAGGCGGTGTTCATCGCGATCCTGCCTGAACAGAAAATGGGCGTAGCCGTGAAGATCACCGACGGCGCCACCCGCGCCAGCGAATGCGCAATTGCCGCGCTGATGGTCAGCCTTGGTGTGCTGGAGGCCGAGCACCCGGAAACCCGAAAATTCATGAACAAGACGCTTTACAGCCGCCGCGGGCTGGAGTGCGGATCCATCCGCCCGGCAGCCGAGCTGCTGTTTTGAAAATAACTGCCCCGGGCCGGCCCCGGGGCATGCAGCCTACATTTCCATGTCGATGATCTCGGCCACTTCGACTGAACCGTTGCCGCTCACCACCATCGGGCAGCCTTTGGCCATTTCGCAGGCAGCATCCTGGTCGGCCGCTTCGACCACCGTGTAGCCCGAAAGCGGATTGGCGCCGCCATTGTCCACGACCCCTCCGGCGCTGACGGTTTTGGACATGCCAACCGGCGCGCCGGGTATCTTCAGTGCGTCGCCCATCGACCCCATCCAGTTCTTCCAGGCCTCCATTTCCTTGGCGCCTTCTGCTTCGCTCTCGGGCTTCTTGCCGCCGTGATAGGCAAAAATGAACTGTGGCATTGGTCTTCTCCCTTGGTTGCAGTGGACGTGATTCAGATTTGTTCGGCCAGTTGCGCCTCAAGCTTGCGCAGGGTCGAAGTCCAGCCCTGTTCGTGGCGCGATGCGGTCTCGGTGCCGTCCAGATCACGGTGGTCAATCAGCAGCATGGCGCCGTTCTCGGTGGCAGCGATGGTGAAGGTCACATGGCTTTCAGCGCCGCGGCTGCCGTCCTCGTCATGCCAGGCCCAGGTGAAGCCGACGGATTTCGGCCCATCCACATGGGTCACTTGGCCCGAGACATGAAACCGCTGGCCGTCACTGTTTTGCATGACAGAATACCAAGGGCCGGTGCGGCTCAGATCCAGATTATGTTCCGGGATATGCACCCCCTCCGGGCCCCACCACTTCAGCAGCTTGTCCGGGGTGGTCACCCAGGCGAACAGTTTTTCCGGACTGACGGGAAAAACCCTTTGCAGCTGCAGATCACTCATGCGGCTTCCTCCATCAGGTGTCATCTGCCATCAAAGCTGCCTCCAGCCGGTTCAGGCCGCCCTCCCAGAAGGCGCGCCGGGACTGGGTCCACTCGGCAATCATCCGCAGGCCTTCGGGCCGGGCGGAATACAGCCGCCTGGTGCCATCGGCGCGCTGGGTGACCAGCCCGGCCTCGCGCAGCACCTTCAGATGGCGCGAGATCGCAGGCGCCGAAATGCCCGCACCCGGTGCCAGATCGCCTGCAGGCAGCTCGCCTTTTGCAATCAGCTGGTCGACGATCGACATACGGGTTTCATCCGACAGCGCAGCAAATAATTTCAGAATCGGTATCATATCCATTATTATCACTTTTGTTAATTAAGTGTCATGTTAAAAAATGGCAGTAAACATGTGGGTGCAATTGACCGGTATTCAGCAAGACAAAACCGCGCGGCCCAAAGCCCGGCACCGGCAGGTGCGGGTCAGGAGATCACCGCATGTCCCAAAGAAGCTTCGCCGCCAGCGTTATTGAAGTCAGCACCAGCAGCGGCTTGATCAGCTTCGCGCCCTGCTTGTTTGCAAGCCCGGCTCCTGCACGCGCGCCGGCAATCTGGGCCAATCCCATCAGCAGGCCGGTGATCCACCAGGGGGTGGCAAAAAAGGAAAAGGCAACAAGCCCGCCCGCATTGGAGGCAAAGTTCAGCAGTTTGGTATGGGCCGTGGATTTGAGGATGCCATAACCGGCAAGGGAGACAAAGGCGAGCATGTAGAAACTGCCTGCCCCCGGCCCCAGCAGCCCGTCATAAGCGCCGCACAAGGGAACCATTGTTGCGGCAAACAGGGCAGGCGATAGGCGGCGCCGGCGGTCCAGATCATCCAACCCTTTCTTGACCGCAAAGAAGATGGCTATGGCAATCAGCAGTACTGGCAGGAACAGGCGGATCCACTCGGTGGGCAGGAAGGTCACCAGAAAGGCGCCTGCAACCGATGCGGCAAAGGCAATCAGCGCAGGTTTGCACTGCGATTTCAGATCAACATGGCCGGCCCGGGCATAGGTGGCCGCCGCGGTGGCGGCTCCGAACAGCCCCTGGATCTTGTTCGTTGCCAAGGCTGTGACCGGGCTGGCCCCCGCCAGCAGCAGAACAGGCAAGGTGACCAGGCCGCCGCCGCCGGCAAGCGCGTCGATGAAGCCCGCAACAAACCCGGCTGCCAGCAGCAGCATCAGGGTCTCGATCCCCACTTCCAGCATGTGATTGATCAGCCTTTGAAATCGTCGCGACCGTAGCCCTGGATGTACAGCAGCGCAGTCAGGTCGCCGTGGTTGATGCGGATGTCGCATTCTGCTGCGACTGAAGGTTTGGCATGCAGCGCCACCCCGGCGCCTGCGCGTTTCAGCATCCCCAGATCATTGGCGCCGTCACCTACCGCAATGACATCCGCCACTCCAATCCCCAACCGGGCGGTGATCTGCTTCAGCGCCTCCACCTTGGCTTCCCGGCCCAGGATCGGCCTGCCTGCTTCTCCGGTCAGCTTGCCGTCTTCCACGGTCAGGGTGTTGGCGCGGTTTTCGTCAAATCCCAGCTCTGCCGCCACCTGTGCGGTGAACGCCGTGAACCCGCCCGACACCAGCGCCGCATAAGCGCCCTCTGCCTTCATCGTGGCCAGCAGATGCCTGCCGCCGGGCATGTAAGTGATGCGCTCGGCCAGCACCTTGCCGATCACCGTTTCCGGCAGCCCTTTCAGCAGTCCCACCCGCGCGGTCAGCGCGCCTTCAAAATCCAGCTCGCCGTTCATTGCCCGTGCGGTAATGTCCTTGACCCGTGCGCCAACGCCCGCTTCTTCTGCCAGCTCGTCAATGCACTCCTGCTGGATCATGGTGGAGTCCATATCGGCCAGCAGCATCTTCTTCTTGCGCCCGGCATAGGGCTGAATGACCAGATCCACGCCCAGCTTCTGCAGATCCTCCCAGACGTTCCACCGGTTGTCCGGCATTTGCTTCAGCGAAAACTCAGCTGCGGCACCTGGCGCCAGCCAGACAGCCTCGCCACCGCCCCAGGCATTGCGCAGCGATTCGATCAGCGGAGGCTCCAGAACCGGGCTGGCAGGGTTGCAAAGCAGGGTGGCAGCAAACATCGGCAGGCTCCGTTTCATCGGGGTTCGCCTTGTCATAACGGTCCGCCGCTGGATCGGCCAGCCTGCTCGATGCTGTGGAAAACAGGGGGCGTTATAAGGCAGGCCGCCAGCAGCGAATTCAGGACGCCTGTTTCCGATGGTGGAAAAACGTGTCGCAAAAAGAGTGTGTATGGCCGTATTTTCCCGACTTTCCTGTTGCATGCCGCGCTGCAGCGCCCTAGCTCTGGTGGCGGGACACCCCTCCCCAACGAGGGGCGCTTATCTGGAAGGGTAGCATTCATGGCTATTGCACAACCGGCATCGCGGCCGGTAAATCCGCGTTTTTCTTCTGGCCCTTGCGCCAAACCTCCTGTTTTTGACGTCGCCAAACTGGCCAACGCGCCGCTGGGCCGTTCGCACCGCGCTGCGGTTGGCAAGGAGCGTCTGAAGGCGGCGATCGAAGGCACCCGCGAAATTCTGAACATCCCTGCTGATTACAAGATCGGCATTGTCCCTGCGTCGGATACCGGCGCGGTGGAAATGGCAATGTGGAACCTGCTGGGGGCCCGCGGCGTCGAGATGCTGGCCTGGGAAAGCTTCGGCTCTGGCTGGGTGACCGACGCGGTGAAGCAGCTGAAACTGGACGCCACCGTCAAGACCGCCGATTACGGACAGATCGTGGACCTCGCCTCTGTCGATTTCTCCAATGACGTCGTCTTCACCTGGAACGGCACGACCTCCGGCGTGCGGGTTCCCAACGGCAACTGGATCCCGGCGGACCGCGAAGGGCTGACCATCTGCGATGCCACTTCGGCAGCCTTTGCGCAACGGTTGCCTTGGGACAAGCTGGATGTGACCACCTTCTCCTGGCAGAAGGTGCTGGGCGGCGAAGCTGCACATGGCATGATCATCCTTTCCCCCCGTGCCGTCGAACGGCTGGAAAGCTACACCCCCGCCTGGCCGCTGCCGAAAATTTTCCGCCTGACCAAGGGCGGCAAGCTGATCGACGGCATTTTCCAGGGTGCAACTATCAACACGCCCTCGATGCTGGCGGTTGAGGATTACCTGCTGGCGCTGGACTGGGCGCGCTCGGTTGGCGGCATGGAAGGCCTGCGCGAACGCGCCTACGCCAACCTCGCCGCAGTGCAAAGCTTTGTGCAGGACAATCCCTGGATCGCGTTCCTGGCTGAACAGCCGGAGTACCGTTCCAACACTTCTGTCTGCCTTAAGTTTACGGATGAGCGCATTCAGGACGGCGCAGTGTTTGCCAAGGCAGTGGCCAAACGGCTGGAAAATGAAGGCGTAGCCTATGACATCGGCGCCTACCGCGACGCGCCTGCGGGCCTGCGGATCTGGTGCGGCGGCACGGTTGAAACCACTGATGTGGCTGCCCTGATGCCTTGGATCAAATGGGCCTTCGAGGCTGAGATCGCTCTCCAGACTGAAGCCGCCTGAATTCGGCTCTGCTCCGGGGCGCTGCCCCGGAACTCCCTTCCAGGGGACCCTTCACAATATCAGGCCGCACAGGCCCCCGTATGAAAAGGACCACCAACATGGCTCCCAAAGTTCTCATCTCCGACAAGCTGTCCGAAGCTGCCGTCCAGATCTTCCGCGACCGGGGCATCGACGTCGATTTCCTGCCTGATGTGGGCAAGGACAAGGACAAGCTGGCGGAAATCATCGGCCAGTACGACGGCCTGGCGATCCGCTCGGCGACCAAAGTGACCGAAAAGATCCTGGAGAGTGCCGCAAACCTCAAGGTGATCGGCCGCGCTGGCATCGGCACCGACAACATCGACAAAGAAGCCGCCTCCAAGCGCGGCGTCATTGTGATGAACACCCCCTTCGGCAACATGATCACCACCGCCGAACACGCCATCGCCATGATGTTCGCAACCGCCCGTCAGCTGCCCGAGGCCTCGGCGTCCACCCATGCGGGCAAATGGGAGAAGTCCAAGTTCATGGGCACCGAACTGACCGCCAAGACCCTGGGTGTGATCGGTGCCGGCAACATCGGTGGCATCGTCTGCGACCGCGCCCGCGGCCTCAAGATGAAGGTGGTGGCCTATGACCCGTACCTGAGCACTGAGAAGGCCGACAAGATGGGCGTCGAAAAGGTTGAGCTGGACGAGCTGCTGGCCCGTGCCGACTTCATCACCTTGCATGTGCCGCTGACCGACCAGACCCGCAACATCCTGTCCAAGGAAAACCTGGAGAAGACCAAGAAGGGCGTGCGCATCATCAACTGCGCCCGCGGCGGCCTGGTGGATGAGGGCGCGCTGGCGGAATTGCTGACCTCTGGCCATGTGGCAGGTGCGGCCTTCGACGTGTTCTCGGTCGAGCCGGCCAAGGAAAACGCCCTCTTCGGCCTGCCCAATGTGGTCTGCACCCCGCATTTGGGTGCCGCCACCACCGAGGCGCAGGAAAACGTCGCTCTGCAGGTGGCTGAGCAGATGTCCAACTACCTGCTGACCGGCGCTGTGGAAAACGCGCTCAACATGCCCTCGGTGACGGCGGAAGAAGCCAAGGTCATGGGCCCCTGGATCAAATTGGCCGACCACTTGGGCAGCTTCGTGGGGCAGATGACGGATGAACCGATCAAGGCGATCAACATCCTTTATGATGGTGCCGCTTCGGAGATGAACCTGGACGCGCTGAACTGTGCGGTGATTGCCGGAATCATGAAACGCGCCAACCCCGAGGTGAACATGGTTTCCGCCCCGGTGGTCGCCAAGGAGCGCGGCATCCAGATATCGACCACGAACCAAGACAAATCCGGCACCTTCGACGGCTATGTCAAGGTGACCGCAGTGACCTCCAAGCGCGAACGCTCGGTGGCTGGAACCGTGTTCTCCGACGGCAAGCCGCGGTTCATCCAGATCAAGGGTATCAACATCGAGGCCGAGGTCGGCGCGCATATGCTGTACACCACCAACGAGGACGTGCCCGGCATCATCGGCACCCTGGGCCATACCCTGGGCGAAAGCGATGTGAATATCGCCAATTTCACCCTGGGCCGCTCCGAAGCCGGCGGCGAAGCCATCGCGCTGCTGTATGTGGATGACGAGGTGCCAGCAGAGGTCCGCGCCAAGCTGGCCGAAACCGGGTTGTTCAACCAGATTAAACCATTGGCATTCGACGTCGTCTGAAAGTTGATTGCGTAACTGGTTCAATCAGGAACGCCGCCCGGTTATAAGGGCGGCGTTTTCATATCCGGCCCTCTCCAGACAAAGGATCTTGCAATGACCGCGCCCCTATATGCGATCGGCGACATTCACGGCCAGCTTGCCATGCTGGAGGAGGCTTTGACCCGGATCGAGGCCGACGGCGGCCCGGACGCTCGGATTGTCTTTCTGGGAGATTACACAGACCGCGGCCCGGACAGCCGCGGGGTGCTGGACCGGCTGATCACAGGTCAGGAGGAGGGGCGCGACTGGATAACGCTGTTAGGCAACCATGACCGGATGTTTGCCTGGTTCATGGAAGACACGCCCCGCCATGACCCGCATCTGCTGGTCGGCTATCACTGGCTGCATGAGCGGATCGGCGGAGTTGAGACCCTGGCCAGCTACGGGCTGACATTCGAAGACCGCACCCGGCTCGACGCCCTGCAGGCCCGGGCCAAAGAGGTGATCCCGGCCCGGCACACTGAATTCTTGCGTCGCCTCATGCCCCTTTACGAGACGCCGGACCTTGCCTTTGTGCACGCCGGAATTCGCCCCGGCGTATCGCTGCCCCAGCAGCAGGAGAACGATCTGGTCTGGATCCGGCAGGCATTTCACGACCACACCGGCCCGCACCCGAAACTGATTGTGCATGGCCACACGCCGGTGGACCGGCCCAGCCATTACGGCAACCGCATCAACCTCGACACCGGCGCCGGCTACGGCCGCCCGGTCAGTGCCGCCGTTTTCGAAGGCCGCAACTGCTGGCTGCTCACGGAAAACGGCCGCCAGCTGCTGACCCCGTAGTTTTCCCTTCTTCTTCTGGCCAAAAACATCCTGGGGGTGAGCGCCAGCGGCGCGAAGGGGCGCGCAATCCTGGGCTTGTTGAAGCACCGCTCGACGGGAATGCGCAAGGAATACAGCGAATGCTCCACACCGACCCGCATCTTGCGTGATTTGCGCATGGGAATCTGGTCGAGCACGTCCCGCGCCTCCATCCTTTTCCGAATATTGTTAGCGTCATAGCCTCGGTCAACCAACAGGACGCTCGTCTCAGGCAAGTCGTCGGCCATGACCATGTCGAACCCCTGGCAATCGGATGTCTGGCCCGGTGTGATCTCGGTCCTCATTGGCAGGCCTGCTGCGGTGACGCCGAGAAGGATCATTTGAAGGGCATCCGGCACCGTCCCGCTTTGGTTCAGGGCGTCCATGATGCCCTCCCGCAACCCCGCCAGCGTCCAACGCCGGAGCTGCCGGTAGATATTCGGCCACTTGCCGGATTCTTCAGGCAGGTCACGCCATGGCGCGCCGGTGCGGGCGATCCAGAAAACTCCATCGAGAACAAGGCGGTGATCGGTAGGTTTGCGCCGGTTCGGGGCGTGTGCAGCCCGGATAAACCGGTCAAAAAACGCCCATTCCTCGTGCGGCAAAAATCTCGTGCCAAGCTGGTCTTCCTCGTAGATCCCGGTGTGAATCATGACCGGCACCCGATGTGAAGCCCTTTTGTCGACACAGCCTGAATCACAATCAGGTCCAGTCCAGTACCACTTTGCCGCTAGAGCCAGATTTCATCGCTGCAAAGCCCTCGGCAAAATCATCCACTGCAAAGCGATGGGTGATCACCCGGCTCACGTCCAGCCCGTTCTGCAGCATGGCGATCATCTTGTACCAGGTTTCGAACATTTCGCGCCCGTAGACGCCTTTGATGGTGATCGCCTTGAACACGATGCGTGACCAGTCGACCGGCGATTTTCCCGGCGGAATGCCCAACAGGGCAATCTTGCCGCCCATCACCAGGGCTTCTACCATCTGATCCAATGCCGTTTGCGAACCGGACATTTCCAGCCCGACATCAAACCCCTGTTTCAGGCCCAACTCGCGCACCACGTCATGCAAGTCTTCCTGCGCCACGTTCACCGCGCGCACCGCTGGCGCCACATGTTCCGCCAGCGACAGGCGGTCCGGGTTGATATCGGTGATCACCACATGGCGCGCGCCGGCATGTTTCGCCACCGCCGCCGCCATGATGCCAATGGGGCCTGCGCCGGTAATCAGCACGTCTTCGCCCAGCAGATCAAAGCTCAGCGCAGTATGCACAGCATTGCCCAAGGGGTCCAAAATGGCACCGATCTCATCCGGGATTTCCTCCGGCAGCGGCACCACGTTAAAGGCGGGGAGTTTCAGATATTGGGCAAAGGCGCCTTGCTCATTCACCCCGATGCCGCGGGTTCCGGGGTCCAGGTGGAACTTGCCGGCGCGGCTCTGGCGCGAGTCCGTCTTGATCAGATGCCCCTCGCCGGAGCAGCGCTGCCCCACCGTCAAATCGGTGACATTGCGCCCGATCTCGACGATTTCACCCGCAAATTCATGCCCGGTAATCATTGGCACCGGCACGGTGTGCGAAGCCCACTCATCCCAGTTCCAGATGTGGATGTCGGTGCCGCAGATGCCGGTCTTCTTGATTTTGATCAGCACCTCATCCGGGCCGATTTCCGGTACCGGCGCCTGCACCATCCACAGGCCCTCCTGCGGCTGGCTCTTCTCCAGCGCCTTCATTGTGTTTGGGCGGCTCATGACACGATCCCCAGCGCCTTGCCCACCTTGCCAAAGGCGGTCAATGCCCGGTCCAGCTCGTCCCGCGTCAGCGCCGCATTCATCTGGGTGCGGATCCGCGCCTGGCCGCGCGGCACCACCGGGAAGAAGAAGCCGGAGACATAAACGCCCTCGTCAAACAGCTTTGCCGCCATGTCCTGCGCCAGCTGCGCCTCGCCCAGCATCACAGGGATGATCGGGTGCTCACCCGGCAGCAGGTCAAAGCCCAAGCCTTCCAGCCCGGCGCGCCAGTACTTTGCATTCTCAAACAGCTGCGCCCGCAGCCCGTCCCCTTCTTCCACCAGACGGATCGCCTCCAGCCCGGCAGCAACAATCGATGGCGGCAGCGAATTGGAAAACAAATAGGGCCGCGCCCGCTGCCGCAGCAGGTCGATCACTGGCTGCGGCCCGGCGATATAACCGCCGATGGCCCCCCCAAGTGCTTTGCCCAATGTCCCGGTGACGATATCCACGTCCACCCCGAAATGCTCCGGCGTGCCCGCACCTGTCGCCCCCATAAAGCCGGTTGCGTGGCAGTCATCCACCATCACCACCGCATCGTATTTGTCCGCCAGTGCCCGGATCTCCGGCAGCTTGGCCAGGTAGCCGTCCATCGAAAACACCCCGTCGGTCGCGATCATGATATGCCGCGCCCCGTCCTCGCGCGCCTGTTTCAGCCAGGCCTCCAGATCATTCATGTCGCTGTTCAAATAGCGATAGCGTTTGGCCTTGCACAGGCGCACCCCGTCGATGATCGACGCATGGTTCAGCGAGTCCGAGATGATCGCATCCTCCGGCCCCAGCAGCGGCTCGAACAGCCCGCCATTGGCATCGAAACAGGCGGCAAACAGGATTGCGTCATCCTTGCCCAGGAATTTGGCCAGCCGCTGCTCCAGCTCCCGGTGAATGTCCTGGGTACCGCAGATGAACCGGACTGAGGCCATGCCGAATCCTTTAGGCTCCATCGCGTCCTTGGCTGCATTGATGAGGGCAGGGTGGTTGGCCAGACCCAGATAGTTGTTGGCGCAGAGGTTGATCACCTCGCGGCCGCCAACCGTGATCCCGCCACCTTGGGGGGAGGTGATCATTCGCTCACGTTTGTACAGCCCCTCAGCCTCGATCTGGGCAAGCGTGTTGGAGATGTCGGTCAGAAATGCGTTGGACATGAGCTGGCTCCCTGGGTGTCTCGAGTCGCGTGTCTATCATAGCGGACATGTTTCCGAAATACAGGATTTCAGTATGGCGGAAAAAATTCCGTGAAACCGGATTTGAAAGCTGAAATTCCACCCGGCCGGACTATCTCATCCCAAAACAGGGAGGAAACAGTCATGGCACGCATCACGGGTATCGGCGGAGTATTCATCAAGGCGCGCGGCGGCGCCAAGGAACTGGCAGAATGGTACCGCGACCATTTGGGGCTGGAGCTGGCGGATTTCGGCGGCGCCGTCCTCAAGTGGCCGGAGGACAAGGCCGGCGACGGCGGCCTTACCGTTTGGGCCGCTGCTGATCAGCACGGGACTTGGTTCGATCCCAGTACCTCGGGCTTTATGATCAATTACCGGGTTGATGACATGGACGGCATGGTTGCGCAGCTGACGGCCGCAGGCATTCCCATCCTGAAAGGGCCTGACGCCCATGAGAACGGCCGCTTTGCCTGGATCATGGATCCAGAAGGCAACAAGGTGGAGCTGTGGGAGCCTGCGCCTTGGGATGAGAAGAACAAAGGCTGACTGTCCCTTTGTGTCCTTAATGGCAGGCACAAAAAAACGCGGCCCCTTTGCAGGGACCGCGTTTCAGAACTGCTAAGCTGAAAAGCTTATGCCAGCGCCAGGTTCACAGCCGACTCGCGGCCGTCACGGCCGGGCTCGATGTCGAAAGTGACTTTCTGGTTGTCCGCCAGGCCGGTCAGGCCGGAACGCTCAACAGCGGAGATGTGCACGAACACATCTTTGCTGCCGCCGTCGGGTGCGATGAAGCCGAAGCCTTTGGTGGTGTTGAACCATTTTACGGTGCCGGTGGCCATATCCGTAGTCTCCTAGTATTTGCTGCCCGCGGAAGTGCGGCAGCCTGGCGTAGTCGGTCTGGATCGAGAGACTGAAAACGCCGCAAAGCGGGAGACAGTGGATCGACAAGAATAACGTTAGCGATCCACATATGGTCCGATGCCGTGAGTCTTTCAAGGGCTTTGTTCCGGAAAGGTGGAGAGAGGGGCTTTCTTGCCGGTGCGTTTACGCTGGTTCAGCGAAAAAGATCCGGCTCAAACCCGAAATCTCCTGCCTGTCTGAAAGGTCTGCCAATGCCTGGATTGATATCGAAAAAAGGGGTGCAGCCGGGCTTGAGGGCATACCTCAAGCGGTTTTCACAATAAGAAACACCCGCGCCGGCCCCTCGGGGGCGGTAACCGAATGCGCAACATCAGCGGCATAGCGGGCAGTGTCGCCTGTTTGCAGCAAGTTATTGGCATTGCCCGAAGAAAGTGCAATTTCGCCCTCTAGAACGGTCAGCTGTTCCACTGTGCCGCGGGTGTGGGGCTGGCTGATCAGTGCACCGCCCTTGTCGAACCGGATATCATAGACCTCGTGCCCGCCGGCGTCCTCTGGCGGCGACAGAATGCGAATCCGGCATCCTTGGCCCATGTTCTCGATTTTGGGCACATCTGTTGCGCGCAGAACCTCAATCCGGTCCTTCATGTCCCCTGTTTCCAGCAGTCCGGCAAAATCCACCTGCAGCGCACGGGTCAGGTTCCACAGTGTTGCGATGGTGGGGGAGCTTTCACCGCGCTCAATCTGGCTTACCATAGAACGGCTGACACCGGAGAGATTCGCCACCGCCTCCAGGCTTAGCCCTTGGGTGCGGCGGGCCTCTTTCAGGCGGGCGGGCAGCAGGGTCAGGATATCGTCTGTGTTTTCCGTCATGACGGATTCTCTGCGCTGTCAGGCAGGATTTGTCAAATCCTGCGGTCTTTCGGAATGTTGCGCAGTGGCGGTGTACGGGGGAGTTACGCGGCGTTTCCATGACGGCACGTCCCCGCAGACAGGGTCATGCTGCGGGCGCATAATGGCGGCAACGCAGGAGTGAGGAGAAAGACAATGACTGATATCGTGATTCTGGACGGCGCCCGCACCGCCATCGGCACTTTTGGCGGCGCTTTGGCGGGCACTGCACCGATTGATCTGGCCACAACCGTATCAAAAGCAGCACTGGAGCGCTCCGGCGTTGAGGGCGGGCAAATCGGCCACGCCGTATTCGGCCATATCATCAACACCGAGCCGCGCGACATGTACCTGAGCCGGGTTGCAGCGATGCAGGCAGGGGTGCCTGATGCGGTGCCTGCGATGAACGTGAACCGGCTTTGCGGTTCCGGCGTGCAGGCAATTATTTCAGCCTTTCAGTCACTTACCTTGGGAGACGCGGAGTTCGCACTGGCCGGCGGTGCCGAAAACATGTCGCGCAGCCCCTATATCCTCCAGCAAAGCCGCTGGGGGGCAAAGATGGGCGATGTAAAGTCTCTGGACATGATGCTGGGGGCGTTGAACTGCCCGTTCGGCACAGGCCATATGGGAGTTACAGCCGAGAACGTCGCCGATGAGCACGGAATTACGCGCGTCCAGATGGATGAATTTGCCGTCACCAGCCAGACCCGCGCGGCGGCAGCAATCGAGGCCGGGCATTTCAAATCGCAGATCGCGCCGGTTGAGGTGAAGGTTAAGCGCGACATGGTACCGTTTGAGGTGGACGAGCACCCCAAAGCCACCACTCTGGATGTGCTGGGCGGGCTGAAGGCGGTGTTCCAGAAAGATGGCCGGGTTACCGCCGGCAATGCCAGCGGGATCAACGATGGTGCGGCGGCGGTGGTGCTGGCCACAGCCGCCGCCGCAGAAAAGGCGGGTCTGAAACCCAAGGCGCGGATCCTGGGCTATGCCCATGCCGGTGTGCGTCCCGAGGTGATGGGGATCGGCCCGGTTCCTGCGGTGCGTAACCTGTTCGAAAAGACCGGCCTGTCGGCGGGCGATTTCGACGTCATTGAATCGAACGAGGCTTTTGCCTCGCAGGCGCTGGCGGTGAATAAGGAATTGGGGCTGGATCCTGCCAGAGTGAACCCAAACGGCGGAGCGATTGCCCTGGGCCATCCGGTGGGTGCAACCGGTGCTATCATCACCTTGAAAACGCTTTATGAATTGGAGCGGACAGGCGGATCGAAAGGTCTGATCACCATGTGCATCGGCGGTGGTCAGGGCATCGCTTTGGCAATCGAGCGGCTGTAAAAGAAAGCGAAGGGGGCGCTGCCCCCTCGCGCCTTGCGGCGCTCACCCCTGGGGTATTTCAGACCAGAAAGAAGACCGTGGCCATTGGGGCCTTTGCGCGTTCACAGCAGCAGGGCAACAACGGCACAGAGGCTTGCTCCGCCGGCTGCGCCTAGAACAGCCGGGGTTACCCAGCTGTTCAGCTTGCGTTTTTGTGTCCCGTTCTGCGCTGCTTGTGCGATCAGCGCCTGTTCCACCAGCGCGGGCAGCCGGGGGCCAAACCGGGCCATCACCTTAGCGGTGTCCAAAAGGTCGGAAACCACGGCGCGCGGGCCGATTGATTTCTTGATGTAATCCTCGACCACCGGCTGAGCGGCTTCCCAGATGTTGATATGCGGATCCAGCGAGCGGGCGACGCCTTCGACCACGACCATGGTACGTTGCAGCAGGATCAGCTCGGTGCGGGTTTCCATGCCGAAACGCTCGGTGACTTCAAACAGATAGTTCAGCAGCCGCCCCATGGAGATCTGCGAGGCGTCCATGCCGAAGATCGGCTCTCCCACCGCGCGCAAGGCGCGGGCGAATTCATCCACATCGTGGGAGGCGGAGACATAACCGGCCTCGAAATGCACCTCGGCGACGCGTTTGTAGTCGCGTTTGATGAAGCCATAGAGGATCTCGGCGTAGACCCGGCGGGTGTATTCATCAATATGGCCCATGATGCCGAAGTCATAGGCGATAATGTCACCGTTTGCCGCGACCTTCATGTTGCCCTGATGCATGTCGGCGTGGAAAAAACCATCGCGCAGTGCGTGGCGGAGGAAAAGCGACAGCACCCGGTCGGCCAACACCCGGCGGTCATGGCCCGCTGCATCCAGCGCGTCATTGTCACCCAGCGCAACGCCGTCCGCCCAACCCATCGTCATTACCCGGCGGGCGGAATAGCCCCAGCGGATCTCAGGCAGCTGGAAGCCTTCGTCATTCACGGTATTGGCGGCAAACTCCGAGGCGGCGGCGCTTTCCAGGCGCAGGTCCAATTCCCCTTGCACCACACCGTCGAAATGCTCGATCACGTCCATCGGCTTCAGGCGGCGGGCACCGGGCGCAAAAAGATCGGCTATGCGGGCAGCGAAGTAAAAGGCGTCCACATCCTTGTTGAAGGCGCGCTCAATACCGGGCCGCAGAATCTTGACGGCCACTTCATCGCCGGAGTCCGCCAGTGTGGCCCGGTGCACCTGCGCAATGGAGGCTGCGGCGATCGGGTCGCTGAATTCCGAGAAAACCTCTGAGACCGGGCGGCCCAGTTCTTTTTCCACTTCGGCCAGTGCCTCGGCGCGGGAGAACGGCGGCAGCTTGTCCTGCAGCACCCGCAATTGGCGGGCGAGATCCTTGCCCACCACATCGGGCCGGGTCGAAAGAACCTGCCCGAATTTGATATAGGCAGGCCCCAGGGCGTTCAGCGCGCGGGTTTCTGGCGGCATTGCGGGATCGCCCTTGTAGCCCAGCCATTTAAACGGCCAGCCCAGGGTGCGGGCGAGGATACGCAGGGGCTTGGGGGCCTCAAAGGCCTCCAGCACCGAATGCATGGCGCCGGTGCGCTCGAAAGTGGCGCCTGTGCGGATCAGGCGCAGAATGTTGTGGGGGCCGCGCATAGGTCAGATCTTCCAGCCGGAATGCAGGGCGGCGATGCCCAGCGACAGGTTGCGGTACTTGGCGTTCTCGAACCCTGCCTTGCGCAGCATTCCGAGGAAAGTCTCCTGATCGGGGAAGTTGCGGATCGATTCCACCAGATACTGGTAGCTGTCGTAATCGCCGGCAATCATTTGCCCCATCCGCGGGATCACATTGAAGGAGTAGAGGTCATAAAGCTTTTGCAGCCCGTCATTCGGCAGCTGCGAGAACTCCAGCACCATCAGCCGCCCGCCGGGGCGCAGCACCCGGTAAGCCTCGTTCAAGGCCTCCTGCGGGCGGGTTACGTTCCGGATGCCGAAAGAAATGGTGTAGACGTCAAAAGTGTTGTCCTTGAACGGCAGCTTCATCGCATCGCCGGTGACCCAGTCGAGGCTGTGCGCCATCTGCTCGGCCTCGGCGCGTTTGCGGCCTTCTTCCAGCATCGGGCGGGTGAGATCAAACACGGTGGAGTGGCCGGACCCTGCGCGTTTCAGGAAGCGGAAGGAAATGTCACCGGTGCCGCCCGCCACATCCAAGAGCCGCTGACCGGGTCGCGGCGCCAGCCAGTCCATCATCGCGTCTTTCCAGACCCGGTGGATACCCACACTCATCACGTCGTTCATGATGTCGTATTTTGAGGCGACCGAGTTGAAGACCCCCTGCACGCGGCCGGCCTTTTCCTCCTCGCGGACGGTTTCGAACCCGAAATGGGTGGTGTTGTCGCTGCTATCGCTCATGAGGCTTGCCGTTTGCTGAATTCCGCCCTTGTTATAAGGCGCTGGAGGGCAGGCACAATGCGGCCCGTTGGTTCAGGAGGGGTGTAATGCCAGAATTGCCCGAGGTCGAGACAGTGAAACGCGGATTGGCGCCTGCGATGGAGGGGGCGGTGATCACAAATGCGGCTGTGAACCGGCCGGACCTGCGCTGGCCGTTTCCGGAGCGAATGGCCGAGCGGCTGACCGGTGCGCGGGTCAATGGGCTGCGGCGGCGGTCAAAGTACATTCTTGCCGACCTCGACACGGATGAGACATTGCTTATTCACCTTGGCATGTCGGGCCGGATGACGGTGTCGGGTGATCCGCTGGGGCAGTTTACGCATCAGCATCCTCAAGCAGTAAAGCACGATCATGTGGTTCTGGATATGGACAACGGCGCCCGCATCACATTCAACGATCCGCGCCGCTTTGGTGCAATGGATCTGCTGGAGACGGCGACTGCCGAGTCCCACAAACTGCTGGCGGTGCTGGGGCCGGAGCCGCTGGGCAATGATTTTCACGAGGATCATCTGGTTGCCGCCTTCCAGGGTCGCAACACGCCGGTGAAATCTGCATTACTGGATCAGGGAATCATTGCTGGCCTTGGTAACATTTACGTCTGCGAAGCTTTGTTCCGTGCGGGAATTTCGCCACGCCGCAAGGCTGGGCAGATTGCCGCGCATCGGGTTGCGGCGCTGGTTCCGATCATCCGGGAAGTGTTGCAGGATGCCATCCGTGCAGGCGGATCGTCGCTCAAGGATTTTCGGCAAGCCTCTGGTGAACTTGGATATTTTCAACATTCTTTCGATGCTTACGGGCGCGAGGGCGAACCTTGCCGCCGCGCGGGTTGCACCGGGTCAATTGGGAGAATCACTCAGTCCGGACGCTCTACCTTCTACTGTGTAAAGTGCCAAAGATAGCTTGATCAGAGTGCGCCTTTTGGTAAGGACTCAGGACTGAACGGAACAACCGAAAGAGAAATCATGGCCTACGAGACGATCAACGTCGATGTGCAGGACCACGTTTGCCTCATAAAACTGAACCGCCCAGAGGCGATGAACGCGCTCAACAAAGAACTCATCGGCGAGCTGTGCGCGGCTTTGGAAGAGGCCGATGCCAGCGACAAGGTGCGCTGCATCGTTTTGACCGGCTCGGAAAAGGCCTTTGCCGCCGGTGCCGACATCAAAGAGATGTCGGAGATGAGCTTTACCGAAGTGTTCTCCACGAACCTGTTTGCCGATGCCAATGACCGGATCTCTGCCATCCGCAAGCCGGTGATCGCGGCGGTGGCCGGCTATGCGCTGGGCGGCGGCTGCGAGCTGGCGATGCTGTGCGATTTCATTATCGCTGCTGAGACTGCCAAATTCGGCCAGCCTGAGATCAATCTGGGCGTCGTTGCAGGCATTGGCGGCACGCAGCGTCTGACCCGGTTTGTGGGCAAGTCCAAATCGATGGATATGAACCTCACCGGGCGCTTCATGAATGCCGAGGAAGCCGAACGTGCCGGCCTGGTGTCGCGCGTGGTGCCGGCCAAGAAGCTGATCGAGGAAGCCACCGCAGCGGCACAGAAGATCGCCGAAAAATCGCTGCTGACCGCGATGGCGGTCAAGGAGACGGTGAACCGCTCTTACGAGCTGCCGCTGAACGAGGGGCTGCTGTTCGAGCGCCGGGTGTTCCACTCGATGTTTGCCACCGAAGACCAGAAAGAGGGCATGGCCGCCTTTCTGGAAAAGCGCGAAGCGCAGTTCCGGGACAAATGAACCCGGCTTGCGATTAAAGTAACGGAGCGGCGGGCGGATGAGCCCGCCGTTTTGCTTTCCGGGCCAGCGCCCTTGCAATTCTGCACCGGATTGGATAAACGCCGCCCCATACATGCGCGTGCAGCCCGCTCTGGCTAGAATCACACCGGTTTTGTGACCCGGGTCCGGCTGGCATTGCGTCCGATAGAAACAGAACCCGAGATAAGGTCAGATACCATGGCAAATTCGCCCCAGGCCAAGAAGCGCGCACGTCAGAACGAAAAGCGCTTTGCCGTCAACAAAGCCCGTCGTTCGCGCATCCGCACCTACCTGCGTAAAGTTGAAGAAGCTATCGCTTCCGGCGACAAAGAAGCTGCAACCACAGCTCTGCGCGCTGCTCAGCCCGAGCTGATGCGCGGTGTCACCAAGGGTGTGTACCACAAAAACACCGCTTCCCGCAAAATCTCGCGCCTGTCCGCACGCGTGAAGGCACTGGCCTGAGATTCGCGCTGCTGGGCAAGCTCAAGCAGAGTTGAAAAGTTGTCAGGGCGCTGCAGATTGCAGCGCCTTGTTTTTTGGGAAAACCCTCGGCGGTGTTCTGCAGGCGCGAGAGATTCTTTGTCGCCAAAGGCAGAGTCAACATCATAGTTTCGTTGCTGCCGCCCCCCTCGAATTGCTACCAATAGGACAGCGATTCACTCGCTGGGGGGACAGGCTGCTTGCGGCAATCTTGACGGGCATCAAGGTTGCCAGGTTATCCGGTACAGACGGCACATATGTGCGTTGTTCTGGCCGGGATCCACTGCTGTGTTGGTATAGGACAGCAGCCTTGTCTCAATTGTGTGCGATACTGTTCGTCACGGCAAATCCGCCGCTTCTTGCGGCTGTTTTTGCTGTTTTGTGCGAGCTTTCAGCCTTCGGGTAATGCGGCCACTGCTGGTCCGCACACATAACCCCTGTGCGTGAATGCCCCCCGGGTGGTTGGGGGTGAAGATAGAATAGAACTGGCCCGGCCAAGGGGCCGCTGCTTTTTTGGGGACGCGTGAGGCGCAGC